>NZ_JAZGLV010000034.1:0-43210 GCF_036409085.1 Mycobacterium sp. 050134
CATTTGCTGAAGACGTTCTGGGGCTGGCGCGACGAGCAGCTCGCCGATGGCACGGTGATCTGGTGGCTGCCTGACGGGCGCACCTATGTCACGACACCGGGCAGCGCGCTGCTGTTCCCCAGTCTGTGTGCGCCCACCGGCATTCCGCGCCGACGCTCGGTGGGCGCCGACCAGCGCTGCGGGGAGCGCGCCGCGATGATGCCCCTGCGCCAGCGCACCCGGGCCCAAAACCGCGCACACCACGTCGCCACCGAACGCCACCGCAACCGTCGGGCCCGCCTTGGCCAACCAGCCGGGCCCGGCCCACTCATCGACGAGGACCCACCACCCTTCTGAGCGGGTGGCTGATTACTGTCCCTTCCATGGCCGAACCGCCCTCCGGCGACCCCGCGCGCATGTTCGGCCGCATGCTCGGGTGCGACCTCGGCGTCAACCCGCCCTTCGAGATGGACAACCGCTCGAAGCGGAGCATCGTCCTCGACCTCACCGAGGAGGCGGGCCGGGACACCGCATTCGAATTGCTCTCGGCGGCCGACGTATTCGTGACGAACTTGCGTCCCGGTGCCTTGCAGCGCCTCGGGCTCGACCACGAGTCGGTGTCGGCCCGCCTGCTCACCCGGCCCACGCCGCGGGCATGAGCCTGGCCGCCGCGGTCTGCGCCGCGCTGGTCGCCCGCCAGCGCACGGGCACCGGCCAGCCCATCGCCATCGGGCAACGCGAATCGATGGGCAACCCGTGCATGAACAACTACACGGCCGGCGACGGTCGGCGGTTCTGGATCGTCGGGCTGGAGGGTGAGCGGCACTGGCCCGCACTGTGCCGCGCCGTGGGCCGCACCGAGTGGCCGCTCGACGGATGGGCCGACGTGTTCGCGGGGGAGCCCGACTTCTTCTAGTCGCAGATCAACACGGTCGAGGACGTCATCGCCGACGAGCAGTTCCGCGCGGCGGGTGGCGTGGTGGACGTTCCCATGGCGTGGCCGCCGTGCCGATGCTGGCGACACCGGCCGATTTCCACGGCACGCCGTGGGCGCCGCGTTCCGTGGCACCGCAACTCGGGCAGCGCACCGACGAAATCCTCACCGAGCTCCAGGCCCGGAGGCGGCCCTGACCCGCCGGCCGCAGCTTTACAAAGTACCGTCGAAGTGTCACTCTGTCGGGTAGTCCCGACAAGTCCGAGACAAGCCCCCAGGCGCGCCGACCGCACCGTTGGCGTTCGGCGGTGAGGAATGGATCGATGGTCGCTCCAACGTTCGACGTCCGCGAGACCGATCGGGCCTCGACGGCGCGGGTGATCCGTGCCGACGGCGAGTGTCTGCGTTATCGACTCGAGGTCGTGGCGTTCAGCGCCGCCGACGCGCGCGTTCGTCGGCAAGTCCTCTCCTCCCTCGACGGCCAGGCGACCGAGGTGGCCCTGTGGGGTCACGCGGGTCAGGGCTGGCCGCTGGGGGTCCACCGCGCGACGGCAAACGCACAGCACCTGCTCAGCGCGGCGGCGCGCACGTTCAAGAGCTGCGCCCTGGTGGCCGCGGAAATCCCCTGCGACGCAGTCGATCCCACCGAGGCGCTGCTCTGCGACATGACCACCCACTCGCCGGCCGGGGTGAAGTTGATCCGGCTCGACTGAGAGCCGGCGGCGGGTGCGGGACCTTCGCCTCTACTCCGGGCGCGCGCACCGCCGGAAGAATTCGGTGCCATGAAGATCACCGGCGTCCAGGTCGTCCCATTCGAGACATTCGTCGATCGAATCTCGTTCGGCCAGCTGATGACCGATTACCGCGTGGTCCAGACCGTGACCAAGATCCTCACCGACGAGGGCGCCGAGGGCTACTACCTCGGCGGGCACTTCCACGGCGACCAGGACGGCCTGCTGCCGGGAGATCAGGCGCTGATCACCCACTTTCTGGGACCGTTGCTCGCCGGCCAGGACCCGCTGGACCGGGCCGAGATCTGGCGGCAACTGTGGGCAGCCAAGCTCCCCGAAAATGTCTGCAGCGTCATCGATTTGGCTTTGTGGGATCTGGCGGGTCGCGTGGCCGGCCTGCCCGTGCACAAGCTGCTCGGAGGCGCCCGCGACAAGGTCAAGGCCTACGCCAGCAGCTTCAACAATCTCGGCTCGCCGGACCAATACGCCGCGCACGCGGCCGAATGCAAGCAGCGCGGTTATCGCGCTTACAAGATCCACCCCTATCACTATTGGAATCCCGCGACGGGCCAACCCGCGCTGCCCCGGCCGTCGTACGTGGACTGGGACATCCAGGCCTGCCGGGAGGTGCGCGCCGCCGTCGGTGACGACATGGTGCTGATGTTCGACCCCTGGGGCACGTACCACACCTACGCCGACGCGCTGCGGGTCGGCCGGGAACTGGAAAAGCTTGGGTTCTACTGGTACGAGCACCCGATGCCCGAATACCGCGCGGAGTCCTACGTCAAGCTTGCCCGCGAGCTCGACATCCCCATCTGCTCACCGGAGATCGCGGAGGGCGGCATCTACACCCGGGCGGACTGGATCTTGCGCGACGCCTCCGACATCAGCCGCATCGACGTGCTGCGCGGCGGCATCACCGGGGTGATGAAGCTGGCCGCGATGTGCGAGGCGGTCGGCATGCGCTGCGAGCTCCACATGAGCGGCTTCGGCAACCTGCAGGTGCTCGGCGCGACCAGCGAGGACGTGTGCGAATACTACGAGCGCGGGCTGCTCGGCCCCGGGGCGCGCTACGACAGCGCGCCCCCCTATCTCGAGGCGCCCTGTGATCCGCTGGGCGCGGACGGATTCGTCGAGATACCGTCGGCACCCGGGCTCGGCTACCAGATCCGTTGGGACTACATCGAACAGCACCGCCTCCCCGACACCACCGTCGAACCGGTGGCGCCCATGCACCCCCGGTAGCCCGCGCGCGGTCTGACAGGATGGCGGGTGATGTCCTGCTGCGATGTCCCGATTCCCGCCGAGGGCTGCGACGGCGCCTTCACCGTCGACGCGTCGCGGGTGACGTTCGGGCGCGGTTGCCTGGCGGAGGTGGGCGACCGGGCCCGTGCCCTCGGGCTGCGGCGGGTGGCGCTGTTCAGCGACGCCGACGTCGCCGCGCTGCCCGTCTTTGCGGCGACGCACGACTCGCTGATCGCGGCCGGCCTGGACGTCGTCACCTACACCGACGTCCACGTCGAGCCCACCGACGCGTCGTTTCTGGACGCAGCGCGTTTCGCGCAGGAGGCGAAGCCCGACGGCTACGTATCACTGGGCGGCGGCTCCGTCATCGACACGTGCAAGGCCGCCAACCTGTACGGCACGCATGCGGCCGACCTGCTGGCCTATGTCAACGCGCCGATCGGCGAGGGCAGGCCCGTGCCCGGCCCGCTCAGGCCGCACATCGCCTGCCCCACCACGGCGGGCACCGGCAGCGAGGTCACCGGGATCGCGATCTTCGACCTGTTGGCGCTGAAGGCCAAGACCGGCATCGCGTCACACGCGCTGCGCCCGACGGAGGCGCTCGTCGACCCCAACTGCACCGCGAGCCTGCCGTCCGAGGTTGTCGCCTCGGCGGGCCTCGACGTCCTGTCGCACGCGCTCGAGTCCTACACCGCGCGTCCGTATACCCGGCGCCGCGCCCCCGAACGGCCGAGCCTGCGACCGATGAGCCAGGGCGCCAACCCGTGGAGTGACATGGGCTGCCGCGAGGCGTTGCGCACCCTAGGGCAGTTCTTCGAGCGCGCGGTGCGCGACGCCTCGGACCGCGAGGCCCGGGAACAGATGATGTGGGCCGCCACGCTCGCGGGCATCGCGTTCGGCAACGCCGGCGTGCACGCGCCACACGGCATGGCCTACGCGGTGGCGGGCCTGGTGCGTGACTTCCGCCCCTCGGGCTACCCCGCCGACGAGCCGCTCGTGCCGCATGGAATGGCCGTGATCGTCAACGCGCCGGCGGCCTTCCGGTACACGGCAGAGGTGAGTCCGGAACGGCACTTGGAGGGCGCCCGGCTGCTTGGCGCCGACACCCGGGACGCCGGCGCCCCGGATGCGGGCGAGGTCCTGGCGGGTGAACTCATCCGGATCATGCGGGCGGTGGGGATGCCCAATGGGCTGAGCGGGGTCGGCTACACCGACGACGACGTGGCGGCCCTGACCGAGGGCGCCCACCCCCAGCAGCGCCTGCTGCAGAACGCTCCGCGCGAGATGAGCAAACCGGTCCTGGCGGACCTGTTCCGGCAAGCCATGCGGTACTGGTAGGTCATGAGCTCGACCCCTTCGGTTCCCCCCGCGCCGGACGGGCTGACCGGCGACGACTTCCCGGTGCGCCGGCCGGTCGGAACCAGGTGGGCCGACAACGACATGTTCGGCCACCTCAACAACGCCGTGTACTACCAGCTGTTCGACACCGCGATCAACGGCTGGATCAACACGACCACCGGCCTGGACCCGCTCACGACGCCCGCGCTCGGCGTCGTCGCCGAGTCGGGCTGCCGCTACTTCTCCGAGGTGCACTTCCCGGAGGACCTCGCCGTCGGCATCGCGGTGACCCGCCTGGGCCGCAGCAGCGTCACCTACCGGCTGGCGCTGTTCCGGGCGCGGAACCCGGCGGAACCGATCCCCGCCCTCGGGCACTGGGTGCACGTCTACGTAGACCGAACCAGCCGCAAGCCGATCCGGATCCCCGACGTCGTTCGGGATTTGCTGTCGACGGCGCGCGTCGACGGGGCGTGAGATCGCCCCCACCGCCGACTCTTTCGTCGCGTCGGCGCCCCGTTATGCTTCGGGCCATGCCAGTTTTGAGCAAGACCGTCGAGGTGGGCGCCGACGCGGCGATGATCCTCGGGATCGTCGCCGACTTCGAGGCCTACCCGCAGTGGAACGAAGAGATCCAAGGCCTTTGGGTGCTCGCCCGCTATGACGACGGCCGCCCCAGCCAGCTGCGGCTCGACGCCGACTACCAAGGCATGCAGGCCACGTTCATCCAGGCCGTGTACTACCCGGGGGAGAACCAGATCCAGACCGTCCTGCAGCAGGGCGACCTGTTCAGCAAGCAGGAGCAGCTGTTCAGCGTGGTGGAGACCGGCGCGTCGAGCCTGCTGACCGTCGACATGGACGTCGAGACGACGATGCCGATCCCCGCCCCGATGGTGAAGTCGCTGGCGGGCAACGTGCTGGACCACCTCGCCGAGAACCTCAAGCGGCGCGCCGAGCAGCTGTCCGCCCGGTAAAACTCAGCTAGTCGAAAATCCCGAGCCGGTCCCGCATCTCGGTCAGGCGGTGGGCCGCATCGGTGAACTGCTCGACGGTGTGCTCGATGACGGCGACGGCGTCGCGCCGGCGCAGCGCCGCGATCAGTCGGCGGTGGTTATCGATCGCGGCCGCACCCCAGTGCGGGTCGCCGGCGTAGACCAGCACCGGCATGTAGCGCGCCGCATTGAGAAGGAACCAGGCCAGCTTGATCCGGCCGCTGGCCTGGTTGAAGACTCGGTGGAAGGCGAACTCGATGCCGGCGATCGTTTCGGCGTCGGCGGAGCCGACGGCCGCCTCGAGCGCCGCGTTGATGCGCTCGAGCTCGTTGATCTGGGCGTCCGTGATGTGGTCGGTGGCCGCCGCCGCCAGCTCCCGCGCGATCGTCGCCTGTAGCCAGAAGATGTCCTCGATGTCCTGGCGGGTCAGCGGCAGCACGACGTGGCCGCGGTGCGGCTCGAGCTGCACCATGCCCTCGCCGCGCAGTTTCAGCAGCGCCTCCCGCACCGGCGTGATGCTGACGCCCAGCTCGGCGGCGGTTTCGTCGAGCCGGATGTACGTCCCCGCGCGCAGCCGGCCGGACATGATCGCCGCCCGCAAACGGCCCGCCACCTCGTCGGACAACTGCGACCGGCGCAGCGGGCGCCGGCTCCTCGGCTGAGTGGATATCGGTGGATTCACGTCGGCTGCCTCGGCTTTTCGGGGGCTTGTCAGGTCTTGTCAGGGCGCCGACAAAGCCATAGTGTGACCCACACAACACCAAGTTTTATCAAATATCAACCTGGCGCAATCGGTGCCTGAGTGAAGGGGAGTGTTCGGTTGACCGCGCAATTGGCCGGCCATCTGGCACGGGGGTCACGGGAGAGCGACCAGTTGTATCGCGCCCGGCGGCAGAACTGGGTCACTCAGCTGGAACGCCACGCGCTGATGCAACCGGGCGCCACGGCGCTGCGGTTCCTCGGGAACACCGTGACGTGGGCCGGGCTGCGGGGCCGCGTCGAGGCGCTGGCGGCCGCCCTGAGTCGGCGGGGAATCGGGTTCGGCGACCGGGTGATGATCCTGATGCTGAACCGGACCGAGTTCGTGGAGTCGGTACTCGCGATCAACGCGCTGGGCGGGATCGCGGTGCCGCTGAACTTCCGGCTGACCCCCGCCGAGATCGCCTTCCTGGTCGAGGACTGCGAAGCGCGGGCGATGATCACCGAACCCGTGCTCGCCGCCGTCGCGACGGGGGTCCGTGAGATCCAGCCGTCGGTGGACACCATCATCGTCGCGGGCCGCTCGACCGACGACACGGTGCTCGGTTACGAAGATCTGGTCGACGAGCCCGGTGAGGCGCACCAGCCGGTCGACATCCCCAACGACTCGCCGGCGCTGATCATGTACACCTCGGGCACCACCGGGCGGCCCAAGGGCGCCGTGCTGACCCACGCCAACCTGGCCGGGCAGACCATGACCGGGCTCTACACCAACGGCGCGGACATCAACAACGACGTCGGCTTCATCGGCGTCCCGTTCTTCCACATCGCCGGGATCGGAAACATGCTGACCCCGATGATGCTCGGCACCCCGACGGTGATCTATCCGCTCGGGGCGTTCGACCCCGGCCAGCTGCTCGACGTGCTTGCGGCGGAGAAGGTCACGGGGATCTTCCTGGTCCCCGCGCAATGGCAGGCGGTGTGTGCCGAGCAGCGGGCGCGCCCCCGCGGCCTGAGTTTGCGGGTGATGTCGTGGGGCGCTGCGCCGGCGCCGGACGCGTTGCTGCGCGAAATGTCGGCGACCTTCCCCGGGACGCAGATCCTCGCCGCATTCGGCCAGACGGAGATGTCGCCCGTCACGTGCATGCTGCTCGGCGAGGACGCGATCCGTAAGCGCGGCTCGGTCGGCAAGGTCATCCCCACGGTCGCGGCCCGCGTGGTCGACGAGAACATGAACGACGTGCCGGTCGGCGAGGTCGGCGAAATCGTCTACCGGGCGCCCACCTTGATGAGTGGCTACTGGAACAACCCGGAGGCGACCGCGGAGGCGTTCGCGGGCGGCTGGTTCCACTCCGGGGACCTCGTCCGGATGGACGACGAGGGCTACGTCTGGGTGGTGGACCGGAAGAAGGACATGATCATCTCCGGCGGGGAGAACATCTACTGCGCCGAAGTGGAGAACATCCTCGCCAGCCATCCCAGCATCGTCGAGGTGGCCGTCATCGGCCGCAGCCACGAAAAGTGGGGCGAGGTACCTATCGCGGTCGCGGCGGTCACCGACGAGGAGTTGCGGCTCGACCACCTCGCCGATTTTCTGGCCGAGCGGTTAGCCCGCTACAAGCACCCCAAGGCGCTGGAGATCGTCGACGCGCTACCCCGCAACCCCTCCGGAAAGGTGCTCAAGACTGAGCTGCGCGTCCGTTACGGTAGCGCAAAGTTTCTCGAGATACGTTCCGATGCAATGGGTTCGACGACAGCCGAGGAGGGCTGACAGTACCTGTAACGTTTGCCTGCTGTTGACGAAGGGTTAATTGTGGAGATGCGGTTCACACGTGCGAAACCATCGGGTACATTCCTGTGGTCGCCGTTACTACCTGCGAGTAGGGAGCCGATGATCACACCTGTGAGGTCGGGGCGAGCAGGCGCGAGGGGGGTGCGGTGACGTCCACGTCTACGGGTCGGCAGGGCCCCCAGTTGGTGGGCTATGTGCGCGACCAACTGCAGACGCCGCTGACCCTCATCGGTGGGTTTTTCCGGATGTGCGTGCTGACCGGACGGGCGCTGTTCCGCTGGCCTTTCCAATGGCGCGAGTTCATCCTTCAGTGTTGGTTCATCATGCGGGTCGCGTTCCTGCCGACCATCATGGTGTCGATCCCGCTGACCGTGCTGCTGATCTTCACCCTCAACGTCCTGCTGGCCCAGTTCGGCGCCGCCGACCTCTCGGGCGCGGGCGCGGCGATCGGCGCGGTCACCCAGCTCGGGCCGCTGACCACGGTGCTGGTGGTGGCCGGCGCCGGCTCGACGGCGATCTGCGCGGACCTCGGTGCCCGCACCATCCGCGAGGAGATCGACGCCATGGAGGTCCTCGGCATCGACCCGATCCACCGCCTGGTGGTCCCCCGGGTGATCGCCGCGACCCTGGTCGCCACGCTGCTCAACGGCTTGGTGATCACCGTCGGCCTGGTGGGCGGCTACCTGTTCGGGGTGTACCTGCAGAACGTCTCGGGCGGTGCGTATCTCGCCACCCTGACCACCATCACCGGCCTGCCCGAGGTGGTCATCGCCACCCTGAAGGCGGCAATCTTCGGCCTCATCGCCGGGCTGGTCGGCTGTTTCCGCGGGCTGACGGTGCGCGGCGGCTCGAAGGGCCTGGGCACCGCCGTGAACGAGACCGTCGTCCTGTGCGTCGTCGCCCTGTACGCGGTCAACGTCGTGCTCACCACCATCGGCGTGCGGTTCGGGACGGGGCGCTGACATGTCGACCGCTGCGGTGTTGCGCGCCCGGTTCCCCCGGGCGGTGGAGAACGTCAACCGCTACGGCGGAGCCGTGGTCCGCGCGGTCGACGACATCGGTCAGATGGCGTGGTTCGGCGCCGTCGCCGTCGGGCACATGCCGCACGCGCTGCGCCACTACCGCAAGGAGACGCTGCGCCTGATCGCCCAGATCGGCATGGGCACCGGTGCGATGGCCGTGATCGGCGGCACCGTCGCGATCGTCGGCTTCGTCACGCTGTCCGGTAGCTCCCTGGTCGCCATCCAGGGTTTCGCCTCGCTGGGCAACATCGGCGTCGAGGCCTTCACCGGGTTCTTCGCCGCCCTGATCAACGTGCGCATCGCCGCGCCCGTCGTCACCGGGATCGCGATGGCCGCCACCGTGGGCGCCGGCGCGACCGCCGAGCTGGGCGCCATGCGAATCAGCGAGGAGATCGACGCCCTGGAAGTCATGGGCATCAAGTCGATTTCGTTTTTGGCGACCACGCGCATCATGGCCGGCCTCGTCGTGATCATTCCGCTCTACGCGCTGGCCATGATCATGTCGTTCCTGTCGCCGCAGATCACCACGACCGTGCTCTACGGGCAGTCCAACGGCACCTACGAGCACTACTTCCGGACGTTCCTGCGGCCCGACGACGTCTTCTGGTCGTTCCTCGAGGCCATCATCATCACCGCGGTCGTGATGATCACCCACTGCTTCTACGGCTACAACGCCGGTGGCGGGCCC
Organism: Mycobacterium sp. 050134; assembly: GCF_036409085.1. NCBI lineage: Bacteria > Bacillati > Actinomycetota > Actinomycetes > Mycobacteriales > Mycobacteriaceae > Mycobacterium > Mycobacterium sp. 050134. The sequence continues at coordinate 9,418 of NZ_JAZGLV010000034.1, forward strand.
GTCGGCGTCGGCGAGGCCGTCGGCCGCTCCATGCGGTTCTCGCTGGTGTCGGTGCAGGTTGTCGTTCTGGCCGCAGCGTTGGCGCTCTACGGCGTCAACCCGAACTTCGCGCTAACGGTGTAGTGCCATGGCGGACCCGATCAAGGCCAACTCGCAGCGGACGCCCCCGTACAAACTGGCCGGCGTCGCGCTGCTCGTGATCGGCGCGATCGTCCTTGTCCTGGTCTACGGGCAATTCCGCGGCGACTTCACCCCGAAGACCAAACTGACGATGGTGGCATCGCGCGCCGGGCTCGTCATGGACCCGGGCTCGAAAGTCACCTACAACGGGGTGGAGATCGGCCGGGTCGCCAACATCGGCGAGACCGTGCGCGACGGGAAGCCGGCGGCGAAATTCACGCTGGACGTCTTCCCCCGGTACCTCTCGCTGATCCCGGCGAACGTGACCGCCGACATCAAGGCCACCACGGTGTTCGGCGGCAAGTACGTCTCCCTGACGACGCCCAGGGACGCCCAGGGGAACACCATCGCGAAGGGGCACCTGAACCCGCAGACGACGATCGTCGCGAGCACGGTGACGACGGAGATCAACACGCTGTTCCAGACGATCACCTCGATCGCCGAAAAGGTCGATCCGGTGAAGCTCAACCTGACACTGAGCGCGGCCGCCCAGTCGCTGACCGGGCTGGGTGACAGGTTCGGGCAGTCGGTGGTGAACGCCAACGCCATCCTCGACGACGTCAACCCGCAGATGCCGCAGGCCCGCCGGGACATCCAGCAGTTGGCGGCGCTCGGCGACACCTACGCCGACGCCGCTCCGGACCTGCTCGACTTCCTCAACAACGCGGTGGTGACCGCCCGCACCATCAACCGCCAGCAGAAGGACCTGGATCAGGCCCTGCTGTCGGCGGCCGGCTTCGGCAACACCGGCGCCGACATCTTCGAGCGCGGCGGCCCCTACCTAGCGCGCGGCGCCAAAGACCTGGTCCCGTCGGCGCAGCTGCTGGACACCTACAGCCCGGCCATCTTCTGCACGATCCGCAATTACCACGACATCGAGCCCAAGGCCGCCTCGTTCCTCGGCGGCAACGGCTACTCGCTGGCCACCGAGACCGAGGCACTGTCCGGCCTGGGGCTCATCGCGAACCCGCTGTCGCTCGCCGCGGTGGGACTCCTCACGATGGGGCTCGGCGGCATTGCCGGGGTGGTCGGCGGGGCACCGAACCCCTACACCTATCCGGAGAACCTGCCGCGGGTCAACGCTCGCGGCGGGCCGGGCGGTGCGCCGGGCTGCTGGCAGCAGATCACCCACGACCTGTGGCCCGCGCCGGAATTGGTCATGGACACCGGCAACAGCATCGCGCCGTACAACCACCTGGACACGGGGTCGCCCTACGCGACCGAGTACGTCTGGGGCCGCCAGGTAGGGGATAACACGATCAACCCATGAAAATCACCGGTACCCTCGTCCGACTCGGCATCTTCTCCCTGGTGCTGCTGCTGTTCACCGTGATGATCATCGTGGTGTTCGGGCAGATGCGTTTCGACCGTACGTACAAGTACACGGCGGAATTCACCAATGCCAGCGGGCTGCGGGCGGGCCAGTTCGTCCGGGCCTCGGGCGTGGAGATCGGCAAGGTCGCCTCGGTGGACCTGGTCGACGGCGGCAAGCGCGCCAAGGTGGAGTTCAACGTGGACCGGGGGGTGCCGCTGTACCAGTCGACCACCGCCCAGATCCGGTACCTAGATCTGATCGGCAACCGCTACCTGGAGCTCAAGCGCGGTGACGGCGAGGGCGCGGACCGCGTGCTCTCGCCCGGTGGGTTCATCCCCGTGGCGCGGACCTCCCCGGCGCTCGACCTCGACGCGCTGATCGGCGGGTTCAAGCCGCTGTTCCGGGCGCTGGACCCGCAGAAGGTGAACACCATCGCGACGGCGCTGGTCACGGTGTTCCAGGGGCAGGGTGGGACCATCAACGACATCCTCGATCAGACCGCACAGCTCACCTCCCAACTCGGCGAGCGTGACCAGGCGATCGGCCAGGTGGTCAAGAACCTGAACATCGTGCTGGACACCACGGTGCGACACCGGCAGCAGTTCGACCAGACGGTGAACAACCTCGAGGGTCTGATCACCGGGCTCAAGGACCACAAGGACCAGCTGGCCGGCGGGACGGCGCACATCAGCAATGCCGCGGGCACCGTGGCCGACCTGCTGGCCGAGGACCGGGGGCTGCTACACAAGACCATCGACTACCTAGACGCGGTCCAGCAGCCCCTCATCGACCAACAGGATCAACTGCAGGACTACCTGAAGAAGGTGCCCACGGCCCTGAACATGATCGGCCGTGCCATCGGGTCCTACGGCGACTTCGTCAACTTCTATTCCTGCGACATCACTCTCAAGCTGAACGGCCTGCAGCCCGGCGGTCCCATCCGCACGGTCCGGCTCTTCCAGCAGCCGACGGGTAGGTGCACGCCGCAATGAGAACGCTTGAACCGCCCAACCGGATGCGCATCGGCGTGATGGGCATCCTGGTCACGCTGCTCGTGGTCGGCGTGGGCCAGAGCATCACGAGCGTTCCGATGCTCACCGCCAAGCCCGAGTACTACGGACAGTTCACCGACACCGGCGGCATCAGCACCGGCGACAAGGTGCGCATCGCCGGCGTGGACGTGGGCAAGGTCGAGAGCCTGAAGATCGACGGCGACCACATCGTGGTCAAGTTCAACATCGGCACGGCCACCATCGGCACCGAGAGCCGGCTGGCCATCAAGACCGACACCATCCTGGGCAAAAAGATCCTCGAGATCGAGGCCCGGGGCAACCAGGCGCTGCGGCCAGGCAGCGCCCTGCCGTTGGGCCAGAGCACCACGCCCTACCAGATCTACGACGCGTTCTTCGACGCCACCAAGGCCGCCTCCGGGTGGGACATCGACACGGTGAAGCAGTCGCTGCACGTGCTCTCGGAGACGATCGACCAGACCTACCCGCACCTGAGCGCCGCGCTCGACGGGGTCGCGAAATTCTCCGACACCATCGGCAAGCGCGACGAGGAGATCAAACACCTGCTGGCCCAGGCTAACCAGGTGGCGAGCGTCCTCGGCGACCGCAGCGATCAGGTCGATCGCCTCCTGGTCAACGCGAAGACGCTGCTGGCTGCGTTCAATGAGCGCGGGCGCGCGATCGACGCCCTGCTGGCCAACGTCGCCGCGTTCTCCCAGCAGGTGAAGGGCTTCATCAACGACAACCCGAACCTCAACCACGTGCTCGAGCAGCTGCGGACGGTCAGCGACATCCTGGTGCAGCGCAAGGACGACCTGGCCGCGGGCTTCACCGAGGTGGGCAAGTTCCTCCCGTCGCTGAACGAGGCCATCGCGTCGGGACCGTTCTTCAAGGTCGTGCTGCACAACCTGGCGCCGTACCAGATCATCCAGCCGTTCGTCGACGCCGCCTTCAAGAAGCGCGGCATCGACCCCGAGAACTTCTGGCGCAGCGCCGGCCTGCCGGAGTTCCGCTGGCCCGACCCGAACGGCACCCGGTTCCCGAACGGCGCGCCGCCGCCCGCACCGCCGGTGCTGGAAGGCACGCCGGAGCACCCCGGGCCCGCGGTTCCGCCGGGATCGCCCTGCTCTTACACGCCGGCCAACCCCGGCGGCAACGTCACCGTCGGCGACGAGGGCCTGCCCCGGCCGTGGAACCCGCTGCCGTGCGCCGGTGCGAACATCGGTCCGTTCGGCGGCCCGGGCTTCCCCGCGCCCGTCGACGTCGCGACGTCGCCGCCGAACCCGGACGGCCTGCCGCCGACGCCGGGCATCCCGATCGCCGGGCGGCCGGGCGACCCGCCCCCGAACGCGCCGGGCACCCCGGTGCCGCTGCCGACGCAGGCGCCGCCGGGATCGCGCACCGAGAACCTGGCGCCGGCCGGCCCGACGCCGCCGCCGTCGACTTTCGCCCCGGCCCTGCCGCCGGGCCCGCCGGCTCCGCCCGGACCGGGAGAGCAATTGCCGGCACCGTTCATCAATCCGGGCGGTACCGGGGGCAGCGGCGCAGCGGGAGGGGGTAGCCAGAATTGAGCACCATCTTTGACATCCGCAACATGCGGCTACCGAAGTTGACCCGGGCGACGATCATCGTCGGCACGGTGGCGGTGGTGCTCGTGCTGGCGGTCGGGTACGCGGGCTGGCAGCTCTATCAGAAGCTGACGAACAACACGGTGGTCGCCTATTTCCCGGCGGCGAACGCGCTGTACCCGGGCGACAAGGTCCAGATCATGGGTCTGCGGGTGGGCGCGATCGACAAGATCGAGCCGGCCGGCGACAAGATGAAGGTCACCTTCCACTACGAGAACAAGTACAAGGTGCCGGCTAACGCGTCGGCGGTGATCCTCAACCCGACGCTGGTGGCGTCGCGCGCGATCCAATTGGAGCCCGCCTACAAGGGCGGCCCGGTGCTGGGCGACAACGCGGTGATCCCCGAGGACCGCACCCAGGTCCCGGTGGAGTGGGACCAGCTGCGCAACAGCATCACCAACATCATTTCCAAGCTCGGCCCGACGCCCGAGCAGCCGAAGGGCCCATTCGGTGAGGTCATCGAGTCCTTCGCCGACGGACTGGCCGGCAAGGGCAAGCAGATCAACACCACGCTCAGCAGCCTCTCGCAGGCGGTGACCGCGCTGAACGAGGGCCGCGGCGACTTCTTCGCGGTGCTCAAGAGCCTGGCACTGTTCGTCAACGCCCTGCACCAGGACGACCAGCAGTTCGTCGCGCTCAACCAGAATCTGGCCGACGTCACCACCCGCCTGGCGCGCAACGACGGTGAGCTGGCCAACGCGGTGCAGCAGTTCGACAGCCTGCTGTCCACCGTGCGCCCGTTCCTGGACAAGAACCGCCAGGTGTTGACGCAGGACGTGAACAACCTGGCGACCGCCACCAACTCGCTGCTTCAGCCGGACTCGCTGAACGGGCTGGAGACCGCGCTGCATATCCTCCCGACGGCCGCCTCCAACATCAACCAGATCTACCACCCGTCGCACGGCGCGGTGGTCGCCATCCCGGCGATCACCAACTTCGCCAACCCCATGCAGTTCATCTGCAGCGCGATCCAGGCCGGCAGCCGCGCCGGCTACCAGGAGTCCGCGGAGCTGTGCGCGCAGTACCTCGGGCCGATCCTCGATTCGATTAAGTTCAACTACCCGCCCTTCGGCCTGAACCTGTTCAGCACCGCCGAGACCCTGCCCAAGGAAATCGCGTACTCCGAGCCGCGGCTGCAACCGCCGAACGGATACAAGGACACGACCGTCCCGGGCATCTGGGTGCCGGACACCCCGACTTCGCACCGCAACACCCAGCCCGGCTGGATCGTCGCCCCCGGCATGCAGGGCCAGCAGGTGGGGCCGATCACGGCGGGGCTGATGACGCCCGACTCGCTGGCCGAGCTGATGGGCGGCCCCGACATCGCGCCCGTCCAGTCGACGCTGCAGACACCGCCGGGACCGCCCAATGCCTACGACGAGAACCCCTCGCCGCTCATCGGGCTGAACCCGCCGCAGGTGCCGATCCCGCCGCCACCGCCGGGCCCCGGTGTGGTTCCGGGCCCGGTCGCGCCGACGCCCTCTCCGCTTGACGCAGGGCTCGGGTCGTGAGGCGCGCGACGAGCGCGGAACGCGCGAGGAGCAAGCCGAACCGTCGGGCACTGAGGCGCGCGACGAGCGCGGAACGCGCGAGGAGCAAGCCGAACCGTCGGGCACTGAGGCGCGCGACGAGCGCGGAACGCGCGAGGAGCAAGCCGAACCGTCGGGCACTGAGGCGCGCGAGGAGCGTCGCCGGGCTGATCCGGCACCGGGCGTGGCAAGCGCTGGTGCTGGGGGTGGCCGCGGTGGCGCTGAGTTCGTGTGGCTGGAAGGGCATCTCGAACGTGCCGATCCCCGGCGGTCCGGGCAGCGGCTCGGGCGCCATGACGATCTATGTGCAGGTGCCGGACACCCTGGCCATCAACGGCAACAGCAAGGTGATGGTCGCCGACGTCTTCGTCGGGTCCATCAAGTCGATTCAGCTGAAGAACTGGATCGCCACGCTGACACTGGGCATCGACAAGAACGTCAAGCTGCCGAAGAACGCCACGGCCAAGATCGGCCAGACCTCGCTGCTGGGTTCGCAGCACGTGGAGCTGGCCGCCCCGCCGAACCCGGCGCAGCAGCTCCTCAAGGACGGCGACACCATCCCGCTGAAGAACTCCTCGGCGTTCCCGACCACCGAGCAGACGCTCGCGAGCCTGTCGCTGATCCTGCGCGGCGGCGGCATCCCCAACCTGGAGGTGCTGCAGAACGAGGTCTTCAACATCTTCAACGGGCGGGGTAACCAGATCCGCTCGTTCCTGGGCAAGCTGGACACCTTCACCGACCAGCTCAACCAGCAGCGTGACGACATCACCCACGCCATCGACTCCACCAACCGGCTGCTGGCCTACGTGGGTGGCCGGGCGGACGTGCTCGACCGGGTGCTCACCGACCTCCCGCCGCTGATCAAGCACTTCGCCGATACCAAGAACCTGCTGATCAACGCGGTCGACTCGCTGGGGCGGCTCAGCCAGGCCGCCGACCAGTACCTGTCGGAGGCGCGCGGACCGCTGCACACCGATCTCCAGGCGCTGCAGTGCCCGCTCAGGGAGCTCGGCAAGGCCTCGCCGTATCTGATCGGCGCGCTGAAGTTGATCCTCACCCAGCCGTTCGACATCGACACGGTGCCGAAGCTGTTCCGCGGTGACTACATCAACCTCTCGCTGACGCTCGACGTCACCTACAGCGCGGTCGACAACGCGTTCCTCACCGGCACCGGGCTGTCGGGTGCGCTCCGGGCGCTGGAGCAGTCGTATGGCCGCGACCCCGAGACGATGATCCCCGACGTCCGCTACACGCCGAACCCCAATGACGCGCCGGGCGGACCGCTGGTGGAAAGGGCGGATAGGAATTGCTGACACCGTTCATCAGACGCCAGCTGATCATCTTCGGGATCATGACCGTGATCTCGATCCTGGTGCTGGGTGTGTACTACCTGCAGATCCCCAGCCTGGTGGGTATCGGCCGGTACACGCTGAACGCTGAGCTGCCGGCGTCCGGAGGCCTGTACCCCACGGCCAACGTGACCTACCGCGGCATCACCATCGGCAAGGTCACCGACGTCGAGCCCACCGAGACCGGTGCCCACGCGAAGATGAGCCTCGACAGCCGCTACAAGATCCCGGTCGACGCCACGGCCAACGTGCACTCGGTCTCGGCCGTCGGTGAGCAGTACCTCGACCTGGAGTCGACCGGCGGCAATCCCCACCAGTTCTTCTCCGACGGGCAGACCATCACCTGCGGGCCCGGCCCGAAGTGCAAGAACACGGTGCCCAGCGAGATCGGACCGGCCCTGGACACCGCCAACCGCGGGCTCGCCGCCCTGCCGAAGGACAAGATCAGCTCGTTGCTCGACGAGACGGCCCAGTCGGTCGGCGGATTGGGCCCCGCCCTGCAGCGCCTGGTCGACGGGACGCAGGCGATCGTCGGTGACTTCAAGACCAACATCTCCGACACCAACGACCTCATCCAGCACTCCGGACCGATCCTGGACAGCCAAGTCAATTCGGGCAGCGCCATCGAGCGTTGGGCCCGCAACCTGAACAGGTTGTCGGCCCAGGCCGCCCAGAACGACCAGCACGTGCGGAGCATCCTGTCCCAGGCCGCGCCGACGGCCGATCAGGTCAACGAGGTGTTCAACGACGTCCGGGACTCGCTGCCCCAGACCCTGGCCAACCTCGAGGTGGTGTTCGACCTGCTCAAGCGCTACCACGCGGGTGTGGAGCAGGTGCTGGTGTTCTTGCCGCAGGGCGCGTCGATCGCCCAGACGGTGGCCGCCCCGTTCCCGAACCAGGCGGCCCTGGACCTCGCGCTGTCCATCAACCAACCGCCGCCGTGCCTCACCGGGTTCATCCCGGCGCCGGAGTGGCGGTCGCCGGCCGACACGAGCATGCAGCCGCTGCCGTCGGGGACGTATTGCAAGATCCCGATGGACACCCCGGCCAACAGCGTGCGCGGGTCGCGCAACATCCCTTGCACCGACGTCCCGGGCAAGCGGGCGGCCACGCCACGCGAGTGCCGCGACCCTAAGCCGTACGTGCCGGCGGGTACCAACCCCTGGTATGGCGATCCGAACCAGATCCTCACGTGCCCGGCACCCGCGGCCCGCTGTGACCAGCCGGTCAAGCCGGGATTGGTGATCCCGGCGCCGTCGGTGGACAACGGCCTGAACCCGGCCCCGTCGGACCGCGTCTCGGGAACGCCGCCACCGGTCAGCGACCCGTTGTCGCGGCCCGGATCGGGTACGGTGCAGTGCAACGGCCAGCAGCCCAACCCGTGTGTTTACACTCCGGGCGGGCCCCCAGTCGCGATGTACAGCCCGCAGAGCGGTCAGCTGGTGGGGCCCGACGGGGTCAAGTACTCCGTCGAAAACTCGACCAAAACAGGAGACGACGGATGGAAGGAGATGCTGGCGCCAGCCGGCTGAACCCCTCACCCATGCCGACGAATCGTCGTCTGCGTAGGCGCAACCGCACCTTCAGGTCAACGGATCTTCAGGAGTCGGACGTCGTCCACGACGAGACCGACGAGACGGCCACCGCCCCCGCGGTAGAGGAGCCGACCGAGGCCGAAGCCGAGCCCGCGGGTGCGGCCGAAACCGGGGCCGAGCCGGAGGCCCAGACCGAGGCCGAGGTCGCGCGTCGGCCGTCGCGCCTGGGCCGCGGCTGGCAGGCCGGCATCGCCGCCGCGCTCGTGCTGTGTGCGGCGGCGATCGGGACGGGCGGCTACTTCGCGCTGCGGTTCCATCAAGAGGCGCAGACCATAGCCCGCAACGACGCCGCCGCGCTCAAGGCGGCGGTCGATTGCGTTTCGGCGACCCAGGCGCCCGACACCAACGCGATGGCCGCCAGCGAGAAGAAGATCATCGACTGCGGCACGGACGCTTTCCACTCCCAAGCCCTGCTCTACACCAGCATGATCGTTCAGGCCTACCAGGCCGCCAACGTCCACGTTCAGGTGTCCGACGTGCGGGCGGCCGTCGAGCGCAACAACGGCGACGGATCGATCGATGTGCTCGTCGCGCTTCGCGTCAAGGTGGACAGCAACGACCAGCAGAAAGAGACCGGATATCGCCTGCGGGTGACAATGGCGCTGGCGGATGGCGAGTACAAGATCGCCAAGCTCGACCAGGTGACGAAGTGACCGTGGTGGTCGAGGAGCCTCAGGCCACCACCGTTCGTGAGTTATCACCAGAAGCGTTGGCTCCGTGGCGCATTCGTGCGGGTGCGATCAGTGTGGACGCGCTGCCCGGCGCGGCGGTGGTCGTCACGATGGCGCTCGTCGCGTTGAGCCTGCCGCAGCATCCGGTGTGGTGGTGGGTGTGTGTCGCCTTCGGCGGGCTGGCGATTCTGCTGATGCTGCTCAACAGGCTGCTGCTGCCGACGGTCACCGGGTGGAGCCTGGGGCGCGCCCTGTTCGGCATCGCGGTGACCCGGCGTGACGGATCGGCCCCCACGCCGTGGGCGCTGCTGCTCCGGGACCTGGCCCACCTGCTCGACACCGCGTCGGTGGTGGGATGGCTTTGGCCACTGTGGGATTCGCGTGGCCGCACCTTCGCCGACATGCTGTTGCGCACCGAGGTGCGGCGCGCCGACGGCCCGCGGCCCAACGTGCGGCCCTGGGTGCTGGGCGTCCTCGCGACGGCGACGGCGTTGTGCATCGGCGGCGCCGCCGTGGGTGGCGTGGTGGTGTACGCGCACGACCGGGCCGCCCAACAGACCAAGACCGAGATCGCCGTCCAGGGGCCGAAGATCGTCGCCCAAATGTTGACCTACGATCCGAAATCGTTGGCCGACGACTTCGCCCGCGCCCGGTCGCTGGCCACCGATAAGTACCGCGGCCAGCTGGCGGCACAGCAGGACATCGTGCGGAAGGCCAACCCGGTCATCAACGAGTACTGGCCCGTCAACAGCGCTGTCCTGGACGCGGCCCCGGAGCGGGCGACGATGCTGCTGTTCCTGCAGGGCCGGCGGGGCGCCGCGCCCGACGAGCGGTACATCACCGCCACCGTCCGGGTGGTGTTCGCCAAAGGCGGGGACGACCGCTGGCGCGTCGACGATCTTGCGGTGCTGACCAAACCAAAGCCCTCCGGGAGCGGCAAGTGAGTCCGCGGCGCAGAGTCCAGCCGGGGGAGGAGCCGCTGTTCGTCGAGCAGCCGCTGCCGGCGCGGCGGTCGTGGCTGCTGCCGGTGACCGGCACGGTGACAGCGGTGTTGATGGCCGCCGCGATCGCGGTGTCGGCGTTGGTGCTGATCTCCTACCAGTCCTCCGAACGCGCCGAGTCGAGGGACCGCGAGGTGCTCAGCTACGTCACCGGGTTCATGACGCAGTTCACCTCCATTGACCCGTTTCACGCCAACGACTATGTGACCCGCGTGCAGGCCCAGGCGACCGGCGAGTTCGCCAAGCGGTACCGCGACAAGGCGAACGAGATCCTGCTGCAGATCGCTCGTGCCGAACCGGCCACCGGGACGGTGCTCGGCGCCGGGGTGGAGCGATGGAACGACGACGGGAGCGTCAACGTCATCGTCGCGACCGCGGTCAGCACCAAATCGCCCGACGAGAAGCAGGTCATCGAAAACACGAACCGTTGGACGGCTACCGCTACGCAGGAAGGGAAGCAGTGGAAGATCAGCAACCTGCAGCAGGTGATCTGACCGACGACGCGCCCGCCGCGGCTACCGACGAGGGGACCACCGTCGACGAAACGCCCGAGGCGCCCGCCAAGCGTGGTCGAGTCCGGACCAAACGCCTCGCGGGCAAGTGGCTCCCCATCGCCGTGGCGCTGGCCGCCGTGCTCTTCGTCGGCTCCGCGGCGTTCGCCGGGGCGACCGTGCAGCCGTACCTCACCGACCGCGCCGCCGCCGCGACCAAGATGAACGTCGCGCGCACGGCGGCCAACGCGATCACCACGCTGTGGACCTACACGCCGGAGAACATGGACGGCCTGGCCGACCGCGCGGCGGCCTACCTCAGCGGCGACTTCGAAGCCCAGTACCGCAAGTTCATCGACGCGATCGTCGCGCCCAACAAGCAGGCCAAGATCACCAACAGCACCGAAGTCACCGGCGCGGCGGTCGAATCGATCGACGACTCCAACGCCGTCGTCATCGTGTACACGAACACGTCATCGACCAGCCCGCTGACCAAGAACATCCCGTCGCTGAAGTACCTGTCGTACCGGCTGTTCATGAAGCGCTCGGGCAGCCGCTGGCTGGTCACCAGGATGACCACCATCACCTCGCTGGACCTGACCCCCCACGTCTAGTGGCCGTCACTTCCCCCGTATCCGAGCGCTCCACGGTCGTCGCCCTGCTGCTGCTGACCTTTGCCACCGGCCTCGCCGACGCGATCAGCATCTTGGTGCTCGGGCACGTCTTCGTCGCCAACATGACGGGAAACGTGATCTTCCTTGGCTTTTGGCTCGCGCCGCGAACCAGCATCGACCTCACCGCGGTCGTCGTGGCGCTGCCGACCTTCGTCTGCACCACGATCGTCAGCGGCCGAGTGTCACGCTTCTTCGGTGAGCGCGCGCGACCGTGGATCACCACGGTGCTGGCGACGGAGATCGTGCTGCTGATCGGGCTGTCGGTGCTGGCCGGCGCGGGTGTGCTGCATTACCACGACAATTCGAAGCTCATCATGATCGGGCTGCTCGCGGTCACCTTCGGGCTGCAGCATTCCAGCGCACGCCAGTTCGGGATCCAGGAGCTGTCCACCACCGTGCTGACGTCGACCATTGTCAGCCTCGGCCTGGACAGCAGGCTGGGCGGCGGCACCGGCGCGCGGGAAGGGCTGCGCCTGAGCGTCGTCGCAACGATGTGCGCCGGCGCGCTGGTGGGCGCGACGATGTCGCGGTTCGTCGTCGCCCCGGTGTTCGCCCTCACGGCCGCCGTGGTCGCGACCAGCCTGATGATCTTCCGGTGGGGGCCGAAACCTAGTTGAACGCCAACCAACTGGGCAGCGCCCGCTCATGGGAGTCGCAGAGGACCTGGCGGGTGTCGCACGACCCCCGGGGGGAGCCGGCGCCCGCCCACATGCCACCGGTGTCGCGGCGCAGCACGATGGCCGAGGAGCCGCCCCCGTCCAGCAGGATGGCGGTGTCGCTGCCGAGGCCGCGGAAGAGATCCTGCATGTTGTCGGGCGTGTAGTTTCCGCCCTCGAAGATGTACATCTCGTCCTTCTGTTTGGCGTAGGCCAGGGCCGTTCGCGCCGCGCTGGGTCCGCCGTCGTGCAGTTGCCCGGTGTTGCCCGGCGCCAACAGGCCGATGCCCGACACCGCGACGAATCGCTCGTTCTTGTTGAGCAGATCCTGGACCACCGGGGTGGCGGCGTCGTAGTCCTGTTTCGTCCGCGGCCACACCACGTACGGCGCGCCGCCCGACGGCAGGATCATCGTCGTCAGCGCGCTCCAGCTCTCCCCGCCTCCGGAGAGCCCCTGCTTCCCTGGGTAGGCGACGGTGCCGGTCACGGCCTGGTTGGCGCGGCCCTGGCCGCGGGTGTTGTCGACGAAGGCGCCCAGCGGCGAGCTGCACCCGGTCTGGCGCCACGAGCCGCCCTTCTGCCCGCGCACGTCGAAGAAGTTCGCGTTGATCGCGATGGTCGGCTGGCCCATGCGCTGCCACGCCTGAAGCGGCGCGTACACCTCCGAGGCCTGCCACAGCCCCTCGCTGGTGCGAGCCGCCGGATTGTTCTCACAGCGCGCCTGGTCGCCCTGATGGGTGTCGACGAGCAGGTGCGGCGCCAGCCGGCCCGCGGCGTTCTTGATGATCATCAGGTGGCCGCCGTTGTCCATCTCGTACCAGCCGCCGCCGGCGTTGAGCATCGGCGCCGGATGGCCCGGGCCGAAGTTGTAGACCAGGTAGGACCCCCTGGTGGAGTTGATGGCGCTGGCGAGCAGGTCTCGCCCGTCGGCGGCGCGGGCGATGGGCTGCCCGAGGGTCGCCGTCAGGACGGCGCAGGTGACGAGGGCAGCGCAGCAGGCAGCCAGCCGGCGCAAGCTTGCGCTTGAGGTCTGCACGGTAGCCCTTTCGGCCCTGATGTGGATGCAATGACAACAGCATTAGTCACACCAGTCACACTGTCAACATAGATAACGACCGGGTCAAGCTCAGGCGACGCTCGAATTACGTTTGCTCGCTTACGCTTTCGGCTTCCGGCTGATCGGCCTCGGTGCGCTTACCCTGGCGCGCTTGGTAGGCCGCCTGGTGCTCGACGGCGATCGCCATCGCGACCGCCCCGGGGATCCGGTGGAAGCCCTTGCGGTCGTACAGGTGCGTGATGATGCCCCCGAAGAGCAGGCCGATCACGAGGCCGATCGTGGTCAGCGTCAGCGCCTGGGACAGGCCGGTGCCCGCGCGGCCGTCGAGGTAGACGAGCGACCGCACGCCGAGGAACACCTGGTGCATCGGCTCGAACTCGGCCAGCCAGCGGAACAACCGCGGCGTCGCCTCCAGGGGAACCGTGGCGCCCGCCGACGGCAGGCCCAGGATCACGAAGATCAGCATGCTGACCAGCAGGCCCATCGAGCCCAGCGCCGACAGCACGGAGCTGGACGTGACCCCGACCGCGGCGATCGCGAAGACGCCGAAGGCCCACAGCCGCCAGCCGTGGTCGATCGGCATGCCGAGCCCGTGCGCGATCGCCAGGTATGCGCCCGAGGTGAGCAGTGCCAGCAGCACCATCATCGCCCACTTGACCAGCAGCGTCTGGAACCGTGAGATCCTGACCTGTTCGGCGAAGCGGTAGACGGGGCCGAATTCGGCTGGCACATAGCCGAGTAGCGCATCGACGAGCGTGCTCACCACCACGCTGCCGGTGAAGCCGGCGAGCAGCAGCAGGAGGGCGTAATAGAACGCCGACAGCCCGTTGCCGGTGCCGTTGGGCAGCGGTTTGTAGACGGTGGACTTGACGTCAATGGGATTGGCGATGCCCAGCTGCGAGGCCCCGGTCAGGGGTGCCCCACCGGCTTGGGCCGCGACATCGGCCGTAAGTCGTTGGCCCACGCGGTTGTTGACCACGGCCATCGCCTGAGTCAGCGTCTGGCCGGCGATGCTCGCGCCCAGCGTGCCGGCCCGCGGGTTGGTGGCGATCGTGATCGCGGGCCGCTCCACGTGCATGGGTGCCACGGCGCTCTCGCCGAACTCGCGCAGCCGCGACGAAAACGTCGGCGGTATCACGGCTTCGCCGTACACCTGGACCCTGTCCATCAGCTGCTGCGCCTCGTCGTGGGAGACGACGCGGACGTCAAACTTGTTCTTGTCCAATCCGGCAACGACGCCGTCGACGATCTGGGCCCCCGTCGGCCCGGCGTCCTCGTTGACCACGGCGATGGGGAAGTGGCGCAGGTTCGTCATCGGGTTGACGATGCCGCCGAGGTAGAGCGCGCACAGCGCCGACATCAGGGCCAGCGTGATGAGCAGCGGCGCCGCCCAGAAGCGCACAGTCCGAATCGCCTTGACATCGCGCTTCGGGTTCGGCGCCGCGTGCCGCGGCTGCGATTGGGACATGCGGGCTCCTGTCTGTCGTGCACACTCTATGTGCTGAGCCCGACCGTGGCGTGCATCTCCCACACCAGCAGCTCGGCCGGTTCGACGGCCGTCAGCAGGCGGCCGTCGGCGTCGGTGAACCGGACCGCGTCGCCCTCGCGCAGCTCGCCGACCCCTTCGAGGGTGACGTGGCCGCGGGCGGCGAACGCATGGACGTAAGGCGCCCGCGGCAGGGACACCGCGGCGCCGGGCCGCAACCGCGTGGCGTGCAGCGCGGCGTGGCGATTGTGCAGTCCGATGGCCGCGTCATGGCCCGGCATGCCGGACGCGACGGGAACCAGCTGACCGTCCAGGGTGTCGCCGCCGATCTCACGCTGTTCGTAGTCCGGCGCGATGCCGGTCACCTCCGGGACAACCCACATCTGCACGAAATGGACCGCCTGGGTGGCCGATTCGTTGCGCTCCGAGTGCAGGATCCCGCTGCCGGCCGACATGCGTTGCGCCAGGCCGGGATAGATCACCCCGTGGTTGCCGGCGGAGTCGGAGTGGGTGAGCTCGCCCCGTAGCACCCAGGTGACGATCTCCATGTCACGGTGGGCGTGCGTGTCGAATCCGGTTAGCGGCTCGACGATGTCGTCGTTGTTCACCAGGAGCAAGCCGAAGTGGGTGTTGTGCGGGTCGTAGTGATCGCCGAAGGAGAACGAGTGCAGCGACCGCAGCCAGGGCGTCGTGGTGGCGGCCCGGTCGGCGGCACGCCGGATCTCCGCGTTGGCAGCCATCCCGCCAGCCTAGTCAGCCCGCCCCGTCAGGCCGGCCCGGCGCCGAGCAGTGCCTGAGCGCGGCGAAGCGCGTCGTCAAGCGCCGGCAGGGTAAGGCCCGTCGGGTGGCCGAGGTGGATCTCGACCTGATACTCCGGCTGACCGTCCTGGCCGAAAATAGGTAGGACCACGAATTCGGTTGACGACAGCTCGGATTCGAGCGAATCGGTGACCGACTGCAGTGTCACCATCGTCATCAGTGTGGTGAGCTGGCGGGTCACCTGGGCGGTCGGCTCGAGAGACGCCAGCACGCCGGCGAGCCGGTTGTGCAGCGACTGATGGGTGTCGTCGAACCGCCACGCCCCGTAGCCGCGGGCCCGGATGTCCGCGAGCACGCGCTGGTGCTCCGCGATTTCGGCGCGGCTCAACCGGGGCAGCACCCGGTGCAACCAGGCCCGCACGAATTCCTCGTCCCGCCAGGCCATCGCGACGAGGCCGAACGGCGGATCGATCGGGAAGCGCTGACCCACCGCGTGCCCGCCGTCGGTGCCGTGGCCGACCGCATCGACGGTGCTCAGGTGCCGTCCGCCGATCTTGGACATCGAGCAGCCCGCGCCCAGCGTGTCATGCAGGAGCCGCAGTGCCTCGCGTCCGCGGTCGAGCAACGGGAACTGCGTCCGCAGCCCGTGCACCAGGCCGAATAGCCCGCTGCCCAGCACGTAGCGACGGTCCTCGCGCCGGGTCACCCACGCCCGCCGTTCCAGTTCCGCGAGCACCAGGGCGCACGTCGAGGTGCTGATCCGGCAGCTCTTCGCCAGCTCGGCCGACGTCTTCGCGTGCGGCGAATCCGCCAGGGCGGTGAGCACGTCCATCACCCGGGTGGTGGGCGGCGATTTCACGGTTGACGTGGGCATGACCCGCTCCTTACCATCCGCCCAAATAATAACGATATGAATCCTAATTTTAGGAGAATCGTGTACAAGGTGGGAGTCTGGGGACCGGGGTCGATGGGTGTGATCGCCCTGCGGGGAGTCATCGACCACCCGGAGCTGGAACTGGTCGACGTCGTCGTGCACAGCGACGCCAAGGCGGGGCGCGACGCCGGGGAGTTGTGCGGGATCGACCCGGTGGGGGTGACGGCCACGCAGGACCCGGCCGCCATGCTCGCCGGTGATGCGGACGTGGTCGTCTACGCCGCCGGGGCGAACCTGCGGCCACTCGAGGCGGTCGAGGACATGGCGTCCACCCTGCGGGCCGGAAAGAACGTGGTGTCGTGCTCGGTGGTGCCGCTGGTCTTTCCCGACGCGGTCGACGCCGCGTTCGCCGAGCCGCTGCGCCGGGCGGCGTTGGACGGCGGTGCGTCGTTCTTCACCACCGGCATCGACTCCGGCTTCGCGAACGACGTTCTGCCGCTGGTCCTTACCGGGGTATCGCGGGTGATCGAATCGGTGCGGGTGACGGAGATGTTCAACTACGCCACCTACCCCGACAAGGCCGCGGTGTACGAAATCCTCGGGTTCGGCCAGCCGCCGGAATACCAGGCCTTCGCCGCCCAGCCGGGGATGTTCGCCTTCGGCTGGGGCACGGTGCTGCACCAGCTCGCCGCCGGCCTGGGCGTCAAGATCGACAACATCGAGGAGACCAACGAGCGCGTCCCCGCCACCGAATCGTTCGACACTCCGACGGGTCACGTCGCGGCCGGGACGATCGGGGCGATGCGTTCCACCCTGACCGGTTACGTCGGGGACAGGCCGACCTTCGTCCTCGACCACGTCACGCGGATGTGCGACGACATCGCTCCAGACTGGCCGCAGCCGCTGATCTCCATTCCGCCGAAGGACCTCGGCTTCGGCCTGGCCTCCGGCCGGGGGCTCTATCGCGTCGAGATCGAGGGCTCGCCGAGCATGCGGTGCGAATTCGAGATGGCCGAGGACCACGACCACGACCTCGGGGCGCGCATCGCCGGCGCCTCCCGGATGGTGAACGCCATCCCGGCGGTGTGCTCCGCACCGCCGGGCCTGCTGTCCGCGCTGGACCTGCCGCTCGTGACCGGTTTTGGCCTGGTCCGCTCGGTGCCGGGCCCAGCACCGGACAGCCGGCTGTTCTAGGCCCGCCCCGGGCGCTCCTTCGCGCGCGGCAGCAGGCCGATGACCGTGTCGATGAGGCGCTCGGCGTCGGTCTGCCACTTGTCCCAGACCAGGTGACCGCTCAGCTCCAGGCCCGTGATGCCGTGGGCGCTGGTCAGTAGCAGCGCTCCGAATTGTCGCGCCCGCCGCGGACCGACGATGCGGGCCACGATCTCGAGGAACAGGTCCTGGGTGCGTTCGGCGGCCCGCGCCAGCGCGGTGGGATCACCCGAGGGAACGGCGAACATCAGGCGGTACAGGTGAGGACGGGTCCGCCCGACCGTGACTAGCGAGAGCAGGGCGGCGCGCAGGGCGGCATCCGGCGAATCATGGCTTCGGGCAAGGGCTTCCAGGGCGTCGCCGAGCTCGCTCCACGCGTCCGTGGCGAGCGCGGTGAGCAGGCTCTCCTTGTCGGGGAAGTGGCGATAGGGCGCGGAACGCGACACGCCGGCTCGCGCACCGACTTCGCGCAGCGTGACCGCCTCCGGCCCGCCGATATCCAGCAGCGCCCCCGCGGCATCGAGCAGCGACTGGCGTGTCGCCGCCGCGGTCTCCGCTCGTGTCGCCACCAGCAGAAGCATAAGCGCCTTCGGTTTCGGTTGACGGCGTCAACTCAGCGGGCTAGATTTTGTTGACAGTGTCAACTCAATTTGCGCCTCACCAAGAGAGATCCGATGAACGTTTCGAACCGGCCGGAACCCCGGGAACTGATCGTCGTGACCGGCGCCTCGACGGGCATGGGGGCGGCCTCGGCACGTGAGCTCGCGCGCCGAGGCTTCCATGTCCTGGCCGGCGTCCGCCGCGATGTCGACGCCGACGCGGTGCGGGCCGACGGCATCGAACCCCACATCCTGGACATCACGGTGGAATCGCACGTGCGCGCCATTGCGGATCGCGTCGCGCGCGACCCGCTGCGGCGGCCGCTCCGGGCTCTGATCAACAACGCCGGGATCGCCGTCAACGCGCCGGTCGAGATCCTCCCGATGGCCGAATGGCACCGGCAGTTCGAGGTCAATCTGTTCGGCCACATCGCGATGACCCAGGCGCTCCTACCGGCCCTGCTGGCCAGTTCGGGGACGGTCGTCAACATCAGTTCGATCGGTGGCAGGGTGGCTATGCCGACCTACGGCGCCTACGCGGGTTCGAAATTCGCGCTCGAGGCCGTGAGCGACGCCCTGCGCCGCGAGGTCGCGGCGCACGGGGTCAAGGTCGTCGTGGTGGAACCGGGCGCCGTCAAGACGGAGATCGCCGAGCGGGGGGTGTCCACCGCCGAGCGGTTGGTGGCGGGCATGACCGCCGGGCAATCGGCGCGTTACGACGATCTCATCGCCGCCATCATGGCGCAGGCGAGATCGTTCGGCGCGGACGGCCTGCCCGCCGACCGCGCCGCCAAGGTGATCGTCAAGGCGGCGACCGTCTCGCGCCCGCGCACGCGCTACACCATCGGGCGTGACGCCGCGGTCCTCGCGCGGCTGGCCCGGGTCGGCTCGGATCGGTTCCTCGACCGCATGCTGCGGCTGAACCTGCGCCCGCACTACGCCTGAGTTCGCGCTGGCGCGCGAAAAGTATTTGCGGGAAGTGGGATTCGCCGCAGCTTGGATCTCGACACCGGAGGCGGCGCTTCAGCGCAGGGTGAAGGTGACTTCTTCACGTTGCCGCACCCGGCGATCCATCTCACCGCACCGTCGGTCGAGCTTCACTATGACAAGCAAAAGGAAGAACGCGACTGGCGGGCGCTGTGGGAACGGGACGCCCGCCCGTCACAGCGAATCGGGTAGGCCGAACCTCGGGAACAGGGCGCCGTCGAGGAAGGCCACCACGTGGGCGATCCGGTCCCCGGTCACGTCGAGCACGTGCAACTGGAACGGCACGTGCACGCCGTCGATGCGCATGTACATCGCCGCGGCGGGCTGGCCGTTGGCGGTCAACGGGATCAGGCGCATGTCGCCGGGCGACTCGGCGGGACAGTGCTGGTGGATGAGCGCGATGATGTCCGCCGCGCCCCGATACCAGCCCGCGTACGGCGGCATCTCCCAGATCGCCTCGGCGGTGAACAGCTCGACCAGCCGGTCGATGTCATAGGCCTCGAACGCGGCGATGTAGCGGGTCAGCAGGTCTTTGGTCTCGGCCGAATCCGGCGGGGCCAGCCGGTCGTCGGTGCTGGGCCCGACGGCCTCCAGCTGCGTGCGGGCCCGCTGCAGCAGGCTGTTCACGGCGACGGTGGTGGTGCCCACGGCCTCGGCGACCTCGGCGGCCTTGAACTGCAGCACGTCGCGCAGCACCAGCACGGCCCGCTGGCGCGGCGAAAGGTGCTGCAGCGCAGCCACGAACGCTAAGTGCACCGACTCCCGTGACCCGACGACCACGGACGGGTCCGACGTGTCCGGCAGGGGCTCCAGCCACGGCACTTCGGCGCGTTCGACCAACTCCGCGGTGGGGTCCGAGCTGGGCGAGCCGAGCCCGGTGGGCAGCGGGCGGCGCTGCCGCCCTTCCAAGGCGGACAGGCAGGTGTTGGTGGCGATGCGATGCAGCCAGGTCCGCATCGACGACTTGCCCTCGAAGCGGTCGTAAGCCTTCCACGCCCGCAGCAGCGTCTCCTGCACCAGATCCTCGGCGTCGTGCACCGACCCGGTCATCCGGTAGCAGTGCGCGAGCAGTTCGCGACGGTACGGCTCGGCGCGGGCCGAGAAGTCGCCCCCGACCGCCGCGCCGTCGGCGTCTTCCGCAAGCAGCCTCACGATGCATGAGCCTACGCAGGGACTGGGGTCCGGCAAACCGGTGAACCGGGCCGCCAGCCACTACGCTGGCCCTGATGACTAGGACTCCCGCGACGCGCTCCGAACGCAATTTCGACGGCGTCGGCGGTGTGCGCATCGTGTACGACGTCTGGACCCCGGACACCCCGGCGCGCGCCGTGGTCGTGCTGTCCCACGGGCTGGGCGAGTATGCCCGCCGCTACGACCACGTCGCGCAGCGCTTCGCGGAGGCGGGACTGGTCACCTACGCGCTGGACCACCGCGGGCACGGCCGCTCCGGGGGCAAACGGGTGCTGGTGCGCGACATCACCGAATACACCGCCGATTTCGACACGCTGGTCGGGATCGCCACCCGGGAGCACCCCGGGCTGACGTGCATCGTGCTGGGCCACAGCATGGGCGGCGGGATCGTCTTCGCCTACGGCGTGGAACGCCCGGACAACTACGACATGATGGTGCTCTCCGGCCCGGCCGTGGCGGCGCAGGACCAGATCTCACGGGTCAAGGCGCTCGCCGCCCGCGTGCTGGGCGCGGTCGTGCCCGGGCTGCCGGTCGAGGAACTCGACGTGGAAGCGATATCCCGGGATCCCGCGGTGGTGGCCGCCTACAACGAGGACCCGCTGGTGTACCACGGGAAGGTTCCGACCGGCATCGGCCGGGCGCTGCTGCAGGTCGGCGAGACCATGCCGCACCGGGCGCCCGCGCTGACCGCCCCGCTGCTGGTCGTGCACGGCTCCGACGACCGGCTCATCCCCGTCGCCGGCAGCCGCCGCCTGGTCGACTGTGTGGGATCGACCGACGTCGAGCTCAAGGTGTATCCGGGTCTCTATCACGAGGTCTTCAACGAACCCGAGCGTGACCAGGTGCTGGGGGACGTCGTCGCGTGGATCTCCCAGCGGCTCTGAGCGTCGTGTCGTACGGCTCCGTTAGTTTGGCGCTATGACCCGCGCCGGCGACGATGCAGAACGTAGAGATGACGAGGAGTGGCGCAAGTGACCGACGACAAGATGCTGTCCCGGATCGCCGCACTGCTGCGCCAGGCCGAGGGGACCGACAACCCCCACGAGGCTGAGGCGTTCATGAGCGCCGCGCAGCGGCTGGCGACGGGGGCCTCGATCGACCTGGCGGTGGCGCGGTCGCACGCGGCCAACCGCTCGCCGGCGCAGGCGCCGACGCAGCGCACCATCACCATCGGCGCGGCCGGCACCAGGGGCCTGCGGACCTATGTGCAGCTGTTCGTGCTGATCGCTTCCGCGAACGACGTGCGTTGTGACATCGCGTCCAACTCCACGTTCCTGTACGCCTACGGATTCCCCGAGGACATCGACGCGAGCCACGCGCTCTACGCCAGCCTGGTGGTCCAGATGGTCCGCGCGTCGGACGCGTACCTGGCCTCGGGCGCGCACCGCCCCACGCCGACCATCACGGCCCGGTTGAACTTCCAGCTGGCCTTCGGGGCCCGCGTCGGTCAGCGGCTGGCCGAGGCGCGCGACGAGGCCCGCCGCGAGGCGACCAAGGACCGGCGCCGCCCCCCGGGCACCGCGATCGCGCTGCGGGACAAGGAGGTCGAGCTGCACGACTTCTATCGCGGCGCGTCCCGGGCGCGGGGCACGTGGCGGGCGACCAGCGCCACCGCCGGGTATTCGTCGGCGGCGCGGCGCGCGGGCGACCGGGCGGGCCGTCGGGCGCGACTGGGCAACAGCGCCGAACTGCCCGGCGCGCGCACCGCGCTGGGCCGGTGAGTTGAGTTCGGGCGATTCGGGCAGGAGGGACTCCCAGCGGGCCAAGGTGTACGCCGCCGAGGAGTTCGTCCGGACGCTGTTCGACCGCGCCGCCGAGCACGGATCGCCCGCAGTGGAGTTCTTCGGCACGCAACTCACGCTCCCGCCGGAGGGGCGGTTCGGGTCGATCGCCTCAGTCCAGCGCTACGTCGACGACGTGCTGGCACTGCCCGGTGTGCGGCACCAGTGGCCGGGCGTGTCACCGCTGAGCGTGCGGCCGCGCCGGGCCGCCTCGGCGGCACATTACGAAAGTCGCGACGGCGCAGGGGTTATCGCGGTCCCCGACCGGGACACCGCGGACTGGGCGCTGCGCGAGCTGGTGGTGCTGCACGAGGTTGCGCACCACCTGTGCCGGGCCGAGCCGCCCCACGGTCCGCAATTCGTGGCCACGTTCTGCCGGCTGGCCGAGCTGGTCATGGGACCCGAGCTCGGGCATGTGCTGCGCGTGGTCTACGCCAAGGAGGGCGTGCGGTGACGTCCGTCGACCCGCGCCTGCTCGCCCGCTACCGCGCCCGGGCGGGCGGCTGGCGCATCGAGGCAGGCCCCCACGCCGTGGCGGTGGGCGGCTCGGCCGCCTCGATGCGACTCCGGGCAGGCGTCGACCTGGCCGGCCGCGCGTTCGGACGCTGATCCGTTACTGGACCGGGGTCAGCTCGTCGCCGCAGGTGCAGCGGTACGGCTCGCCCGAGCCGGAACAGTGGCAGGGAACCTCGATGCGGACGCGGCAGCCGCAGCCCTCGTGGCCACAGGTCAGCAACGTTCCTTCCTCGTAATTCGCCATGTCGTCCTTCCTTTCTGCGTCTTGCTGGTCGGACTCACTGTATACCCCCTCCGGGTATGAAGCGAATGGCGCGCCGGTTTCTGCGGCTAGCGTGTGTGGCATGACCGACAACGCTGCTTCCCAGGCCGCTTCCCCGGCCGCCCCCCGGGACGTCGACGCCTTCTTGGACAGCACGGTGATCGGCGACGATCCGGCGCTCACCGAGGCGCTGGCTGCCAGCGAGGCCGCCGGGCTGCCGTCGATCGCGGTGTCGGCGCAGCAAGGCAAATTCCTTTCGCTGCTGGCCGGCGCGACGCAGGCGCGGCGCATCCTCGAGATCGGCACGCTGGGCGGGTTCAGCACCATCTGGCTGGCCCGCGGCGCGGGCCCGGAGGGCCGGGTGGTGACGCTGGAATACGAGCCCAGGCACGCAGAGGTGGCGCGGGCCAACCTGCAGCGGGCCGGCCTGGCCGACCGGGTGGAAGTGATCGTCGGCGCGGCGCTCGACACGTTGCCGACGGTGGGCGGCGGCCCGTTCGACCTGGTGTTCATCGACGCCGACAAGGAGAACTACCCCGCCTACCTGCAGTGGGCGGTCCGGCTGGCGCGCCCCGGCGCGCTCATCGTGGCGGACAACGTGATTCGCGAGGGTGAAGTGCTCACCGCCACCTCGGGGAACGGCGCCGCGCGTGCGGTGCGCGAGACCCTCCAGCAGATGGGCGAGCATCCCCGCCTGGACACCGCGGTGATCCAGACGGTGGGGGCCAAGCGCTGGGACGGCTTCGCGCTGGCGCTGGTGCGCTAGCGGCGGCGCGCCTAACCGCAGACCGCGCCGATCGCCGCGGAGCTGACCAACTTGACGTACTTGGCGAGCACACCCGTCTTGTACCGAGGCTCAGGCGGCGTGAAATCCGATCGGCGCGCGTCGAATTCGGCCGGGTCGGCCAACACGTCGAGCGTCCGGTTCGCGACGTCGAGCCGAATCCGGTCACCGTCGCGCAGGAAGGCGATCGGTCCGCCGTCGACCGCCTCGGGCGCGATGTGCCCGACGCACAGGCCGGTCGTCCCCCCGGAGAAGCGGCCGTCGGTGAGCAGCAGGACGTCCTTGCCCAGCCCGGCGCCCTTGATCGCGCCGGTGATGGCGAGCATTTCCCGCATCCCGGGGCCGCCCTTGGGGCCTTCGTAACGGATCACCACCGCGTCGCCCTGGGTGATGGTGCCGTCCTCGAGGGCGTCCAGCGCGGCCCGTTCGCCGTCGAAAACCCTTGCGGTCCCCTCGAACACGTCGGAATCGAAGCCGGCCGACTTGACCACCGCCCCCTCGGGGGCCAGCGAACCGCGCAGGATGGTAATCCCCCCGGTGGGGTGGATGGGATCGTTCAGCGCGCGCAGCACCTTGCCGTCCGGGTCGGGCGGGGCGATCTCAGCGAGATTCTCGGCGACGGTTTGGCCCGTCACCGTCAGGCAGTCACCGTGCAGCAGGCCGGCGTCGAGCAACGCCTTCATCATCACCGGCACGCCGCCGATGTGATCGACGTGGGACATGACGTGGCGGCCGAACGGCTTGACGTCTGCCAGGTGCGGCACCTTGGACCCGATTCGGCTGAAGTCGTCCAGCGTGAGGGCCACCTCGGCCTCGTGGGCGATGGCCAGCAGGTGCAGCACCGCGTTGGTGGAGCCGCCGAAGGCCATCACCACCGCGATCGCGTTCTCGAACGCCTCCTTGGTCATGACGTCGCGGGCGGTGATGCCGCGCCGCAGCAGTTCGACGACGGCCTGGCCGCTGCGGCGCGCGAAACCGTCGCGGCGCCGGTCGGTGGCCGGCGGCGCCGCGCTGCCGGGCAGCGACATGCCGAGCGCTTCGGCGGCGCTGGCCATCGTGTTGGCGGTGTACATGCCGCCGCACGCCCCCTCGCCGGGGCAGATGGCCCGCTCGATGGCGTCGACGTCCTCGCGCGGCATCAACCCGCGGGCGCACGCTCCGACCGCCTCGAACGCGTCGATGATGGTGACCTCACGCTCGCTGCCGTCGGAGAGCTTGGCCACGCCCGGGAGGATGGAACCCGCGTAGAGGAAGACCGACGCCAGGTCCAGGCGCGCGGCGGCCATCAGCATCCCGGGCAGCGACTTGTCGCAGCCGGCCAGCAGCACGGAGCCGTCCAGCCGCTCCGCCTGCATCACGGTCTCGACGCTGTCCGCGATCACCTCGCGGGACACCAGCGAGAAGTGCATCCCCTCGTGACCCATCGAGATGCCGTCGGAGACGGAGATCGTTCCGAACTCGAGCGGGTACCCCCCCGCCGCGAACACGCCCTCCTTGACCGCCTTGGCGAGCCGGTCGAGCGAGAGGTTGCACGGCGTGATCTCATTCCAGGACGACGCGACCCCGACCTGCGGCTTGGCGAAGTCCTCGTCACCCATGCCTACCGCGCGCAGCATGCCACGGGCCGCGGCCTTCTCCAGGCCGTCGGTGACGTCACGACTACGGGGTTTGATGTCGGCGTCCTGCGCCGAACCGGTGGTGGGGGCCATCGTTCAAGTATGCGCGGACGGCCGCATCGCAAATGCGCGGGTCATACCCCATCGGGGTATAGGCTGGTGGCGGTGGCGACCGCACGTCGGGTGCGGATGGCAAGAGGTACGAGGGACATGACTACCGCACACGGATATTCCGAGCAGAAGGACAACTACGCCAAGCGGCTGCGCCGCATCGAGGGCCAGGTGCGGGGCATCGCACGGATGATCGACGAGGACAAGTACTGCATCGACGTCCTCACCCAGATCAGCGCCGTCAACAGCGCCCTGCGGTCGGTGGCCCTGAACCTGCTCGACGAACACCTCAGCCACTGCGTCACCAACGCGGTGGCCGAGGGCGGCGACCAGGCCGAGGAGAAGCTGGCCGAGGCCTCCGCGGCCATCGCGCGGCTGGTTCGTTCCTGATCGCCTAGGGCGTGTTGAAACGAAAGAATGCATGAACCCGCTGCCTCGGTGCGTACCGTAGGGGCAGCGCGGTCGTGTCGGCGGCATTGCCGGCCCATCCCGCAACCCAGCTATGACTGCCAGGACAGCCGAGACGACCGTTGCCACGCGAACGTGGACGCCACGCATCGCGGCGCAGCTTGCTGTGTTGGCAGCGGCGGCCTTCACCTACGTCACCGCGGAAATCCTGCCGGTCGGCGCGCTGTCCTCGATCGCGCGAAACCTGCAGGTGAGCGTGGTCCTCGTCGGGACGCTGCTGTCCTGGTACGCGCTGGTGGCGGCCTTGTCGACCTTCCCGCTGGTGCGGTGGACGGCGCACTGGCCGCGGCGGCGCGCGCTGGTGGTGAGCCTGGCGTGCCTGACCGTCTCGCAGCTGATCTCGGCGCTGGCGCCGAACTTTGCCGTGCTGGCCGCCGGGCGGGTGCTGTGCGCGGTCACCCACGGCCTGCTGTGGTCGGTCATTGCCCCCGTCGCCACCCGGCTGGTGCCGCCCAGCCATGCCGGCCGCGCCACGATGTCGATCTACATCGGCACCAGCCTCGCCCTCGTCATCGGTAGTCCGCTGACGGCAGCCATGAGCCTGATGTGGGGCTGGCGGCTGGCCGCGGTCAGCATCACGGTCGCGGCGGCCGCCGTCACGGTGGTGGCCCGGCTCCTGCTGCCCGAGATGGTGCTCAGCAACGACCAGCTCGCCTGCGTCGGCCCCCGCGCCCGGCATCACCGCAACCGCCGGCTGATCATCGTCAGCCTGATCGCGATGGTCGGCGTCACCGGCCACTTCGTCTCGTACACCTACATCGTCGTGGTTATCCGCGAGGTCGTCGGCGTGCGCGGGCCGAACCTGGCCTGGGTGCTGGCCGCCTACGGCGCCGCCGGCGTGATCGCCGTGGGCATGGTCGCCCGGCCGCTGGACCGGCGGCCCCGTGGGGCGATCGTCTTCTGCATGGCCGGCCTGACCGCCGTGTTCGCCGTGCTGACGGGCCTGGCGTTCGGTGGCGAGCCCGTCGTGGCGACTGTGCTGATCGGAACGTGCGCCATCGTGCTGTGGGGTGCGATGGCGACCGCCGTCTCGCCGATGATGCAGGCCGCCGCGATGCGCAGCGGCGCCGACGACCCCGACGGGGCGTCGGGCCTGTACGTGACGGCGTTCCAGGTCGGCATCATGGCCGGCTCGCTGCTGGGCGGCCTCCTCTACGAGCGCAGCGTCGCCCTGATGCTGACCGCCTCGGCCGGCCTGATGGCCGCGGCGCTCGCCGGTATGGCGGCCAACCGGCACGTGCTCGACGTTGCGCCGACAAGCTCACGTGATTCATAGCTCGGCAGGTCAGCGACCATAATTGCCGCGGGTGACGGACGCGGACCGGGGTAGCCGGTCACCTCGCTATGCCAAACTGTCTCCAGGATGTGAGTGGAGGGATGCATATGTCGGGCTGGACAAGGGGACGCTTCTTCGCCGCTCTGAGCGCAGCCGGGTTGGCCGGCCTGCTGGTGCTGAGCGCCGGTCCCGCGCTCGCGGATCCGGACCCCGCCCCCGGCGATCCGGGGGTGGCCATCCCGCCCGGGCCGCCCGCGCCGCCGCCGGACCCGTTCGCGGCGCCGCCGCCCCCCAACCCGCTGGCGCCGCCGCCCTTCCCGCCGCCGCTCGGCCAGCCCGTGGCGGCCGGTCCGGCCGCCGGGCAGAACCCCAGCCCGTTCACCGGCGTCGCGCCGTTCGGTCCGCCGAAGATCGTCCCGGTCAACGGCTCGACCGTGGGCGTCGGGCAGCCGATCATCATCAACTTCCCCGCGCGCGTCGACGACGCCGGCGCGGCCATGGACGCCGTCCACGTCATGTCGACCCCGCCGGTGCCGGGCAAGTTCTATTGGATGACCCCGACCCAGCTGCGGTGGCGCCCGCTGAGCTTCTGGCCCGCCCACACGGCGGTGACGGTGGACGCGGGCGGCACCGTGAACAGCTTCCAGACCGGTGACTCGCTGATCGCCACCGCGGACGACACCACCCATCAGCTGACCGTGACCCGCAACGGCGCGGTGGAGAAGACGATCCCGATGTCGATGGGGATGTCCGCGGGCAACCACCAGACGCCCAACGGCACCTACTACGTGCAGGAGAAGATGCCCTCCGTGGTGATGGACTCCTCGACGTATGGGGTGCCGGTCAACTCCACGTACGGCTACAAGGTGACCGTCGACCTGGCCGTCCGGTTCGACAATGTCGGCGACTTCGTGCACAGCGCGCCGTGGTCGGTGGACGATCAGGGCAAGCGCGACGTCAGCCACGGCTGCATCAACATCAGCCCGTCCAACGCGAAGTGGTTCTTCGACAACTTCGGGCCGGGCGACGTGATCGTGGTGAAGAACTCGACCGGTGGCCCGTACCCGAAGAGCGACGGCTCCGCCGACTGGATGAACTAGTCACCCGGCCGGGCAGAGCTCGATGCGGGCGGGCACGTGTTTGTGCCAGGGAGTGCCGGCGTACGGGTCGCGCCACCGGGTCGAGGTGAGCGCGTTGGGGGCGACGCCCGGAACGACGGTCCGCCCGTCGGCCCCGACGTAGTCGAGGCCGAAACCGTTGGGCAGTGCCGCGTGTCCGGCCAGCATGGTCTCGGTGACCTCGACGGTCGCCTCCGCGCTGCCGGCGGCGGTGGTGATGCGCGCCCGGGCGCCGTCGACCAGCCCCAGGTCCTGGGCGTCTTCGACGCTGACGCGCAGCGCCCCGTCGGTGTCGCGCTTGCGCCACGACGGGTCGCGGATGATGTCGTTGGCGGTGTAGGCGCGCCGCTCGCCCACCGACAGCACGATCGGGAACTCCGCCGTGGTCAGTTGCGGCGGCGCCTGGGCCAATGCCCGCAGATCGGCGAGCATTTCGGGAATTTCCAGGGCGATCTTGTGGTCGGCGTGGCTGATCAGCGCGAAGTCGTCCTCGTAGTTGTGCGCGGTGAACACCACGCCCGACGGGCTGTTCAGGATAGCGTCGAACAGCGCGTTGCCGTCGGCATGGCCGGCCCGGCGCACGGCCTCGGGGTAGGCCATCGCGACCTTCTGGGCCAGGCCCCAGACCGCGGCCGCGCCGGCCATTCCTGCGGGCAACGTCGGGCCGAGCGTCTCGTAGAGCACGTACGGAACCAGCCGCGCCAGAGTCGGATTGGCGGACACCGCGCTGAGGAACGCCCCGGCGTACTCCTCGCGGCCACGTTGGGCGGCCTCGCGCAGCGGACGCAGGTCGGCGTCGTCGACGACGCCGAGCGCCCGCACCAGCCGGGCCCAGATCTCCGGTTCCGGCAGCGTGCCCGGCAGCGGTTCGAGCAGCGGCCTGCGCACGTGAAAGCCGTTGTGGGGGAACTCGAAATTGAAGAAGGTGGCCTCAGGCTTCTCGTATTGCGACGCCGCCGGCAACACATAGTGGGCCAGCCTGGCCGTCTCGGTCATCGCGACGTCGACGACCACCATCAACTCCAGCGATCGGAAGGCCTCCCGGCACGCCGTCGAGTCGGCCAGCGAGTGGGCGGGGTTCCCGCTTTCGACGATCATGGCCCGGAACCGGTCCGGGTGATCCGTGAGGATCTCCTCGGGCACGACGTTGGACGGCACCAGGCCGGCGATGATCGGCGCGCCGGTGACGGGGGTGCGGCCCGAGACGGTACTGAACAGTGACGCCATCGACGAATGCAGGTGTTGCCCACCCTTTTTCGCGAAGTTGCCGGTGAAGATCCACAGCAGCTTGTTCAAATAGGAGCTCAGGGTGCTGTTGGGTGCCTGCTGGATGCCGAGGTCCTCGAACACCGCCACGCTGGAGGCGGTGCCGATGCGCCGCGCCGCGGCCCGCAGGAGTTCTTCGTCGACGCCGCAGCGCAGAGCGCAGTCCCCGACGGACACCTCGCGCAGCGCGTCGCGCACGGTGTCGGCGCCGCGCACGTGCTCGGCGAGAAACGCGTCGTCGCACAGGTTTTCCTGGACGAGGACGGCGGCCAGTGCGGCCAGGCACCAGGCGTCGGTCCCGGGGTGCACCCGCAGGTGGAAGTCGGACATCTTCGCGGTGTCGGTGACGACGGGGTCGATCACGATCATCGACCGGCCCGGGTCCTTGGCGATCTCGTTGAGCACCACCCGGGCCCGGGGGAAGCTCTGCGACATCCATGGGTTCTTCCCCACGAACACCGCCACCTCGGCGTGCTCGAACTCGCCGCGGGTATGGCCGCCGTACAGTTGCGCGTCGACCCACGCTTCGCCGGTCTTCTCCTGCGCCAACGCATTCGACCGGTATTTGGACCCCAGCGCCTTGAGGAAGGCGCCGCTGTAGGCCCCGCCCAGGTGGTTGCCCTGACCGCCGCCGCCGTAGTAGAAGATCTTGTCCCCGCCGTAGGTGTCGCGGATGTGCTTGAAACCCTCGGCGATCTCGACGATCGCGGTGTCCCAGTCGATTTCTTCGTAGGTGCCGTCCGGGCGCCGGCGCATCGGCGAGGTCAGCCGGGCTCGGTTGTTCTGGTAGTGGTCCAGCCGCAGCGCCTTGTTGCAGGTGTAGCCCTGCGATGCCGGATGCTCCTTGTCGCCGCGGATCTTGGTCAGATGCCCGTCCTCGACTTGCACGACGATGCCGCAGTTGCATTCGCAGAGGATGCAGGCGGTGGACTGCCATTCAGCGGTCATCGCGGGTTTCCTTTCCCAGGGCTTCCAGGGCGCACGACAGTGATTTGCGCAGCTGACGGTGGACGAGATCCAGTGGCGCGAGCTCACGCCGGGCGCGGGCCAGCACGATCGCCCCCTCGAGCGCAGAGGTGATCAGCATCGACAGTTCGCCGGCCGTCTCGGCCGGGATGCCGTCGGCAATGAGGCGGTGGGTGATCTGGGACGTCCAGTGACCGAAGGCCACCGCCGCGCGCTCGAGCACGGGCGCCATCCGGTCGCGGTCCTGGTCGTCACCGGCTTCGACCGCGACCGCCACGACCGGGCAGCCGGCGCGGAAATCGGTGTCGACCAGTTGGCGGCGGTACTTCTCGATCAGGATGTCCAGCAGTTCGAGCCCACTGTCGGCCTCGCCGATGACGGCGCCGACGTGATCGCCGGCGTAGTCCACCGCTTCGCACAGCAACTGGGTGCGCCCGCCCGGAAAGTAGTGATACGCGGACCCGCGGGGCGCCCCGCTGTGCTGCAGGACGTCGGAGATGGCGGTGGCGTGCGCGCCGCGTTCCCTGATCAGCAGGGCGGCCGAGGTGACCATCCGTGCGCGGTGGCTTCGCATCGCCGCTCCTCCCGGGGGGTATGTATGATGCTATACATAATCCCGGGGCGCGCGAAAGCGTCAATCGCGCGCGGGAGTGGGTAGTGGGTCAGTTAGTTTAGAAGCGATGTAATTCAAGTGCTGGGCTGCTGCGATGGGACGATGGTCGTCATGCCTGACCCGTGGATAACGCGTCCACGCGACCTCAACTCTTTAGACGCGTCATCGTGGTCGACCCGACCGACGAGTACACCTACCGCGTTGAGCGGTCAGACGAAGACAACGAGTGGTTGGGGTTGTGTCCTGAGCTGCCGTCGCTGTCATAGCTGGACCCCGATAATGCGAAGGCCATCGCCGGGATCAACGTCTCGTGCGGGAAGTGCCCGGCGCTGGCAAGGACTCGACAGCGGTCGCCGGAGGGCGTAAAAGCGGCTTGAATGGCGGGAGGGTCCGGGCCTACAGATTGGTGTGGGTACAGGGATGATCTGCGCCGATGTTGCGCCGTGGTGCGAAGCCGTACGTGGTGACTGATGTGTCGGGGGCTGCGATAGCGGCACTGGCGGGGCACCGGGATCGGCTGCTGGGCAATCTCGAACTGCTGCAGATGGAGGCGGCCGACGCGGTCGAGCTGACGCGGTGCGGCATCGATCTCGTCGTGCTCAACTCAGTGGTTCAATATTTCC
Source organism: Mycobacterium sp. 050134 (assembly GCF_036409085.1). Lineage (NCBI taxonomy): Bacteria > Bacillati > Actinomycetota > Actinomycetes > Mycobacteriales > Mycobacteriaceae > Mycobacterium > Mycobacterium sp. 050134. The sequence goes on from NZ_JAZGLV010000034.1 coordinate 41,082, forward strand.
CCAGCGTCGCGTACTTGTCGGACATCGTCGACCGCGCCTTTGAGCTGTTGCCGGATGGCGGGCGGGTGTTTCTCGGTGACATTCGGATCTTCCGTCGGCCGAATGTTCCGGCTGATGGTGGCACGCTGCTCGACGCCGGCGCCTTTCGCTACAACGTCGTCGTTGAACGTGGCTATGGTCGAGAGCGACCGTGCAGCTCTCGAGCCGCGACCTGGGACTGCATGCCGGGGGAGTGGGGCCTAAAGAGGTGTCTCGTTTCTCTAGAAACGAGACAGATAAACGTCGGAGACAGCGTCGAGCACTGCACGACCCACCAATCCGCTACCACAGAGGATTCGGGGAATTCGCTGTCAGATGCCTCGACGCGCACCGCATAGGATTATGCCGGCACGGTGTGAGCCGTATGCCGAAAGCCATATCCCGCTCTGGCACGTCACCGTGTGCGAGCCGAAACGCGAAGGACATGATGCACAGCGACATTCATCGACGCCCCGTCGAGACAAATCCCGTCGGGGAGGCGGCGGCTGTGAGCAAGCATGAATCGCTCCTGGATACCTTTCCCGGTCGCCTGTTCCTCGTCGGGATCCTGGGATATGGGGGGAAGTCCGATCGCCGTTCACCGCAAGAGAAGATCGATTCGCTACATCCTGACGCCCTGATCCGCGAGGCAGCTTTTGCGGTTCGCGACTACCTCTACTCCGATGGTTGCCTTCAAGTCACAAACCTTGATGTGCATGATCCTGAGAATGAGGCCGCCGATAGGGTGGCGCTGGCGGCCTTGGCGAAGTTAGGCACGTTTGCCTCACCACAGATTCACCAGGGAACGCTCACCCAGTTGCGCGCACCGCAGATCAGCAATCGAAAACGGCTTTGTGCGTTACCCGATGGCGCGTTTTGGACGTCGACGCCGCTGGCCAACAACGAGGACTCCTGGCTTATCTCCGGAGAGAATCTGCGTCATAACTACCCGCGCTGGGAAGTCCATTTCGACACCACCCGGGCGCGCGTGGCGCGGATAGATTCAGCACGCGACTGGATCGCCTTGATCACCTCACATCCGATCACCGCCGACGGTTGCCAGTACCCGGATTGGCCGGCGATTGCCCAATCCTGGGATGCGGTGCACCTGTCGGCTGCGGGATTGCTGCTGGCCCACCCCACGATCTCGACAACCCCCCTCATCACGACCGACGGGTCCGGCCTCGCCCATAGTGAGGCCGGACCCTATGCCAGCGTGGCGCACTGGTCGGTGGTCTCCACCGCGTGGCTCAACACACCACCAAGCGTGCAGCTCAAACCGCTAAACAGCGCTGACTAACAGCCGGCTCGCGGCACAACACCCACACCGGTGCCGTGCTTGGGCTAGCTTCCGCACAGAACCGAAACGGTGGGGCCTTGATGTCCGATACGCGCGGTCGGGGGCTTATACCCCGGCGGAAAGACGACGTTTGCAATACCGATGCCGTAATACTGGTAACTTTGGGCAATACACGGCGTGTCCGCGTATGTTTCGATATTGTTCATATTTTGATTCGATTTTTGTTTGCCGAGTCTCATACGCTCCGGCGGTGGAGTGATCCGCCACAGCTGGGTCTGTGCAGTAAGAGACGCCACGTTCCCGTTGTTAGCGCCGCTGCATGTCACGTGCGATTCCACATTGATGGTTCCGCCAACATGGCCTGAGCCGTGCGGATTGTCCGTTTTGATCGAACACTCAATGGTGCCCTCACCGGCAGTTGCGCCGTCAGGTACCGCCGAGACGGTCGACGGACTGCCTCCCAGAATAGACAGATCATCGTCGGCGCTCGCCACCGGCGCAGTCCCGCCCAATCCAGCCATCAACACCAGCACCGCTGCCGTTGACCTGGCCAGTATCCGCCGAGAAACGGAATTAGCCGAAGGCGAGTCCGACGATTGAACTGATCCGTGTGTGCCCACTAACTAATGCACCTCTCCATCTTGATTGTCGGTAGATGAAACAAAACCCGGCCAGCATTGCACTCGACACGCCCTGGTGTCAGCGGTCACGTATTCCCCCAGGTCTGAGGGGTTGTCCGTCACGTAATTCCTCACCTGCCGTCACGTAATTCCCCAACCCTGGGGCGTGTCCGGTCTGGGTTGGGGTGCTG
>NZ_JAZGLV010000035.1:0-32521 GCF_036409085.1 Mycobacterium sp. 050134
ATCCGACGCCGCAGTCGACCATGCCCACCATGGCTAAGCTAACCGCGGTGTCGGGGCAGACGGCGAAGCTTTCTCAGGGGGACGCCTCCCAACACACGAACCGGCTTGCCTCGACTGCCCGGCAGAACGAAACGGCTGCAGCTCACACCGAGGAGGCTATGGGCGAGGAAGCCTTGGCGGCGGCCACGCTTGCGGGAAACCCCGAAGATGCCGGTGCGGCGTTCGATACAGGGGCCGGCGAGCGTGCACCCGTCGAAATCACGGCGGCAAGCGCTGACCAGACGCGGGGGCCCCACCCGGCAGAGTCAGGGCGATCAGAACCAGAACTGTAGCGAGCCAAAGGGGCTCTCGTCTTTTAGAGTGCGGTGGGTTGCGGCCAGCAGGGTGGTTGTACGAGCAGACCCGATGATCGGTACTGCCGTGTCGTAGCTGAATGATTGATGTCGTAGCTGAATGATTGAAGGCGATCGCGTGATTTCTTCGAGGGACCTTCCAAAACCACTCGAGCAAAGGAATCGACGCGATGACCATTGTCCACGATATCGACCTGACTGTGATGCTCGCCCAACGACTCACCACGCCCCCCCGATGTCTTGCGCGAGTTGTTGGCACGTTCATTCAGGGTAATTCTTCCTTGCCATCAGGATGGATCATCTCGCTCCCCCCTAACATTCGTGGGATTAAGCGTGCCCAACACACGAGGTCAAGTCCCCCAGGCTCAGATCCCCGGCGGTGGGGGCATGGGCAAAGCACGCCACGGCGATCTGAGCGCGGTAACCACCGGCCCGGGGCGCAGCGACAGTGATGCTGAGGTACGGCCCTGCTCGGCCAGGACCCGATCGACGTCGAGCAGCCGGTTCGGCTCCACGACGCTAGTGATCACCGGGTCACGGACCACTTCGTCGCCGACCGCGTCGTCGAAACCAAGGCTGCCATACACCCGGCCAGGGCGTCATAGAGCAGCCCGCTGGAACTCTTTTAAGGAACCCGTGGGCGGGCTACCAGCTGCCGCAGCGCAGGCCCAGCCGTGGCGTCGGTGAACAGTGCCGAAGCTTACGGCGTGAAGTCCACTGCCAGCGACATGCTGCAGTTCGTCGAAGCCGACATCACGCCTACAAACCTCGAGGCTCCACTACGCGACGTCATCGACCCGACCCATCGGATACTTCAAGACCGGCGACATGACCTAAGGGCTCGGCTGGGAACAATACCCCTAGCCAAGTGACCCTGCCCGGCTGGCTGACATTGGGAGAGCGGCCCGACCGCGAGGTAGCGTTCGGCGCCGTCGGCAGGTTCTGGCGGCCGTTGATCGAATGGCGCGACGTGGAGGCGGCTGACTTTGGCGGATTCACCGAGCGGGCTGGGGCAAGATCGCCGCCAACTTCTCGGTCGCCCCGTACGCGGCGGGCCACACGCTGCTGGGCTACCAACGCCGTGGCGTCACAACCGATCCCGAGTCGCGCCGCGTTTCATCAAGGGCGACGCCGAACGTCGAGTTGTGGCTGGAAACTCCGGGTGATCGCGTCAGCAAGTCGACGCTCGAGCGCCTGCCGCGCCCATTGCGCCATGCTCTCAACGTAACGGTGTCGGCGGTCGATAGTCAGTTCTGACTATGCGTGCCCTGTTGACCAGCCGATGACAAGATTGCACGCGTGATCACCCGTGACGTCGACCCCAACGCGGTTGCCGACCTGGCGATTTCCCCTCCCCGCGCGGCGCTGGCGGTCACCCGGGACGATGGCATCCTGCTGTTGCCAGTGCGACTCGGCATCGAGGAGCCGGCCGTACCCGCGTCATCACCCTACGTCGTGCGCGTCCCGGCGGGCACCCCAAACCTGGCCGGCCACAACGTCGTAGTGATCGCCGACGACGGCCCCCAATGGTTCAGGTTGCGGTCGTTGACGGTCCGGGGGATAGCGGAGGACCTCGGCGCCGGCGCCTATCGTGTCGTGCCCCGGCGCGTGGTGGCATGGGATTACGGTTCACTCCGCGGGGAAGCGGCGCCGTCGCAAGCCTCCGAACCTCGGCCGGCAGCGGTTCCCGTCGGCGGCGCGGGCGACGACCGGTCCCCTTTCCGATCGCCGAATCTCGATGCCGCGCTGAGCTCTTCGCGTGTCATGATCCTGGCTACGCGATCGCGCGCGGGCACGCCTTTCGCCGTGCCGCTGTGGTTCGTCACGCATCGTGGCCGGCTGTACGCGACCACGTCGGCGTCGTCGTGGACCGTGCGCAATGTGGCCATGTGTCCGCAGGTGGCCGTGCTGCTCGGTGGTGAGCGTCAAGGTGATGACCGCCGGCTCCTGGTCCGCGGGCACGCCCGAGCGGTCCCCGGTATGCCGCCGCCGGAGGTGCTCGCCCGCATCGCGTGGCGTTACTACCTGACGCCCCGGTTCGCCGCGGTGGAGCTCAGTCGGGTCCGTCAGTGGGCGCTGCGCGCCCGGTACTACCGACAGTCGCGGGCGGCTTACGTCGTCGTCGAACCCGGGACCGCGACCGAGAGCCGGGCGCCCTCGATCACGGTGTCTTGAGGAACACGTCGTTGAGCGTGACGCTGCGCAGGTTGCGCGAGCGGATGATGTCGACCAGCTCGGGGTAGACGTGTGTGACGGGCAGGTGGTTGAGGTGGCCGATGACGATCGACTGCGGGGTGAAGTACTGATCGGCCATCTGGACGATGTAGTCCTCGGTGATCAGCGTGGAATCCGACAGCGAGCCCGACCACAGGACGGGGACGGTGTAGCCGAAGTCGGCCGCGACGGCGTCGACGCTGGCATTGTGCTTCGCGAACGGCGGCCGCCAGTAGGGTTTCGCGCCGATGCCGTAGGTCTTCTTGAGGAAGTCGTCGTTGCGCTTGAGCTGCTCGGCGATCTGCTGCTTCGGCAGGGTCGTCAAGTCCGGGTGCGACCAGGTGTGGTTCCCCAATTGAATCTGCCCACTGTCCACCAGCGGGCGCAGCGTCGCGAGGTTTTCGGTCCAGGAGTCGTAGACACCGTTGACGAAGAACGTCAGCCGCATCCCGGTGTCCTTGGCGAATTGCGTATAGGCGCGCACGACCTCGCTGTTGACGCCGTCGTCGACGGTCAGTGCCAGCAGGTCGCCGTCGCCGGGGATCTTCATTAGCGCGCCGCCCCCGGGCAGCGGGATGCGCGAACTCGGGGGCGGGGGCGGCAGGAGGGCGGCGGGGGCGGTCGGTCCGGACGTCACCACGTCCGGCGGCGTCTGGGCGAAGGTCCGGGGTTGCGGGTCGACGACCAGCCGGGCCGCGCCCACCGCGGCTACGGTGGCCGCCGCGAGGCCGCCGAGAAATCGGCGCCGGTTGAGTTCCGTCGGGCCGCGGTCCCGGGAGGCGCGGGTGCGCACCGCGCTCTTGTGGTGTGACGCCGGCGTGCGCGACCCCGAGCCGGGGGACGGCGAGTAGCCGAAATCATTTGCCACAGCAGCGAACCGTACCACCGCCGGCGGCAATATGTCGGCTACGTTACGGGAGGGTCAGCTGTGAATTCTGCATCGAAATGGCTTCATTTTCCGCGTCGAATTCCGCGGCCACCCCGGGGCGAACTGTCGTCAGTGCGGCTGCCCCTCGCCGCGCTGCGGCAGCGCAACGGGCTCTGTACTGGGCGTGCCCAGGGTCGACGCCAGCCACGGCAGTGACTCGGCGAACGCCTGGGCGGCGAACGGCCAGTCGTGCCGACCCGGCTGGCTGACCACCGCACAAGTGATCCCGTGGGCCGTCGCGGCCGCGCAGAGCGCGTTTGCTGCGGCGTCCTGCCCCTCGGGATTGGCGCCCGGATCGGTGTTGGGAGGGCCCGCGCTCGGGTTGGCCTCCTCGGCGACGTTGCGGGGCCCGGCCGACCCGGGGACGTCGAACCACCCCGACAGCCCGGTGTAGCGCCCGTGCCGGTTCATCACGGTGATCGGGTCGAAATCCGACCATGCGGCGGCGTTGCCGCCGAACAGCCGGGCGATGGACTGATCCTTCGGGCCGACGTTCGGGCTGCGGTCACCGGCGATGTCCACGAACGCGCGGAACAACTCGGGGTGCATGACCGCCAGGTCGACGGCGCAGGTGCCGCCCATCGACCATCCGACGACGCCCCAGTTGTCGCGGCTGGCGCTCACCCCGAAGTTCGACACCATGAACGGCGCCACGTCCTTGGCCAGGTGGTCGGCGGCGTTGCCGCGGCTGCCGTTGACGCACTCCGTGTCGTTGTCGAACGAACCCGTCGGGTCGACGAACACCAGCACCGGCGAGAAGCCGTGGTGGGTGGCGGCGAAGCCGTCGATCGCGGTGAACGCGCCACCCGGGCCCAGCCAGTCGGCCGGGGTGTTGAAGGCGGAGCCGATCATCATGACCGTCGGCAGCCGGGGTGGTGGATTGCTGTTGAACCAGGCGGGCGGCAGGTACACCAATTCCCCGCGGTGCGCGAAATGGGACGCGGTGGAGTCGATGTTCACCGGCACCACCACGCCCTTGGCCGGCCGGGTGCCGGCCAGCTGCATCTCGGTGACCCGCAGCCGGTCGATCTGGTCGGGCAGGGGTACCGACGTCAGCTGGTTCCAGGCGGCGAGGGCCGTGGGGAAGTAGCCGACCCAGGCGTTCAGCGCCAAGGCGGCGCACAGCGCACACAGCGGTACGGCGGCCGCCGCGAGCCCGCGTCGCCACCACCGCGTGCCGGGCCAACCCAGCAGCAGGACCGCGGCGGCAAGGCCGGTCATGGCGATCCAGAGCCACAGCCCCGTCGGCGCCGGGTCGCCGGCCACACCCAGCGACCCGAGGTACCAGTAGGAGAGGCCGGTCAGCGCCGCCGCGGCCACCAGCGCCCCCGGCAGCACCCACCTGTGCCACCGACGCTTGCGCCACTCGATCGCCGCGACGACGACCAGCAGGGCCAGCGCCTGCATCGCCGGCGGCAACCAGCCTTGCAGCAAGGACAACTGTCCGAAGAACTGATGCAACGGTCGTGACCCTCGCTCGGTCCGAGAACGGGAAGAACGGACCCACTATCCCATACCGTCCCCGTGACCAGGGTCGCCGTTTGGGCGTGTAGCGCGATCGCGCCCGCCGGTCAGGAAGCGCGGACGACGCTGGTGAACGAGCGCAGGCGCAGGCTGTTGGCGACGACGAAAACGCTCGATAGAGCCATCGCGGCGCCGGCCAGCATCGGGTTGAGTAGGCCCAGCGCGGCCAAGGGAATGGCGGCGACGTTGTAGCCGAACGCCCAGAACAGGTTCGCCTTGATGGTCCGCAACGTCCGCCGCGCCAGCCGAACCGCGTCGGCCGCCGCCCGTAAGTCCCCGCCCGTCACGATGAGGTCGGCCGCCTCGATCGCCACGTCCGTCCCGGTGCCCATCGCCAGCCCCAGGTCGGCGGCGGCCAGGGCGGCCGCGTCGTTGACGCCGTCGCCGACCATGGCGACGACCTTGCCCTCGGACCGCAGACGTTCGACGGCGGCGACCTTCCCGGCGGGCAGGGTGTCGGCGATGACGTGCGCGATGCCGACCTCGGCGGCGATTCGGTGGGCGACGACCCGGTTGTCACCGGTGAGCAACACCGGCGTCAGCCCCAGCAGCTTGAACTGCCGGACGGCTTCCGCGCTCGTGGCCTTGACCGTGTCCGCGAGCACCAGCAGTCCGCGCGCGTGGCCATCCCAGCCCACTGCGACGACGGTTCTGCCCGCGCTCTCCGCTGCGGCCGCGGCGTCGGCCAGCGACGCGTCGAGGGTCCCGGCCCGGTCGGCGACCAGACTCGGCCGTCCGACCACCACGTCGTGACCGTCCACGACACCCCGCACGCCGCTGCCCGCCAGGTTGGCGAACTCCGTGGGCGCCGGCAGGGCGCCGAGGCGGGTCCTCGCGCCCGCGGTGATCGCCCGGGCAAGGGGATGTTCGGAGGCATTCTCCAGGGACCCGGCGTACCGCAGCAGCGTCTCGGCGTCCGTCCCGGCCCCGGGGACCACGCCCACGAGGGTCATCAGTCCGGTGGTCACGGTGCCGGTCTTGTCGAGCACGATCGTGTCGACCTCGCGGGTCGACTCCAGGACTTCGGGCCCTTTGAGGAGGACGCCCAGCTGCGCCGCGCGACCGGTGCCGACCAGCAGAGCGGTCGGTGTCGCCAGTCCCAGCGCGCACGGGCACGCGATGATCACCACCGCGACGGCCGCGGTGAGCGCCGCCGTGATCGGGAATCCCGCCGCGAGCCAGCCGCCGAGGGTCACCAACGCGATCGCGAGGACGATCGGAACGAATATGCCCGCGACGCGGTCCGCCAGCCGCTGCGCCTCGGCCTTGCCCGACTGGGCCGCCTCGATGAGCGCGGCCATCTGTGCCAGTTGGGTGTCGTCGCCGACCCGGGTGGCGCGCACGATCAGGCGCCCGCCGGCGTTGACCGTGCCGCCGGTCACGGCGTCGCCGGCACCGACCTCGACGGGAACTGACTCGCCGGTCAGCATGGACGCGTCCACGGCCGACGAGCCCGCTGTGACGATCCCGTCGGTGGCGATCTTCTCGCCGGGGCGCACCACGAACTCGTCGCCCACCGCCAGCCGCTCCACCGGGACGCGGGTTTCGGCGCCGCCGCGCAGCACCGCGACGTCCTTGGCCCCGAGCTCGAGCAGCGCGCGCAGCGCTGCACCGGCACGGCGCTTGGAGCGCTTCTCGAAGTATCGGCCGGCCAGCAGGAACAGCGTGACACCGGCGGCTACCTCGAAGTAGATGTTGGCGGCTCCGTCCCCGCGCCGGACGGTCAGCTCGAAGCCGTGGCGCATCCCCGGCTCGCCGGCCGTCCCCCAGAACAGGGCATACAGCGACCAGAGGAACGCCGACAACGTCCCGATCGAGACGAGGGTGTCCATGGTGGCGGTGCGGTGCCTGAGGTTTGTCCAGGCGGCGGCGTGGAAGGTGCGCCCGGCCCACAGGACGACCGGAGTGGCCAGGGCCAGCGAGACCCACTGCCAGTACCGGAACTGCCAGGCGGGGGTCATCGCCGTGGCGATGACCGGGACCGCCAGAACCGCGGCGACGGTCAGGCGGGCGCGCAGGGCCCCCAGCTCGGGGTCCCCTCCGGCCGGCGCCCGGCTCGGCGCCAGGGCCGCGGTGTAACCCGCCCTCTCGACCTCGGCGATCAGCGTTTGCGGGTCGTACCCGGACGGCGCGGTCGCGGTGGCTTTCTCGGTGGCGTAGTTGACGGTCGCGGCGACGCTGTCGAGTCGGTTCAGCTTCTTCTCGATGCGGGCCGCGCAGGAGGCGCAGGTCATGCCCGAGATCGTCAGCTCGATGTGGTCCACCGCGGCCGTCGTCATGCGACGTTCACCGCCTCGTAGCCGGCCTCCTCGACGGCGTTCAGCACCGCCTTCTCGTCGATCGCGACCGAACTGGTGACGACCAGCCGGCCCGTCTGCGCGTCGACGTCGACGCCGTCGACCCCGGGGATCTGCGTCACCTCGGCGCGCACAGCGGCTTCGCAGTGCCCGCAGCTCATGCCGCTAACCCGGTACTCGCTCGTCAGCATGCCACTCCTCTCGTCGATACCCTACGGGGGTATGTTCTGCAACTCTAGCCCCGCGGACCGTATTCCCGCACGTATGCCGTTCGATGCCCGCGCAGTCAGCAGTACGAGATGCCCATGTCGACCGTCACCTGGGTTCCCGTGACGAACCTGGACTGGTCGCTCGCCAGCCAGGCGACGGCGTCGGCGACGTCCTCGGGCTGGGCGATGCCCTCGGGCAGCAGTGGCTTGTTGCGGCCCCGCAGGTCGGGGTAGGTGTCGCCCGCCGACCGGATCGCTTCGCGCATCCGCCCGCCGCCCATCGGGGTGGCGACCGCCCCGGGATGCAGGCTGTTGACCCGAATGTTGTGGCGCCCGAGTTCGGCGGCGAAGGCCCGCGCCATCCCGGTGACGGCGTGCTTGCTCGCGGTGTAGTGGACCATGAACGGCTCCATCCTCACGCCGGCCGCCGAGCCGGTGAGGATGATCGAGCCGCCCCGACCGCCCTCGATGACGTGCGGGGCGCAGGCCATCACGGTGTTCCAGGTGCCGGTCACATTGGTGTCGATGGTGTCGCGGAAGGCCTCCGGGGATATCGCATCCCACGCGGCGGGGCTGCAGATCCCCGCGTTGGCGACCACCACGTCGAGTCGGCCGAGCTCGGCCACCGCATCGTCGACAACGGTGCGAAGCGCATCGAGGTCACGGATGTCCACGGCCGCGGTGACGATTCGGCCGCCGTTGCAACCCACCAGCCGCGCCGTCTCGGCGAGGTCGGCGGGCGTCGCCGACTCGTAGGGGACCGTCGCGGGCAGGGGTCCGGCGATGTCGAGTGCGATGATGTCGGCGCCTTCGGCGCTGAGGCGAACCGCATGCGCGCGGCCCTGTCCGCGCGCGGCGCCGGTGATCAGGGCCACCCTGCCCGGAATCGACTGGTTCATCGGTCGTGGATCCTTCCTGAACCTGGACAGGGCGAAGCGTAGCGTCGGGCTGGCAATGCCGGGCAACCGCAGGGAGGGCACCATGACCGTCACCGTCGTCGACGCCGGCCCCCGACGGGTGAGCCGGTCGGTGGAGGTCGCCGCGCCGGTCGCCGAGTTGTATGCGCTGGCCGCCGATCCTCGGCGCCATTCCGAACTCGACGGTTCCGGGACCGTTCGCGACAACGTCAAGGCTCCCGCCGAACTCGCTGTGGGATCGAAATTCTCGACCAAGATGACGATGTATGGGCTGCCGTACCGCATCACCAGCACGGTGACCGCCCTGGAACCCGGCCGTGTGGTCGAGTGGCGCCACCCGGTCGGCCACCGCTGGCGGTGGGAGTTCGAGCCGCTGTCGCCGACGCTGACCCGGGTCACCGAGACCTTCGACTACCGCGACGCCGGTGCGGTCAAGAACAAGCTGAAGTACTACGAGCGGATCGGTGCCAAGCGGGGGAACGCGGCCGGCATCGAGGCCACGCTGGCCCGGCTGCGCGATCGCTACGCCGCGCGATAAGTCGTTATGGGGCAGGGACACCGGCCCGTTGAACGCGGGGGTGGCGCGAACCGTGGCCTCGGTGTGAACAACATCAAGATGCCCACCGCCGGCATGCCCGATATCGCGACACTCGACCGCGCCGCGCGGTCGCTCGTTCAAATCGGTCAACACGTCAGCCGCTACGGCCTGGTCGTCTGCCTGGCATGGATCGGGTTCGGCAAGTACGTGAAGATGGAATCGCGGGTGCTGATCGAGCACAGCCCGCTGATGAGCTGGATCTACGACGTGTTCAGCGTGACCACGGTCGCGCGTGGCCTCGGAACCATGGAAATCGTTGCGGCGCTGCTCATTGCCCTGCGGCCGGTCTGGCCGCGCGCCTCCGTCGCGGGCAGCGCGCTGGCGGTCGTGCTGTTCCTGGGCACCATCAGCTTCCTGTTCACCACGCCGGGGGTGATCAAGGCCCACGCCGCGGGCCTGCCCGTGCTGTCGGCGCTGCCGGGCCAGTTCCTGCTCAAGGACCTGGTCCTGATCGGGGTCGCGCTGTGGAGTCTGGGCGAGTCGGTCGCGGCCGGCCTGGCCGCGCGGCCCCGGGGATAAGCGAGGCGGACCTGGCGGATGGAGCCGCGGGATTGGCCGCACCGCGGTCGTGCGTCGGAACCCGGCCGCCAGTTATCTTCAGGCTGATTCTCACGGCTGCCGCCCGGTGTCCGGGTCGTTAACATTCCGGAAGGGTTCGAGTGCCGGGCGAAGGGCTCGGGCGGCCAACGAGAACGACGGTCGGAGATGGGGTTGGCGTGGTGAGGCTGCTGTCACCCCGCCTGCCGTGGCTGGACATCCTGGGCGTCGTGGCCATCGTGGTCGCGGCCACGACGATCGTGGTAAGGAACCTGCCGTCGGCCGCCGACGACAATCAGATCCTCAACGTGTCCTACGACCCGACCCGCGAGTTGTACGCCGCGATCAACGATGCGTTCGTTCCGCTGTATCGCGACCATACCGGAATCACGCTGGACATCAAGGAGTCTCACGGCGGTTCCGGGCGCCAATTGCGCAGCATCCTGGACGGTAGCCAGAAAGCCAACGTCGTCTCGTTGGCCACCATCAGTGACATCCAGGCGCTGAGCAAGCGGGGTCTGGTCGCCGCCGACTGGCAGCGGCGCCTGCCCAACAACTCCGTGCCCTACACGTCGACCGTCGTCTTCGTCGTCCGCAGGGGCAATCCCAAAGGCATTCACGACTGGCCGGATCTGGTCAAGGGCGACGTGTCCGTGGTGAGCCCCAACCCGCGCAGCTCGGGCAACGGCCAGTTGAGCGTGCTGGCCGCTTGGGGCTCCGTCACCACGCGGGGCGGCACCCGGGCCCAGGCGATCGGCTACCTCAAGGCGCTGCTGCAACACGTGACGGTGTCGGACGCCGGCGCACGCAGCGCGGCGGACAGCTTCGCGCTGGCCAAGCTCGGTGACGTCCAACTGACTTGGGAGAACGAGGCGCTCCGCGAGGTAGCCGCGAACAAGGACGAGCTGGAACTCATCTACCCGCCGGTCAGCATCCTCGCCGAGCCCGCGGTCGCGTGGGTCGACGCGAACGTCACCGACGCCAGAAAGGCGGAATACGCCAAGGCCTACCTCGACTATCTGTTCACCGACGCCGCACAGGAGCAGGTGGCGCGGTACGGCTACCGGCCCATCAAACCGCAGATCCTCGCCGCCCACGCCGACCGGCTGCCGCCGCTCACGCTGTTCCCGATCGGCGCGATCGCGAAGGACTGGAGCGACGCGCACGAGCAGTTCTTCGGCACCAACGGCATCCTCGAATCGATAGCGGCACCGGCGGGAACCTAGCGGAAAGAGCTGTATCAGTTGTCATTTGCGCTGAACTACGACGCGGTGAAAGGCCGGCACGACCTGGTTGCCGGTCTCACCGTCGCCGCCATCTCGTTTCCCCAGGCGATGGCGTATGCCCTCATCGCCGGCGTGGATCCCCGGTTCGGCGTGTACTCAGCGATCGTCGTGACCATCGTCGCCTCGATCTTCGGTTCGTCCTCGCACCTGATCAATGGCCCGACGAGCGCGATCTCGCTACTGGTCTTCACGGCGCTGGCCTTTCTCGATTCGGAGAACACCACCGAACTCTTCGAGGGGCTGTTCCTGCTCGCCGTCCTGGTCGGCGGCTTCCAGATCGTGATCGGCCTGTTCCGACTCGGCAACCTCACCCGCTACATTTCCGAATCGGTCATCATCGGTTTCATGGCGGCCGCCGCCTTCCTGCTGGCCGTGGGGCAGCTGGGCAATGCGCTGGGTGTGCGCGACAAGGGGAATGGCCACATGCAGGTGCTGCATCGTGTGTGGCTGACCCTTACCCACGGCGACCACGTCAATTACCGCGCCGTGACGCTGAGTGTCGTGGCGGTGGTCCTGGCGGTTGTCCTGCGCCGGATGGTGCGTCGCTACGGCTGGCCGCAGGTCGACATGCTCGCCGTGCTCGTCGTCACCGCGCTCATCGCCTACCTCGCGGGCTGGTCGGTGCCCGGCGCGAACGGGCATACCGCCGTGTCGGTGGCAGCCAAGATCCCGCGCAGCCTGCCCAGCCCGCACGTCCCCGGCGTTCACACCAGCTGGTTGCCGCACCTGTCCACCGGTGCGCTGGCCATCGCCTTCGTCGGCATCATCGAGGCCCTGTCGATCGCCAAAGCGATCGCCTACCAGACTCAACAGGAGATCGACTACAACCGCCAGATCATGGCCGAAGGCCTGGCCAACCTCGCCGGTGGTTTCTTCCAATGCCTTCCCGGCTCGGGTTCGCTGTCGCGGTCGGCGATCAACTTCCAGGCCGGAGCCCGAACGCGGTTCTCCGGGATCGTCTCGGCCGCAACGGTTGCCGCGGCGCTGCTGTTATTCGCGCCGTTACTGCGTTACGTTCCCCAAGGGGCCCTGGCGGGTCTGCTGCTGGTGACGGCCGCGCGGCTCGTCGATTTCCGGCGCCTCATCTACACACTCAAGGCGTCCCGCTACGATGCCGGCCTCGTGCTCGTCACCGCCTTCACCGGCGTCGCGATCGATCTTGACAAGTCGGTGCTCCTCGGCGTGGTCCTGTCGATCCTCTTGTTTGTACCGCGCGCGGCCAAGCTCAAGGCCCGAGAACTCATCGTCACGCCCGAACGCGTTGTGCGCGAACGCATTGCCGACGATCCCGCCGATCCGTCGATCGTCATCTACGACCTGGAGGGTGAGCTGTTCTTCGGGGCGGCACCGGAATTGGACCGTTACCTGGAGGAGATCAGGAAGCGCGTCGAGGAGGATCGCATCCGGTACGTGGTGCTACGGCTGAAACGCGTGCGCCACCCGGACGTAGTGTGTATCGAACGCATAGAGCACTTTCTGCGCGAACAGACGGCGCACGGGGTCACGGTGCTGCTTGCCGGGGTGCGACCGGACACGCTCGGGGTCTTAACGAATGTCGGCTTCGGCAAATGGTTCCCCGAGGATCACGTCTTCCCCGAAGAAGACGAGCAGTTCTCGGCCACGCTCAAAGCCGTCCGCCATGCCCACAACGAGCTGGCTCAGCTGCGGTTGAAAGAGCGGTTCACGGCCGCGCCGGAACTGGCGCAGCACCCGGAGCTCTATTACCTCGTCTGACGGCGCCGGTCAGCCCGCGGAGCTGCTTGCCCCGAACGCCGCGATCACCCCCGCCGTCGACGAGCAGGTCGGTGCCCGTGATGAAGGACGCTCCGGGGCCGAGCAGGAACGCGGCCGCTGCCGCGATGTCGCCGGGGTTCCCCAGCCGGCCGGTTGCGGAGGCCGCGATCATCGCCCGCGTGCCGTCGCGACCGCGGAGGCCAGCTCCCGCTGACGCATGGGCGTGGCGATGATGCCGGGGCTGATCGAGTTGATTCGCGCGCCGCGGGATCCCCACTGCGAGTTCGAGGCGCGGACTCGAATGTGGTTGGCCTGCTTGGCGATTCCGTAGGCGATGCTGGGATCGGTGACCTTGCGCGGGCTGACGAACTCGAGGTCCAGGAGGTCCCGGCCGGGCGTGTGGGCCAGCGCCGCCTCGTCGTTGTCGGTCAACTCGGGATGTTAGCCGGCGGCCGGTGTCTACGTCGCCAGGCCGGACTCCTCGTAGTGCGGATGACCGCTGCGGCGCACGGCCCTGCCCCGGAACGGCGCCCGGACCGTGGCCGCCAGGTGCCGGCGGTTGACGACCAACCCGGCGAGCGCCACCGCCGTGTACGCCCCGCACAGCAGCAGGCGCCCGTTTGTCGAGACGATCGGGAATTGGACCACGAACAGCACGAGCAGCGCCCACGCCGCACCTCGGCGGAAGCGCAGCCCCAGGATCAGCGCCACACCCATCAACGTCTGGGTGGCCGTGAGCAACACCTCCTCCACCTGGCGGGGGTCGAGCGCCAGGGTGGGGCCGCCGCCGCCGAGCAGGTGGGCCACCGGCAGCGACCCGACGAGCAGCGTCCACTGGTTGACCTTCGAGGAGATCAGTGTTGCGATGGCCGCGGTGCCCTTGCCCCGGGCGGCGAAGATGGTCGCGATGATGAACTCGGGGGCCTCGGAGGCCAGCGGGGCGAGCCATTGGACCAGCAGGAACCGGTCGATGCCCAGTTCGGTGCCCGCGGCGACCAGGTTGTCGGCGAACGGCTTGGCGCAGAGCAGGATCACCGCGCCGGATGTGACGAACAGGCCGACGACCGCGACCCGCCGCCGCGCGTCGGGAAGTTCGCCCAGCGCGGCGGCGGTACCGATCAGGTCGGGCTCCTCGACGTCGCCGTGACTCACCTTGTAGAGGTAGAACCCGAACCAGGCCAGCAACGCGAGCCCCAGCGCCAGGTGGATCTCCCCGGTGGCCGGTATGACGAACGCGACCAAGCCGGCGATGAGCAGGAACCCCAGCTCGACGCGGTTGGCGGGCTGGAGCACCAAGCCGCCGGCCTTGTCCGCCCCGAACCTGCGCGCCGCCACCATGCCGACCAGCACGACCACCGGCCAGCCCAGGCCCATCAGCAACCGGTTCGACCCGGTCATGTTGGCCGCGGCGTACTGCGTGTAGTCCGCGTTGTGGCCGGACACGAACGCATAGTAGAGATCGACCGCGTACTCCGGGAGGACGGCGACCAGCGCGAGGACCGCGATGGCCACCCCGCCGGAGACGTCGATCTGTGCGGCCTCGGCGGCCCACGCCAGCAGGAAGCTCGCAGCGACGACGGCGCCGCCGAACACCAGCAGCGCGGCGACCGGATCCGGGCGCAACCCGAGGAGGCGGACCGTGACCGCCGGCGCAATGAACGACGCGGTGATCAGCGCCGACCGGGTCAGAGTGCGCCGGCCTCCGCGTGTCCCCGTCGGGACGGCGGCAGCGGGCCTGTCGGTGATCATCGCCATCCTTCGGTTTGGGGAGGGGTGCCGCTCGCCGGTTCGGTCTGCCTAACCAAACTACCCCGTGGGCGTCGTTTCCAGCAACGCACGCGGCCGGCACGGCGGCGATGTGTCACATGCCTTTCTTTGCTGTTCAGAGCGATGGTTGAGGATAAGTTAGGGTCACCTGATCCTAAAGTTGGGCAAACCTTGCATGGTCGTGGGGTGCGGGCGGTGAGCGCGACGCGCGGGCTCGGGCGGTGCTCGGGGCGGCCTTCGACGGAGCCGCGCGTGGCGCTCCCGACTCCGGAGGCGCTTACGCTCCCGGTATGGAATTGCGGCAGCTGCGCTATTTCGTGGCCGTCGCCGAGGAACTGCACTTCGGCCGCGCTGCCCAGCGCGTGCACATTTCGGGACCGGCGCTGTCGCAGCAGATCCTCGCGCTGGAACGCGAACTGGGCACCGACCTGTTCGTGCGCGACCGGCGCAGCGTCCGCCTCAACGAGGCCGGACGCACCCTGCTCACCGACGCCCGCCGGATCCTGTCGATGGCCGACGACGCCAAGCGCCGCCTGCAACGGGCCGCCGCATCGAGCTCGCCGGTGCGCCTGGGCTACGTCAGCTGGCTGCCCGAAGACATCACCGGCATCGTCGGCCCGTCCGTTGCGCTGCGCCTCGACGAATGGGTGTTGCCGTCGCACACGCAGGCCGACCGCGTCGCGGAAGGCACCCTCGACGTCGCGCTGGCATGGGTCACCGCCGAGCATGTCAGGGCGCGGGAGCTGACCGCGCACCTGCTCCGCCTCGAGCCGTTGCACGCCGTGCTGCCCGGGCAGAGTTCCCCGCAACCCGTTGCCGCCCACGGCATCAATGTGCTGGTCGACGCCGACGAGTCGGCATGGTCGTCGTGGAATCGATTCGCCGGGGACTTCGCCGCGCAGACCGGCGCCCGCGTCGTCCGCATCGGCGACGGGGGCATCACCGGGGACGCGTTCTACGCGCATGTCCGCCGGATCGGTGCCCCCGTGCTCGCCTCACCCAAGCGGCACACCGCGGCACTTCCCCCGAGCCTGGGCCGGCGACCCGTCGCCACGCCGATTCCCCTGTGGACCTGGTCGCTGCTGCACCGTGGGGACGACGACCGGCCCGGTGTGCGCGGTGTCGTGGAGTCCCTGCTCGCGGCGGCACGTAGCCGCGACTGGCTGACACCGCCGGCCGAGCGGTGGTGGGTTCCGCCCGGTGATCCCCACCTGCCCGCCCTCGGCGACCTGCGGTAGGAACCGCGCCGAAGCACACGTAAGAGATCGGTCCTGGACCGCGGCCCGCGGGTGCGCTTCGGTGGAGGTACGACTGCGTGGGAGGCGAAAAATGGTGGCACACAAGTACCTTGTGGACGAGCTGGCCGACTTCGTCGTCGGCGCGGAGCCGGCGGACCTGGCCGGCCGGGCCCGGGCGCTGCTCAAACGCAACGTGCTCGACAGCATCGCCTGCGCAGTCGGTGCGCTGGACGGCGAATTGATTCCGACCATCCGGCAACAGGCCGACGAGTTCAGCGGCGTCCCCACGGCGACGCTCGTCGGCGGCGGCCGGGCGTCGGTGGACCAGGCCGCCTTCTTCAACACGGTGCTGGTGCGCTACCCCGACCTGCTCGACACCTACCTGACCGCGGGAGGGCTGTGCCACCCCGCCGACAACTTCGGCGCGCTGCTGGCCGTGGCCGAGCACACCGGCGCCGGTGGGGCCGACTTCCTGCTCGCGCTCGCGATCGCCTACGAGGTTCAGTGCCGGTTCAGCGCGCAGGTTCCGGTCATGGCGCGCGGGCTCAATCATGCTCTGCAACTGTCGATGTCGGTCGCCGCAGGCGCGGCGCGGCTACTCGAACTGGACGTCGAACGGACGGCCAACGCCATTGCGGCGGCCGCCGCCGACAACGTGTCGCTGGCCGCAGTGCATGCCGAACCCGTCGCGCACTGGAAGGGCATTTCGCCGGCGATCACGGGCATGCGCGCGGTGTACGCGACGATGCTGGCTCGCCGCGGCGTCACCGGGCCCAAGGCGTTGTTCGAAGGGCCGAACGGCCTGACGCAGCTCTTCGATCAGCCGATCGATCTGCGCACCGGTGATCGCGCGCTCACCTGTGTCGAGGAGACCTACCTGAAGAAGTACTGCGCGCTCATCCACGGTCAGGTCGTCATCGACACGGTGCTCGCGATCCGCGACGACAACGCCCTGCGGGCCGACGACGTCGCGCGGGTCGATCTCGAGGTGTTTCAGGGCGCGTATGACTTCGCCGGCGGCGGAGCCTACGGGGACAAGTCCCACCCGCTGACCAAGGAGCAGGCCGACTACAACCTGAAGTATCTGAGCGCCGTGGCGCTTCTCGACGGGGGAGTCGGGCCCGAACAGCTGGAGAACGACCGGGTTCGGCGCGCCGATGTCCAGGACCTGTTGGCCCGGGTGGACGTGAAGCCGGGAGCGGACCTGACCGCCGACTACCCCCGGCGCACCGCCGCGCGCGTGCGTGTGGTGACCCATGACGGGCGCGAATTCCACCGCGAGCAGGACGATTACGAGGGATCGCGTACAACCCCACTGTCGTGGGAACGGGTAGTCGACAAGTTCGCCTGGCTCGCCGCGCCCTTCTGCGACGAGGCGTTGCGGGCCGATATCGTCGCCGCGGTCGATTGCCTGGAGGACATCGCGGTCGCGGACCTGGCCGGCCTACTGGGAAGGGTGAGCCCCAGCCCTCGCGTTCGGCGCACCAAGGCGCGGTTCTGACGGGCGTGCGCGCCCCCTTGCGTGGCTCGCCGCCCGCACTGAATGATCGGTGGCCATGCGCAACGATCGCGGCATCAACCGGTGGGAGCTGGTCACCTGTGGGATACAGGGACACGTCACCTATGCGCCCGACGACACGGCCCTGGCCGACCGGCTGAGTGGCAGCACCGGACTGGGGGAAGTGTGGCGTTGCCTGCGCTGCGGCGAGTTCACCCTCGGCGAACCGGAGGGGAGCGGCAGAGCCGACGACGCGCCGATGATCATGCGCGGCAAGGCTTTACGTCAGGCCATCATCCTCCGCGCGCTGGCGGTGGAGCGCCTGTTCCGCGCGGTGGCGATCGCCCTGGCGGCGTACGCCGTGTGGAAGTTCCGGGGCGCCCGCGGGGCCATTCAGGCCACCCTCGACCGCGACCTGCCGGTGTTCCGCGCGGCCGGGTTCAAGGTCGATCAGATGACGATCGTGCACGAGCTGGAGAAGGCGCTCGCCGCCCGGCCCTCCACGCTGGCGTTGCTGACCGGGATGCTGGCCGCCTACGCGCTCATCGAGGTGGTAGAGGCCGTCGGGCTGTGGCTGCTGAAGCGGTGGGGCGAGTATTTCGCCGTGGTGGCCACGTCGGTATTCCTGCCGCTGGAGCTGCACGACCTGGCCAAGGGCATCACGATGACCCGATTGGTGACCTTCGCCATCAATGTCGCCGCCGTGGTCTACCTGTTGGTTTCTAAGCGGCTGTTCGGCCTGCGCGGTGGGCGCAAGGCCTATGACGAGGAGCGGCGCGGCGAACAATTGCTCGACGTCGAACGGGCCGCCGCCCGGACCTGACCCCGCGCTCGGCACGAACGGAGACTCCGATGGGCACCTACGCGATCACCGGTTCGGCCTCGGGGATGGGCCGGGAGACCGCCCAACGGCTCCGGGACGGCGGGCATACCGTGATCGGCGTCGACATCAAGGACGCCGACGTCCGCGCCGACCTGTCGACCCCCGACGGGCGCCGGCACGCCGCCGAGGGCGTCCTGGCGGCCTGCGGCGGCACGCTCGATGGCGCGGTACTGGCCGCGGGCCTGGGGCCGGGCCCGGGCCGGGACCGTTCGCGTCGAATCGCCCAGGTCAACTACCTGGGGGTGGTGGAGCCGCTGGTCGCGTGGCGGTCGGCGCTGGCCGCGGCCGAAAAAGCGAAGGTCGTGGTGATCGCCAGCAATTCGGCGACGACGGTGCCGGCGGTGCCCCGGCGAACCGTGCGGGCTTTCCTGGCGAACGACACCGACAAGGCGGTGCGGTCCGTGCGGCTGCTCGGGCCGGCCGCGCCGACCATGTTGTACGCCGCCTCCAAGATCGCGCTCAGCCGATGGGTGCGCCGGCACGCGGTCTTGCCGGAATGGGCGGGGGCGGGCGTGCGGCTCAACGCACTCGCGCCCGGCGCCGTCATGACGCCGCTCCTGCAGGAGCAGCTGTCGAATCCCCGGCAGGCCAAGGCGGTTCGATCGTTCCCGGTGCCGGTCGGCGGCTTCGGCGACGCGGGGCAGATGGCCTCGTGGATGTGCTTCATGCTGTCGGAGGCCGCCGACTTCCTCTGCGGGAGCATCGTGTTCGTCGATGGTGGCACCGACGCCTATTTCCGGGCCGACGACTGGCCGAAACCGGTCCCGGCGCACCGGCTGCCCGGTTACCTGCGCGCGTTTCGCGGCATGTGACGACGGTCGCATTTCGCCGCCCGTGTGAGTGACGCGACAACCCGGCTTTTCACGTCGTTCACCCCGGGGCGGCGATCCTGTAATTGGACTACCGTGCAATGTGAGAAGTCGGCGCACCCGCCGAATGGACGAAGGATCGATAGTGCCAACACTGCAAGGTCTGATCGGCCGAAGCACCAGCCACCTCGACGTCGTCTCCCCGATCAAGGCGCGCGGCCGGGACGCGCTCAATGCCGTGTTCCGAAACCGGCAGCACCACGCCGCGCCGCGCATCCGCCTCATGGCCCGGGGTGCCGAGCGCTGCTGACGGGTCTCGCCCGTGCCCGAGGATCGCAATCACGACGACTACTGGAACCACAACGCCGCCTACCACCCGTGGCTGGTCGGCATTGCGGCGCGCCGGCACGGCCGGGTCCTCGACGTGGGGTGCGGCGAGGGGCTGCTGGTCCAGCGGCTGGCGGATGTGTCGCGGGACGTGCTCGGCGTGGATACCGACCCGAGTGCCATCGGGCGCGCGCGGGCGCGCTTGCGGCCCGTCGACAATGCCGCTGTGGTGCTGACGGGCTTCGAAGGCTTCGCCGCCGGCCGGCGGACGTACGACCTCATCGCGTTCGTGGCCAGCCTGCACCACCTGCCCCTCCGGGAAACGCTGCTCAAGGCGCGCCGCCTGCTCGCGCCGGGCGGTGAGCTGGCGGTCGTCGGCCTGTCGGCCAACAAGGGCGTTGTCGACTGGGCGTGGGCGGCTCTCTGCTTGCCGGCCGCGGGCGTGGGTTCGTGGCTGCACGGTGAGACCCGCGACATCGGCGTGGCCGTCGCCGAGCCCTCCGAAAGCCTCGCCGAGATCCGGCGGGTGGCGGACGACGTCTTGCCGGGGGCTCGAATCCGGCGCGGCCTGTACTACCGGTACCGCCTGCATTGGCGAAACGCCTGATCCGACGGGGTCATTCGGCTCCGCCCGACTCGGCGTCGCGCTCGCGTCGACGGGCGCGCGAGGCGCGCAGATTCGCGACGTTGCCGCAGGTCTTGACGTCGTGCCACACCCCGCTGTTGTTCTTCGAGCGGTCGTAAAACGTCGTCCCGCACTGGTGGTTGCGGCATTGCTTGACCCGGCGCCAAGTTCCCGCCTGTTGGCTCAGCAGGATCTCACCCCAGAGGGCGGAGGCCAGCCATCGCCAGCCGCTGCCGCTGGGCTGCAGGCGCACTTCGAAGCCACTCAGCACGAATGTCGCCGCGACGCCGCCTGTTTCGGCGTCCGACGGCGGCTGCCCATCGATGAGCGCGCCGATCGCGGTCCGCAGCGAGCGCAGCCGGACCAGGTCCGCGTCGTCGAGGGCCGGTGGACTGGCCTCCACGCCGCGCGATTGCGACCAGGCGGCTACCGCGTCCGCGGCCCAGGCCTCGGCGAGCCCGGTGTCCGCCAGCAGGTCCGGTGCGTAGCCCTCGACACCCTTGGTGTTCAAGAAGTCCTGAACCAGTCCCAGGCCGGAGGGGGCCGGAGCGACCCCATACCGGTGTGACGCAGACCATGCGGCTGACATAGGCAAATGATACTTGACTATGTCGCAGCCGGCAATTACCGTGACAGATGCAAACATATTTTGCCTACGTCAAGGAGGATCGATCATGATCAATGTCAAAGGGGCGACGGTGGTGGTCACCGGAGGGCAGCGCGGCCTGGGCAAGGCCGTCGTGCAGGAGTTTTTGGATCGCGGCGTGGCCAAGGTGTACGCCACCGCCCGGGCGCCCAAGCCCAGCGAGGACCCGCGCGTGGTGAGCGTCCAGCTCGACGTCACCAAACCGGATTCCGTTGCGGCGCTGGCGGCTACGGCCCGCGACGCCGAGATCGTGGTGAACAACGCCGGCGTCCTCGCCGCACGGCAGCTGTTGAGCAGTGACATCGAGGAGGTCCGGGCGGTCTTCGAGACGAATTACTTCGGGGCGCTCCGGGTCGCGAAGGCGTTCGCGCCGATCCTGGCCGACAACGGCGGCGGGGTGCTGGCCGACATCCTGTCCATCCTGTCTTGGTTGCCCGGCTCCGGCGGCTACGGTGACTCGAAGGCGGCGCTGTGGTCAGCGACCAACTCTCTGCGTCTCGAGCTGGAAAAGCAGGGCACGCTGGTCACCGGGGTGCATCTGAGCTACACCGAGACCGACATGACCGACGGCTTGGACGTGCCCAAGAACGACGCGCGCGATGTCGCACGGGCGATCGTCGACGGCATCGAGCGCGGAGACGCCGAGGTGCTCGCCGACGCCGACACCCGCTACGTGAAGTCGGCGTTGTCGGGACCCATCGAGGCCCTGCGGGCCGGTTGAGCCAGACGGGCCGGCGCCGTCAACGGGTTGACCCGGGCCGTGTTTGGATAGCGGTATGGCTGAACCAGACCGCATCGTGAGCGCCACCCGGGTCATCTCGGCCGGCGCGGAGCGGATCTTCGAATTGATCGCCGACCCCTCGTGCCAGCCGAGTTGGGACGGAAACAACAACCTTGCCGCGGCCGAGCCGGGGCAGCGTGTCCGTCGGGTCGGCGACGTCTTCACGACGAAGCTGACCAACGGCGCGGTCCGCGAGAACCACGTCGTCGAGTTCATCGAGGGCAGCGTGATCGCTTGGCGCCCGGCCGACCCCAAGAAGCTGCCGGCCGGCCACCTGTGGCGTTGGGAACTGAGCCCGGTCAACGCCGGTCTCACCAGCGTCACCCACACCTACGATTGGACGGCGCTGACCGACACCGCCCGGCTGGAGAGGGCACGCTCGACGACGCCCGAGATGCTGCGCGAGTCGATGGATCGGCTCGCCGTGCTCGCGCAGACGACCGATCGGTGATTTGACGCCGGCCGGGTCCTGGGCCCCGCTGCGCGAGGCGCGGGCATCTCCCGGCGGTCACCCTCGCATTCATTCGAAATCGTTATCATGGGTCCCGGGTGGGTGGAGGTTACCGGCGATGGCGTTGCGATCCGATTGGTCGGAAGACGCATGTCCGGTCGCGCGCAGCCTGGACATCCTGGGCGACCCCTGGAACATCCTGATCCTGCGCGATGTCTTCGCCGGCAACAGCCGGTACGAGACCTTGCGGGACAGTCTGAACGTGGCCGACGCCGTGTTGAGCAAACGCCTTGCGCAACTCGTGGACGCCGGTTTGCTGCGCCGTGAGCCCTATGCCGGGACCACTCGGCCGCGATACGACTACACCCTGACGAAATCGGGCCGGGACACGCTCCCGATCCTGCACGCCATGGCGCGGTGGGGGGACGCTCACCTTCCCCGCACGCCCAAGATGTTGATGTATTGCACGCGGTGCGGCAAGCGCGCCCGCAGCTCCGACTGGTGCCCGACCTGCGCCAGGCCGCTGACCGTCCAATCCACCGCGTGGCGCCGACCCGCTGCGACCGATGAGGTCATCGACCTGTCGGGACCGTCCACCGTTCGCCGTTAGCCGGCCGACCCCGCGGGGCAGAGTCAAATCGCGCGCACCCCTTTGGCGCCGTCGAAGAGCCAGATGTCGGCGTTGCCCGGCGTCGCGAATTCCGGTGGTACCTCGCGCCCAGAAGCGCGGCTCAATTCGCCGACCGTCGTTTGGGCGCCGACCGTCCACCCGTGAGCCGACAGCCAGGCACCGGGCTCCTGCGGCAGCGGACCGTTGAGAAACTCCTGCATCAGCAGATCCCACACCGCCCGGTCCTGGTCGTCCAGCATCTCGTAGCTGACGTCCGGATTCCCCCAGGGTCGGGTGAAATACTCACTGATGACTCGACTTCCGGGCGCCGATAACGCGTCGACGCGGCTGAGCAGATGATCAGCCTGCGCCGGTGTGAAGTACATCAGCAGGCCCTCGGCGATCCACACCGTTTGCCGTTCGGGCCGAAATCCCGCGGCCAGGAGGGGGCCCGCGATCTCCTCACGCAGATCGGCGCACAGGGCCACTCGCGAACAGGCGGCAATCAGCTTGTGCCGCAAAAGGACCCGCTGTTTGAAATCGAGCACCGGTGCTTGGTCGATTTCGAAGACCGTGGTGTCTTCGGGCAGCCCCATCCGGAGCGCGCGTCCGTCGAATCCGGCGCCCAGCAGTACGACCTGACGGCACCCCGCGTCGATCGCGCCCTGCAGTCGGCTGTCGTAAAACAGCGTCCGCTGCGCGAAATAGAAACTCAGCATGTTCCACAGGGTCGACGAACCGTCGTCCTTGGCCGGCCCCAGCCGCGGCAACCGCGTGTCTCCCACGTTCCCAGTGCCGACGGCGGCCGCAACGACCGCCGTAGCCAGCGGATCCGTGAACCGACGGTCTGCCCTGAACGACTCTTGCGCTCGGCTGTAGGCCGTCATCAGGCCAGTCCATCCCACCCCCGTGGGGAGCTCGTCGAGATCCATCGGCGTCCCTTCGTGTAATCGATACCGGACAAATACAGCTCGGTGTCCCCGCATAACGCGCACGCCGGCCGGCGGGGCCCGGACACCTATGAATCACCCACCGTCTACCACATCGATGGATTGGCAGGCGCCTCATAGTAAGTCAGATGTAGCTCTCTTGAAAAGAGTAAAATCGCGCCCGTACGAGCGCCTCGCGGGTAGTCTCAGGATAGCGTACGTTATATAGGGATCGTTATCCAAGTTGCGGATGAAAGATCTCATCTGAGTTTGCCTGAACCGCAGGCGTTTGCTGCTCGTGGTCTAAGTATCTGCCGATATGCCCAGATAAGATTGGGGAGGCCTTGTGGACATTGCGCTGGAGCCGCGTTACGACGTCATCGTGTGTGGTGCCGGGTCGTCGGGGTCGGTGGTCGCCGGCCGGTTGGCCGAGAACCCCGACATAACGGTGTTACTTTTGGAGGCCGGCGGCAGCGACGACATTCCCAGCGTGACCGAAGCCGGCCAGTGGCCGGCTAACCTTGGCAGCGAACGTGATTGGGGATTCGCATCCGAGCCGGACCCGCGGCTTGACGGTCGTGCGATCACGTTTTCGATGGGCAAGGCTCTTGGCGGCGGGTCCAGCATCAACTTGATGATCTGGGCGCGCGGACACCGCAGCGACTGGGACCACTACGCGTGCGAATCCGGCGAGCCGGCCTGGGGATACGAGCAAGTCCTCGATCTCTACCGGCTGATCGAGGACTGGCACGGCATCGGCGAACCGCTGCATCGGGGCCGGGGCGGGCCGGTGTTCGTGCAACCAGCACACCACGGCCATCCGCTGGCCGCGGCGACCCTCGAGGCGGCCAGGGCCATCGGGATCCCCACCTACCAAAGTCCCAACGGCCGCCTGATGGAAGAGGCCCGCGGCGCCGCCATCACCGATCTGCGCTGGCGCGACGAAAAACGCCTCTCGGTGTTTCGCACCTACACCGCCCCGCACCTGCAACAACCGAACCTGACCGTGGTGCCCCACGCACTGGTCACCCGCGTCATCTTCGACGGCGACCGGGCCACCGGTGTCGAGGTCGCCTGTGGCGGCGCGGTGCATCGGGTCGCAGCCGACGCGGAGGTCGTGTTGTCGCTGGGCGCCATTCACACACCGAAGGTGCTGATGCAGTCCGGCATCGGCGACCAAGACGAATTACGCCGTGTGGGCATCCACGTTCGCCAGCACCTGCCCGGAGTCGGGCGAAACCTTCAGGACCACTTCGGGTTCGACTGCGTGTGGGAGTTTCCCGAAACCGTCCAGGGCGGCCCCCAGGTGGGGGCGACCCTGTTCTGGGACTCCGGCGCAGCCGACATTCAAGGACCGGATCTCTTCGCTTGTTCGGGGCCGTTCCCGAAAGCCACCACCGAAAACGCCGCGAAATACGGCCTGCCGCAAAACAGCTGGGTCCTGTTCGGCTCACCGACACACCCCCACAGTCGTGGCCGAGTTCGGCTGTCAGGCCCTGACCCGGCAAACCCAGCGCGGATCGAGGCCAACGCGCTATCGGACCCCGAGGACCTCAAAACCGCCATCGCCTGCATCGAAACCCTGCGGGAAATCGGCAACTCGGCCGAGCTTCGGCCGTACGTCGCGCGCGAGGTCATGCCGGGTGACCTGACCGGCGCCGAGCTCGAGGCATATCTGCGCGCCGCCGTCACCACCTACTGGCACGAATCGGGAACCGCAAAGATGGGCCGCGACCCGATGTCGGTGGTCGACGGACGCCTCAAGGTCTACGGCACCGAAAACCTCCGCGTCGCCGACGCATCGATCATGCCCCGCATCACCACCGCAAACACCATGGCCCCCTGCGTCGTCATCGGCGAACGGGCCGCACAATTCATCCAAGCCACACACCGGATGTGAGCAGGCCCCGGCCGACAACTGGCCCAACGAACCGATGGCTGGCTCAGCCGTTGGTGCCGCGCACCCACTGAAACGTGCCGAAGTTCTTGACCCGCACGCTCGTGAATCCGTTGTCCTCGAGGATGTCGCCGATCTCGTCGTCGCCGAACACATGGGCCCCGGCGTTGGGCAGCTTCTGCCAGATGCGGGCCAGGCTCCCGGCCGTCGGGACCATGATGGCCAGCCTCCGGCCCGGGCGCAGCACGCGGGCCATCTCCGCGAGCGCGGCGGCGGGGTGCGGGATCAATTGCAGCACCGCGGTGGAGACCACCGCGTCGACCGTGTCGTCGCGCAGCGGCAGCCGCTGTGCGTCGGCCCGGATGAAGCCGACCTGCGGACCGGCCTCGTTGCGGACGGCGCGCTCGAGCATGGGCTCGGAGATGTCGACGCCCAGCGCGAGGCCGTCCGGGTCCGCGGCGCGCGCCAACGACGCCGTGATGTTACCCGGGCCGGAGCCGACGTCGAGGGCGACGCCGCCGGGCGGGATGTGCAACCACTCGACGGGGAGCCGCCACGCGCTGATCAACCGGCGCGAGAGGGCCTGGGCGTTGTCGTAGAGCATCGAGCCGACGGGTGACGCCCACGCCGCCTGGATCGGTCCGGTGTTTTTCGGCACGGCATCGTCGCCCGAGCCGAGCAGATCGAGATACCCCTTGCTGACGTCCGGGTCCGCAGGCGGGTCGGCCAGCAGGTCCAGCGCTCGCCGCAGCGCGGGAGGTAGCGAGACGTGCACGTCGGTCATGCGCACTCCTTGAGGTCAAAGGCCAAGCCATGAGCCAGAAGTCGAGCGGGGAAGGCCCCGGATGGGAGCCTACGCCGGGCGGGCGTGGACCTGCAGGCCTCGGCGTTGTGGGGTTGGTTACCGCCTGACTACCGCCTGACAGTGGCGTTCTCCCGCACCAGAGCGCACAGGCGCCAGCGGCCCGGCACGCCCTTGAGCATGCTCTCGCCGCAGTCGGCGAACCGGTGCCGCGACCCGGTGACGATCTCACGCACCGTCGAGGAGACGAGCACCTCGCTGGGGCCCGCGAGCGCCGCCACCCGGGCCCCGATGTGCACGGCCATGCCGGCCACGTCGGAGCCGCGCACCTCCACCTCGCCCGCGTGTATGCCCACCCGCACCTCGATGCCGAGCACCCGCACGGCGTCGACGATGGCGTCCGAGCAGGCGATGGCCGCGCTCGGGCTGCTGAACGTCGCGACGAAGCCGTCCCCGGCCGTGTTGACCTCCCGCCCGGCGAATCGCTGCAACTCGTGACGCACGATCGTGTCGTGGTTGTCTAGCAGGTCACGCCAGCGGTGATCCCCGAGTAGGGCCGCACGCTCCGTCGAGCCGACGATGTCGGTGAAGACGATCGTGGTCAGCAGCCGCTCCGAATCCGAGCCGCCCCGCACGCCGGTGACCAACTCCTCGATCTCGTCGAGCATGAGGCCCGTGTCCCCGACCCAGTACAGCGAATCCTCGCCCGGCAGCTCGATGAGGCGCGCCCCGGCGATGCGCTCGGCCATGTAGTGCGCGTGCTCGATCGGACTGAACACCGGGTTGTCGCGATGCAGGATCAATGTCGGCATGGTGATGCGGCCGAGGGCGTCGCGGACGTCGCCCTCGCGGATCTTCCTGATGAACGCGCGGGCCATGCTCGGTGACGCCGCCCGGTTCCCGGCGTGGTCCCACCACGCGCGGAACGCCAAGTCGGCCGCCACGGACGGTGCGATGATGCCGAGCATGTCGAAGCCCTGCTCGACGGCGTCGGGCTCGACCCCGACCGTCGTGTACGGGTCGTTCGGCGTGATCTCGGCGCCGATCGGATAGTCGGGGCCGCGCAGGGTCCGCGCCGCGCCGTTGAAAATTACCAGGTTGCTGACGCGCTCTGGGAAATCGGCCGCAAGGACGATTCCCGCGAGCGAGGTGAAACCGGGGGCGAAGACCGTGGCCCGTTCCGTCCCGACCGCGTCCATCACCGCGATCGCGTCCTCGGCCCACGACTTCGGTCCGATCGTGTCGAGCGACGCCACCCGCGACGACAGGCCGATCCCGCGCTGGTCGAACCGGATCACCCGGCTGAAGGACGCCAGGCGTCGGTGAAAGCGGTACATCGACGGCTCGGAATCGACGCAGTCGATGGGAATCATGGGTCCCGGCAGCACCAGCAGGTCGGTCGGGCCATCGCCGAACACCTGGTAGGCGATGTCGACCTCGCTGCAACTGGCGTAGCGGGTCCGCGGAACCGCAGGAGGCCCAGCCATGACTTCAGGCTAGTGCAGGGCTGCGACATTTGGGACAGCCCCGATCGCGCCGGCCGTTTGCTAGCGGCCGATGATCGGCACCAGGTAGCGGGCGGCGTACGCGCGGACGGCCGCCGGATCCGAGATGTCCAGGCGGTCGGTGGGAAATACGATGATGCCCAGGGCGACCCGCAGCAGGATGTCGGCGATGTCGGCCAGTTCGGCGTCGGGATCGTCGGCCCCGCAGCGCCGCAGGGTGTGGGCTATGCCGTCCGCGAACTGGCGGATCGGGAACACGTGCGACCTGGAGAACAGCCCGAACAGTTCGGGCTCGCTTTCGACGATTCGTGAGTACAGCGGGGAGTCCTGCACCAGGCGCACGCCGAGGGTGAACGCCTCGACCACTGCCTCCTGCGGGGTGCAGCCGGCGGTGGCCTGGTCGAGGGCGGTGAAGAACAGTTCGCTCTCCCGCCGCACCACCTTCTCGAACAAGTCGTCCTTGGTGGGGAAGCGGCGGTAGACGGTGCTGCGGCTGACCCCGGCCCGCGCGGCGACATCCTCAATGTTCGCGCGGCGCACACCGTAGGTCTCGAACACGGTCCGCGCGGTGTCGAGGATCTTCTCGTCGAGACCGCCGTCAGGGCTGTGGTCCTGCATCGATCGTGGCCCCCTCGGCGATCTCGGCGTTCCGCTGTTATGCTGACTCAAAGATACGATTTTGTTTCTCTGCACCACCAGGCGGGTATGGGGGACCTATGACAGCGCAATCGGCGCGTCCCAATTTCGACACCGGCGTCCGGGAAGCGGTGCCGATGCCGGTGGAGGGACCGGCCGACGTGACCGGCCCGCGGCTCGGGCCGGACTCGCTGATCTGGAAGTTCTACGGGGACAACCGCACCCAGTTCTTCGGGTTCCAGCGCACGGCCGGGGTCGAGAACTGCATCGAGCAACTCGCACAGGGGGTGCTCGACCACTCGGTGATCTTCAGCGACACGCTGGGTCGCGCCAAGCGCACCGCCCCGCCCCTGATGAAGACGGTCTACTCGGACGACCCGCACGGGTGGGGGCGCCGGGTGCGCGACTTTCACAAGCCCATCAGGGGCACCATCAGCGACGGCTCCCGGTACCACGCCCTCAATCCCGAGCTGTTCTACTGGGCGCACGCGACGTTCGTCGACCAGGTCATCTACAACACCGACACGTTCATCCGCCGGCTGTCGCACGCGGAGAAGGAGCAGATCTTCGACGAGGGCAAGGTCTGGTATGGCCTCTACGGCGTCAGCGACCGGGCCCAGCCGCAGACCTACGACGAGTTCGTCGCGTACTGGGACCGGATGCTCGACCGGTTCGTCCCCCACCAGACCGTCCTCTACGGCACCGGCTACCTCCGCAAGGGAATTCCCGGCCCGCGCTGGATACCCAAGCCCATGTGGAAGGTGGTGTCCGCGCCGCTGAACGCCTACACTCGGCTCGTCCTGGTGGGTACCCTGCCGCCGCAGATGCGCGAGGTCTGCCGGCTGCAGTGGGACGCCAAGAAGGAGAAGCGCTTCCGGCGCTTCGCCGCGGCGGTGCGGGCGCTGAACCCGCTCATCAACCGGCTGCCCGTGCGGGCGATCTACCTGCCCTGGGCCGCCGCGGCCTGGGATCGGACGGGCGTCGACCCGCGCCGGCTGCACAACCGCCCGGCCGCCTGAGGCCTTCGGGGCGTCGAGTGTGCATCCAGGCCGTCCTGTGTGCGTCCAGGGCGCGAGATCCGCGAAATCTCAACCCGCGATGCACACTCGACGCCCGCAATGCACACTCGACGGCCGCTTGAGGCCGACGCGAGCCGGCTTCGCGTTGAACGGCGTGTGGACACCGGCGAAACACGTTGCGAAGTAAGGCGACACCATGCGCCGCGACGGGCCGGGACGTGGCGCCGGCAACGGAGATGGGACAGGATCGGTGGCGTGGCCGATGCCGACTTCGCGTTGCTGGACGTCCCACGGTCGGTGCCCGTCGACGACGCCGAGGCCTTCCTGCGTGCCGCGATCGCCTGGCACTTCGGCGCGGACACCGGTTCGCCGTTCTGGCTGCGCGTGGCGAGGACCCTCGACTTCGACCCGCTGACCGACGTGCACACCTTCGCGGACCTGCGCCGGTTTCCCAACCTCGTCAACGAACTGCGCAGCGTGCCGGCCGAAGACCTCATCCCGCGGGGTTACGGGACACCGCCGCCGGTGCCGCAGATCTTCGAATCCGGCGGCACCACCGGTGCTCCCAAGCGGACCGTCCAGCTGCCTGACTGGGTCGCCCAGGTGATCGATTGGCAGACCGAGGACTTCGCCACCGGTGGCTTCGTACCGGGGCGGGGCTTGTTGTGCCTGATGCCGAGCGGCCCGCACGGGGTCGGCTATTTCTCGCGCCGGGTCGCCGAGCGGCTGGGCGCGACGTTCCACGCGATCGACCTGGACCCCCGCTGGGTGAAAAAGCTGGTCGCCCGCAACGCGGCCGCCGAGGCGGCCGCCTACGTCGACCACATCGTCGAACAAGCGGTGTTCGTCCTGCGCACGCAGCACGTGGCGAACCTGCACACCAGCCCGCCGCTGCTGGAGGCCATCGCCCGCAACGACGAGGTAGTGGACCTGGTGAACGAGCAGGTCCGCTACGTGTTGCTCAGCGGCGCTCACGTCGACGCCGACACCCTCGACCTGCTGCGCGACATCTTCCCGGCGACCACGATCACCATGGCCTTCGGCAGCACGATGGTGCTCTCGCAGGCGGTCACCCAAGTCACCGACGGCGGGTCGTTCGCCTTCCACCCGAGGACGCCGTACGTGCTGTTCTGGGTGGTCGATCCCGACACTGGTGAACGGGTGCCGCACGGGCATCGGGGCCAGCTGGTG
Organism: Mycobacterium sp. 050134; assembly: GCF_036409085.1. Classification (NCBI taxonomy): domain Bacteria; kingdom Bacillati; phylum Actinomycetota; class Actinomycetes; order Mycobacteriales; family Mycobacteriaceae; genus Mycobacterium; species Mycobacterium sp. 050134. Next base: position 30,212 of record NZ_JAZGLV010000035.1, read on the forward strand.
ATGAACCACGTCAGCAAGGGCATGTTCATCCCCAACAACCTGGAGCGAGACATGGCGATCCGAATGCCCGGTCCCGCAGGTGATCTCAGCGACTCAGTCAGCGAGGTGGGGCCGGTGGACACCTTCGAGGGCGAGGCCGTCATCGAAGGGGTGTACTGAGCGTGGCGCAGGGGCCGGCCGGCGCAGGAGCGGATCTGCTCGAAGTCGATGCGCAAGGGGCGGGCGGTGCGTACCGGACACGCAACCGCGAGGTGGTCCTGAGCACCTGCGGCGACGCGGTTGCCGAGCTCAGCCTCGTTCCGCCCCTGTACGTTTCGCGCACCCTTGCCGCGCAACGCAAGGTGGCGCCGCTGGCGGCCGAGCGGCGGGAAGCGGGGTTATCCGAGGCGGCCCGGATCTTCGCCGCCGGCACCGTCGCCGGGCTGGACTTCCAGGCGTACGTCGCTCTGGCCAGCCGGATTTCGGGGCTGCCCATCGCGGTGACCCGCGCGGCGGCGCGCGGCGTGGCCGACGCCGTCGCCGCCGCCTTCACCGCCGTGCGCGGGGCGCGGCCGGTGGGCGCGGCTCTCGACTGGCGCGAGGAGCGGATCCGCGGCGGCGGCGCGGTGTGGGTCCGGCGCGGCGAGGTGTTCGCGGTGCACGCGGCCGGCAATGGGCCCGGCGTGCACGGCCTGTGGCCGCAGGCCCTCGCGCTGGGCTACCGCGTCGCGGTCCGCCCGTCGCGCCGGGAGCCCCTGACCGCGCACCGGCTCGTGCACGCGTTGCGGGAAGCCGGATTCCGGCCCGAGGACGCCACATACCTGCCCACCGCGCACGCCGCCGCCGACGAGCTCATCCGGTCGGCCGACCTCGCCATGGTGTACGGCGGCCAGGACGTGGCGGACAAGTACGCCGGCGATCCCGCCGTGGCCGTCAACGGGCCGGGACGCAGCAAGATCTGCATCACCGCCGACCGGGACTGGGGCGACTACCTCGACCTCATCGTCGACTCCGTCGCCAACCTCGGCGGGGTGGCGTGCGTGAACGCCACCGCCGTGCTCTGCGAGGGCGATCCCGGGCCGCTGGCTCGGGCCCTCGCCGACCGGCTGGCGACGATCGAACCGCTTCCCATCGACGACGAGGCGGCGATGCTGCCCACGCAGCCCGTCGACAAGGCGCGGGTCCTGGCACGCCACCTGGAGGCCAAGGCCGCCGGCGCCACCCCGTTGCTCGGCGCCGATCAGGTGGTCGCCGACCTGGGGGACGGCAGCGCCGCCTTACGCCCCGCCGTGCACCTGTTGGCCGCGCCCGATGCGGAGAAGCTCGACGTCGAGCTGCCGTTCCCCTGCGTGTGGGTCTCGCCGTGGTCGCGCGGCGCGGGGGTGGGGCCGCTGCGGCATTCGCTGGTCGTCACCGCGATCACCGGTGACGAATCGCTGATCGACGACCTGCTCGCCGAGCCCACCGTCGGCAACGTGTACGCCGGCCGGCGCCCCACCTTCCACGCCGCGCCCGAGATCCCGCACGACGGGTTCCTGGCCGACGTCCTGATGCGCAACAAGGGCTGCATCAGGGACTGAGGGGCCGGGGCACCAGGGTGGGTGGGGTCAACTGCCCCGGTTGGGGCCAGTTTCCGAACGCCTCGGCGTAGCTGTGGCTCATCAGCTCGAGCACGGTGCCCCACGGGTCGGTGGTGTAGGCCAGCGTCCACGGCCGGCCCGGCACGAACTCGTAGGGCGGTGCCAGCACCGAGCCGCCGTGCTCGACGACGCGGTCCACCGTCGCCGCGACGTCGGGATGGGTGATGCACAGGTGCCACAGCCCGCGTTCGAACCACGGTTCCCACTCCGCGGCCGGACGCGGCCCTCCGGTCGCGGGTTCGATGAACTGGAACAGCTCGATGCCCACTGAGTTGCCACTGAGCAGATGCGCTTGCCACGCCCGGCGGAACCGGGAGCCGAAGAGCGCCGCCGTCTCGCCGTGGCCGGCGGCCCCCAGCACGCGCGGGCCCATGATGCAGCGGAAGCCGAGAACCTCGCCGTACCAGTCGATCGCCGCGTGGATATCGGGCACCGTCACGCCGACGTGGTTGACGGCCAGGGCGGGCGAACTGATCGGCATCAGCGGTCGTCCGATCGGCGACTCACCCGCCGAAGCCGCCACCGGTGGGCGCGCCCACCCTCGTGGCACCGCCCGCGCCGAGGTGGCTGGCCGCGAACTGCACGCCCTTGTCAATGAATTGGTTGTCGGTGACGTAGGTGTCGTGGGCGGCGAAGTTGAGGCCGTCGGAGCAGACCGGGTCCTCGGTGGCGCAGACCTTGATGGTCTTGG
>NZ_JAZGLV010000036.1:0-29618 GCF_036409085.1 Mycobacterium sp. 050134
ATCAAGGCCCACTGGGCATCGGTAAGCAACTGAAACCGCGACATACCCCAAGCCTCACGCACAACACCCGAAACCATTGTCAGACACGCCCTAGGCCGACACGCCGCGGTCGGGAGGAATTGTGGCGACCCTGGAGTCAAGGGTCGTAACGACCTCGGCATCAAACAAAAGCGTTAATTGGAGCGGGGACGTGTTCGGCTGTCAGATCGACAGCGGCGGCGAGGGGGAGCTTGATGACGTCAGTCAACCTGATCAACGATTCGTGCAGACCATCCGCGGGGATCGATCGTTGCTCCAGGAGCGGGAGGTTGCGACCGGAGATTGCCTCCGCCACCAAACACCCCTGTCACGGGTTTCGCCGCGCGTGGGCGGCGTTGCGCTTCGACGAGCGCCGTGAGGTCAACAAGAAGATCCACCGGCTCTGGCGCGAGGAGGGCCTGCAGGTCAAGATCGTGTCCTCGCGCAAGCGGGCCGGCGTCTCGTCGGTGCCACCGATCGTGGCTGACGCACCCAACGTGGTGTGGGCCATCGACTTCCAGTTCGACTCCACCATCGAAGGCAAGGCCATCAAGATCGCCTCGATGATCGACGAACACACCCGAGAATCGCTGCTGAACCTCGTGGAGCGCTCGATTACCGGCGAGGCACTTGTTGCCGAGCTGACCAAGGTCTTCGCCGCGCACGGCGGCCCACCGAGTGTGCTGCGAATGGACAACGGACCGGAGATGGTTTCTCAAGCGCTGCAACAGTTCTGCGAGAACAAGACCGGGTTGGTCTACATCCCGCCGGGCTGCCCGTGGGACAACGGCCACATCGAATCGTTCAACAACCGCCTGCGGAAAGAGTGCCTCAACCGCAACTACTGAAACACCTTGTTCGAGGCGCACGTGGTCATCGGTGACTTCAAGACCGACCACAACACCCGGCACCGCCACTCGGCCCTGGGCTACCGCACGCCGGACGAGTACGCTGCAGCCTGCCGATGCACCCACACCCCGGTGGCCTGCAGCATCAACTGAGAACGGATCAAACCAACCCGACTCTAGAACCGGGTGGACTCAGTATCGGGGACTCGCCAGGATCATCATCGCCGCGATGAACCGCGAATAGGCGGCGACCATCACCAGGACCGGAAACGATCGCGGCGCCCCAGCGTGATCGGGCACCAGGGCGCCGGGGAACCACAGGTCGCACTGCACCTGCTCGCCGGGCAGATGCACCAGCCGGTCGGCCGGGGCGTACTCGGGACGGATCCGGGCGACGTTCTCGGCGAACCAGGAATGCCCGCCGGTCCGACCGACCCGCTGCGCTAGGACCGTAGACGGCATCGTCGGGTACTGACCCAGCAGCACCCGCACCGCCAGCTCGATCTGCGCCCACGCCGACGTCGTCGACGCTGGGCGTCCATAGCGTGGTGGCGCCTCGGCCTTGATCGCCTTAGCCACAGTGTTCCGCGACAGCGACAACCGTCGCGCGATCGCAGCCTGCGACAAGTTCTCCGACCGATACAGCCGGCGAATCTCCGCCCAATCCTCCACAGTGATCACTCTCCAATCAGAAGGGTGCTCACTTTTCGACCGGAACTACCTGCTCACTTTTCGACCGGAGCCGACAAGCGCAATCCGGCCGCGGGTATCCGATTGTCCAAAGTCCAGGGCAACGATCCGCGACCGCCGACCCATGAGGAGCTTTGGCGGCACGCGGGACGGTTTGACGGAGCCAGGGACCGGCTGCTGGTGCTGGTCGCCGGTTATTGCGGGCTGCGGTGGGGGGAGCTTGCGGCACTGCGATGGTCCGAGGTCGATCTGCAGAACAGGACCCTGCGTGTCGTTCGCGCGTATTCAGAGGAGGCGCCCCGAGGCGAGTTGTCGCCGGTCAAGAATCACCAGGCGCGCACTGTGCCGATCCCCGCGATTGTGTCGGTCGAGCTCGCGGACTACAACCTCCAGTGCAACGCTGATGGATTGGTCTTTCCTTCCGTAGCAGGCACACCTCTGCGGAACCGTAATTGGCGACGCGACGTCTTCGATCCCGCGATCGAGGCGCTTGGGCTGGAAATCACTCCGCATAATTTGCGCGACACCGCCGCATCGCTGGCCATCCAAGAAGGTGCATCCGTCGTCGCGGTCGCGCGCCTTCTTGGCCACGAGTCAGCGGCGACGACGCTGAACCACTATGCAGGCCTGTTTCCGACAGACCTGGACGACATCGCTTCCCGACTCGACGCCGCCGCACGATTGACCATCGCTAGCCAACTTGCATCATCTGATGCCAAACAATCGCCGACCATGCACCGACCGAAAGAAACTGATACCGGTAGGCGAATGGGAGGAAACCATCGCTCACCTGCGAAAAACAGTGGTGCCCCCGGCAGGATTCGAACCTGCGACACCGGCTTTAGGAGAGCCGTGCTCTATCCCCTGAGCTACGAGGGCGGACGGGCCGAGCTTACCGGGCGCCGCGGCCGGCGCGGGCATCAGCGCAGCTCAGCGATCACCTTCGCGAACGCATCCAGGTTGTTGTCCTGCACGGTAAAGGACGTCAGTCCGTACACGTCGCGGTATTCGCACAGCCTGTCGGCCATTTCCCGGGGTGACCCGCTCAGCACCGACGGCATCGACATCAGCTCCTCGTCGGACATGTCCGGCTCGTAGCGGCGCGTCATCTTCAGGTCGGGGTAGGTTTCGCCCTCCGGTGGCATAGCCGTGATGACCATGTTCAGCTCGAGGCGGTCGAACCCGTCGCCCGCCGCGGTCCGGACGAAGTCGACGCGCTCGGCCAGCGGGTCGTCGACGGCCCGCGCCCGGGCGCCGGTCAGCCCGATGATGTCGGCCTGCCGGGCCGCCAGGGTCAACACCCGGTCGCCGTTGCCGGCGACGAGGATCGGCACCGTGGGGTGGTGTTGCTTGAGGTAGGCGGTCATGTGCTCGAGATGGTCGACGCGCGCTCCGGCGCTGGGGTAGGGCAGCTCGGCGGCCTCGAATTCCTCCTTGACATAGCCGGTTCCGAGCCCGACCTCGAGCCGGCCATCGCTGAGCACGTCGAGCGCTTGGCAGTCCCTGCTCAGCAGGGCCGGCTTGTAGAACGCGGCGTTGAGGACATACATGCTCAGGCGAATCCTGGACGTCACCATCGCGACCGCGGTGAGTGTCGGGAACGGCGCCGCCGCGCCGAGGTGGTCTGGCACGCAAAGGATGTCGTAGCCGAGATCCTCGGCGCGCTTCACCTTCTCGACCAGCGCGGTGCGGGACTTGAAGAAGCGCATGCTCAGCCCGAAGCGAAAATCCTTGGCCACCAACAACCTCCGATCAGAAGACAACTAGTTACCAACTGCTGGCCGCGTCCGCCAGCCCCCGGACCAGCGCGCTGGTGACCGGTGACAAACCGTCCGCTCCGGGAACCGGGCTGCGCGGGCTGATCCCCCTGACCCGAACCGACAACTCCAGCTGGGCGCCCCCGTCGCGCGCCCGGTTGACCGGGTTGCGTGGATGCAGCCCGCGCAGTTCGGGCGGAATGTCGTCCAGGTCAGTGACGACCTGATAGCCGGTCAGGTGGATGTGCCGGGCCAGGTGGGCGGCCAGGGCGCGGTTGCGTCCGCCGGCCAGCAGCTGCGTGCTGCGCCCGATGCGGCCATAGCCATGCAAGGACACCACCACGTCCACGTGCTCGAGAAACTCGGCGAGCCGCGGGGATTCGGCGGGGTCGAACAGGCTCGACGGCAGGTGATGCGGGTAACGGTCGGGGTGGCGCACCGCATACACCGAGGCGCCCGCGGCCTCGGCGGCGCGTTCGGCGATGACGTCGGTCATCTCCTCGAGGCCGCCGCCGTGAATGGCGAGGAAGCCGAACCGTGACCGCAGGTGGCTCACCTCGCGGACGCCGGGCTCGTTCAGCAACTCCGAAAGTGATTGTGGCCCCGGCCCAGGCGCCGAGGTCGGGCGCGGCCAGCGCGCCGGGTCCCATCGGCGGAGGAACTCGATCCAGCGTTGCGGCAGCCCGTGGTGCGCGGCGCCGTCGATGATCCGGGGTAGGTATCCGGGTCGCGGTGGCCCGGGGGTCACCCGGTGGTCGATGTACACCCAGGCCGGCGCCGGCCCTTCGTCGGTGTGCACGGTCAACCGGTCGCGCCGGTAGCGGACCGGCACGCCCTCGGCGCTGTCCAGTGTCGCCAGGTCGCCGTCGGAGATCTGCCACAGCACGCCGTGCACCTGGGTTCCGGCGAACGGTTCCACCGTCGCCACACCGCGCTCGTTGATCAGCCAGTCGTGATCCGACAGCACCGCCGGCCGCGGGTCGGCGGCGTCGGGGCAGCGCAGCGCCATCTGACTGGCGCATAGGTTCGAGCCGTATGCGAAGTAGGGGTGCCGGCCGGCCGGCATTCAGCCGGTCACTGTGAGCCAGATGAGCACCATGTTAAGCAGACTAATCAATATGCCGACCGCCCAGCCAGCAACCGTCGTGACGGGGTGGTTGGTGTCGCCGCCCATGAGCCCGCGGTCGCTGGTCAGCTTGACCAACGGGAGCACCGCGAAGGGTATGCCGAAGGAGAGCACCACCTGGGAAAGCACCAAGGTGCGGGTGGGGTCGACGCCGAGCGCGAGGATCACCAGGGCCGGGCAGAGGGTGATCAGGCGGCGCAGCAGCATGGGGACCGACCGGTGCAACAGCCCCCGCATGATCATGGCGCCGGCATACGAGCCCACCGACGACGACGCCAGGCCGGACGCGAGCAGTCCGATCGCGAAGAGCACCGCGATCGTCGTCCCCAGCGTGTCGTGGATCGCCGCGTACGCGCCGTCGATGGTGGCGGTGACGCCCTGGTTCTGCAGATTGATCGCGGCGACCAGCAGCATGGCGGCGTTCACCGTCCCCGCGACGGCCATGGCCAGCGCGACGTCCAGCCGCGTGACCCGGAGGAGCAGGCGCCGATGGTGCCCCTCGGCCGGGTGGCCGTGCCTGTCGAGCACCAGGCCGGAGTGCAGGTACACCGCGTGCGGCATCACCGTCGCGCCGAGGATCGCGGCGGCCAGCAGCACGCTTTCGGTGCCGTGGAACCGCGGCACCAGCCCGCTCAGCACCGCCCCGGTTGGCGCGGTCTTGACGAAAAAGCTCGCCGCGAAACCGATCGCGATCACGAGCAGCAAGCCCGTGATGACGCGCTCGAAGATGATCTGCCCGCGGCGATCCTGGATGGCCAGCAGGAGCAGGGACACCGCGCCGGTGACGAGCCCGCCGAGCAGCAGGGGGAGGCCGAACAGGATGCGCAGGGCGATGGCCCCACCGACGATTTCGGCCATGTCGGTGGCGATCGCCACGAGTTCGGCCTGGGCCCAGTAGGTCAGGCGCCAGGGCCGGCTCATCCGTTTGCCGATCGCGGCGGGCAACGAGCGCCCCGTCACGAGGCCGAGCTTCGCCGACAGGTATTGCACCAGGCCCGCCAGCAAGTTGGCGACCACGATGACCCACAGCAGCAGGTAGCCGAATTGCGACCCGGAGCTGACATTGGCCGCGACGTTCCCCGGGTCGACGTAGGCGATGGCGGCGACGAACGCGGGACCGAGCAGATACCAGCTCTCCCTGAGCGATCCCCTCGTGCCCTGCGCCAACGTTTCGACCCTTTATTCCAGCTACCGAATAAGAAAGTGAGGGTAGTCGAACTATTCCGGGCCACCGCTGCTCGGGGCCTGAGCGCGCCGGATTACTCGGGAAGGTAGAGCCCGTTGCCGGTGATCAGGGGCAGGTCGAGCGTGGTGACTATGCCCGGGGCCGCGGCCACCACGGCCGGGATCGCGTTGACGACACGCATCGCCGTGGCGACGAGTCCGGCGTGGTTGTGGTCGCCCTTGCGGCTGCGCAGGCAGACGTCCATGGCGTAGGACGGTTCACCGGTGATCTCGATGCGGTACGAGCCGCCCGGCTGCGCCGGCTGCGGCCAGTCGGGGCAGAGGTCGTCCCGCAGCCGGGTGACGTGTTCGAGAACGACCACGGGATCACCCTTGACCATGCCGAACACCTCGAACCGCAAGGCGGCGGCGGTGCCCTTGGCGATGTGGCCCGACGCGATGTCGAAGTCCTCGGGTGCGGGCTCGCGCACGTACACCTCGGCGACCTCATCCAGCGATATGCCGAGGCCGGCCGCGAGTTGCCGCACGACCGAGCCCCACGCCATGCTCAGTACTCCCGTCTGCAACAGGATCGGGATCTCGCCCAGGGGTTTGCCGAACCCCATCACGTCGAACATCACGGTGGCGCTGTCGTAGGTGGCGTAGTCGACGATCTCCATGCACCGGATCTGCTGGATGTTCTGACAGGTCCCGGCCAACGCCAGCGGCAGCAGGTCGTTGGCGAAGCCCGGGTCGATGCCGTTCACGTAGAGGCTTGAATTTCCTTCGCGCGCCGCGTCTTCGAGTGGAGCGATGAGCTCCTCGGGGATCACCCGCCACGGGTACTGCAGGAAGACCGGCCCGCTGCCGACGATGTTGACGCCGGCGGCCAGGACGCGCCGGTAGTCCTCGAGCGCCTCGGGGAGCCGGTTGTCGGCCATCGCCGTGTAGACGGCGCACTGCGGCCCGCTGGCCAGTACCGCGTCGAGGTCGGTGCTGGCCCGCACACCGGTCGCGTCCGCGAATCCGGCGAGCTCGGCCGCGTCCTTGCCGGCCTTGGCCTCCGAGGACACCCAGACGCCGGTGAGTTCGAAGGCCGGGTTGGTGATGAGGGACCTGAGCGCGTGGACGCCGACGTTGCCGGTGCCCAGTTGGACGACGGGGATTGCCATGACGGCCTCCTTGAGGGTCGGATCAAAGGCGCGAGCAGACGCAAAAGCCCCTCGACACGCCGTGATCGCGGGGTTTTTGCGTCTGCTCGCAGGTCATTGGGGATTTACAGGTCGGGGACGGGGATGTCGAGGTTGGGGTAGGTGAGGCCCCCATCGACCTCGAGCGTCTTGCCGGTGAGGAAGTTGCCCGCCGGGGACGCCAAATACACTGCGGCGGCGGCGATGTCGACGGGATCGCCGAGTCGGCGCAGTGGGGTCGCCTTCTCCATCGGGGTCCGCAGTTCGTCGTTGGACGCCACCAAATCGAGCGCTGAGGTCAGGATGGAGCCCGGCGCGATCGCGTTGACGCGGACGCGGGGGCACAGGTCCAGGGCCGTCAGGCGCGTGTAATGGGACAGCGCAGCCTTGGCGGTGCCGTATGCGGCGAAACCCCGGCCGGCCAGCCGTCCCATGGTCGAGGTGATGTTGATGATGCTGCCACCACCGGAGTGCTCGAGCATCAGCGGCACCGCCGCGACGGTCAGCGCGTGCGCGGTGGCGACGTTGAAGGTGAACGCGTCCTTGAGGTCCTTGGTCGAGGTGGTCAGCAACGTGTTGGGCATGGTGCCGCCGACGTTGTTGACCACGATGTCGAGCTTGCCGAACGCCTCGACGGCCTGACCGGCCAGCTGCGCGGTCGACTCGGGATGCGCCAGGTCGGCGGCAACGACGTGCGCCCGGCGACCCGCGGCGCGGACCTGCTCGGCGACGGCTTCTAGTTGAGATTCGGTCCGCGACGCGATCAGGACGTCGGCGCCCGCCTCGGCGAACGCCTGTGCGATGGCCGCCCCGAGGCCGCGACCGCCACCTGTGATGACGGCGACTTTGCCGTCGAGACGGAACCTGTCAAGGATCATTACGCCCTCTCTTCGTTGAGTGTCAGCCGTCACGTTAGCAAGCCGGTGTGCCGGGAATCGCGACAATTCTGGAACAGGTTCTAGTTGCTGGGTCTCGCATCCGGTTCGCGCTCAGCGCGCTCGAACTCCCGTTTGATGGGCGGCGGCCGTCACCGTCAGCGCCGTCTCGGCAACACTTATTCGCCCAACGTTAACCTTGTTACTGTTAGCTTCTTGGCTGCGAGAGACGGCTGTTGGCAGGCCGCAGCCATGGGCGGCGGCGTCAGTTATCCCTAATGTTAGGAACTGAATTGAAATTCAACCGAATTGGCGCCGCGCTGAGTGTGATGGCCACAGGTGCGCTGGTGTTGTCGGGTTGTGGAAGTGACAACAACGCGTCCGGCGGCGGAAACGCCACCACCGGTTCGTCGGCGAGCAAGGTCAGTTGCGGCGGCAAGAAGACGCTCAAGGCCAGCGGGTCGACGGCGCAGGCCAACGCGATGACCCGCTTCGTCAAGGCGTTCGAGCAGGCCTGCTCCGGCCAGACTCTGAACTACACCGCCAATGGCTCCGGCGCCGGCATCAGTGAATTCAACGGCAACCAAACGGACTTCGGCGGGTCGGACTCGCCCCTGGCGCAGAATGAATACGCCGCGGCCCAGCAGCGCTGCGGCTCCCCGGCCTGGAACCTGCCGGTGGTGTTCGGCCCCATCGCGATCACCTACAACGTCAAGGGTCTGACGTCGCTCAGCCTGGACGGGCCCAGCGCGGCCAAGATCTTCAACGGCGCGATCACCACCTGGAACGACCCCGCGATCCAGGCGCTGAATTCGGGCGTCAGCCTGCCCGCGGAGCCCATCCACGTGGTGTTCCGCAACGATCAGTCCGGGACCACAGACAACTTCCAGCACTACCTCGACGCCGCCTCCAACGGGGCGTGGGGCAAGGGCGCCGGAAAGACCTTCAACGGCGGCGTCGGTGAGGGCGCCAAGGGCAACGACGGCACGTCGGCCGCGATCAAGGCCACCGAGGGATCGATCACCTACAACGAGTGGTCATTCGCGAAGGCCCAGAACCTGAACATGGCCAAGATCATCACTGCGGCCGGCCCGGACGCCGTCGCGATCAGCGCCGACTCGGTCGGCAAGACGATTTCCGGCGCGACCGTCAGCGGGCAGGGCAACGATCTGGTCCTCGACACCAACTCGTTCTACAAGCCGACGCAGCCGGGCTCATACCCAATTGTGTTGGCCACCTACGAGATCGTCTGCTCGAAGTACCCGGACGCCCAGGTCGGCACGGCCGTCAAGGCGTTCCTGCAGAGCACGATCGGCGCCGGCCAGGATGGCTTGTCGGACAACGGATACATCCCGATTCCCGATTCGTTCAAGTCGCGCCTGTCGACTTCGGTCAACGCGATCACGTGATCTGAGGTGGTCTTGACCCGAGGAACGGCAATCAGCCCGTCGAGCACGAAGCGATCCGGGCTGAAGGCGGCGCTTGCGCGCGCATCGGGGCGCGGCGACCGGCTGTTCAAATTCCTTGCCGCCGCCGCCGGTTCGACCATCATCATCGCCATCCTGTTGATCGCGGTGTTCCTGTTGATCCGGGCCGTTCCGTCGCTGCGGGCCAACCACGCCAACTTCTTCACCAGCACCGAATTCAATACCACCAGCGCGACGAAGCTGGCGTTCGGCATTCGCGACCTGTTCATGGTGACGGTGTTGAGTTCGCTGAGCGCGTTGCTGCTGGCGGTTCCCGTCGCGGTCGGGATCGCGATATTCCTCACCCAATACGCGCCCAAACGGCTGGCCCGACCGTTCGCCGCCATGGTGGACCTGCTGGCCGCCGTGCCGTCGATCATTTTCGGGTTGTGGGGAATCTTTGTGCTCGCCCCCCGGATCGAGCCGGTCGCGGAGTTCCTGAACCGAAATCTCGGCTGGTTCTTCCTGTTCAAGAAGGGCAATGTGTCACTGGCCGGCGGCGGCACGATCTTCACCGCCGCGATCGTGTTGTCGGTGATGATCCTGCCGATCATCACGTCGGTATCGCGCGAGGTCTTCCGGCAGACCCCGCACATTCAGATGGAAGCCGCGCAGGCGCTGGGTGCCACCAAGTGGGAGGTGGTGCGGATGACCGTGCTGCCGTTCGGTCGTAGCGGTGTGATCGCGGCCTCGATGCTGGGGTTGGGGCGCGCGCTGGGCGAAACCGTGGCGGTGCTGATCATCTTGCGGTCGGCCGCGCGCGCCGGCAGTTGGTCGCTGTTCGACGGCGGCTACACGTTCGCCTCGAAAATCGCCTCGGCCGCTTCCGAATTCAGCGAACCGCTGCCCACGGGGGCGTACATCTCGGCGGGCTTCGCGCTGTTCGTCCTGACGTTCGTCGTCAACGCGCTGGCCCGCGCGATCGCGGGCGGAAAGGTCAACGCATGACCGTTGACACGCTTGATCGGCCCGTCAAGGCGGGGGCGTTCAGCCCCGTCAGCGTCCGGCGGCGGATCAAGAACAACGCCGCGACGATGTTCTTCCTCGGGTCGTTCCTGGTGGCTCTGGTCCCGCTGGTGTGGGTGCTCTCGGTGGTGATCACCCGCGGGTGGTACGGCGTCACCCGGTCGGGGTGGTGGACGCATTCGCTGCGGGGAGTGCTCCCGGAGCAGTTCGCCGGCGGCGTGTATCACGCGCTGTACGGGACGGTCGTCCAGGCCGGGGCGGCCGCCCTGCTCTCGGTGCCGCTGGGGTTGATGACGGCGGTCTTCTTGGTGGAATACGGCTCGGGCCGGCTGGTGCGCGTGACCACCTTCATGGTCGACGTGCTCGCCGGCGTGCCCTCAATTGTCGCGGCGCTGTTCATCTTCAGTCTCTGGATCGCGACGATGGGGTTCCAGCAGAGCTCGTTCGCCGTCTCGCTGGCGCTGGTTCTGCTGATGCTGCCGGTGGTGGTCCGCTCGACCGAGGAGATGCTCAGGCTTGTCCCGGATGATTTGCGGGAGGCGAGCTACGCCCTCGGCGTCTCGAAATGGAAGACCATCGTGCGGATCGTCTTCCCCATCGCGATGCCCGGCATCGTGTCCGGAATCTTGTTGGCGGTCGCGCGGGTGATAGGCGAGACCGCTCCGGTGCTGGTTCTGGTCGGCTACAGCCGCTCGATCAACACCGACATCTTCCAGGGCAACATGGCCTCACTGCCGTTGCTGATCTACACCGAACTGACCAACCCCGAGCACGCCGGCTATCTGCGGATCTGGGGCGCGGCACTGACCCTGATCATCCTCGTCGCGGTGATCAACCTGACCGCCGCGGTCTTCCGGGTCGTCTCCAACCGCCGGCGCTGAAATGCCTCAGGACTTGGCCGCCGCCTTCGAAGGGGCCTTCTTGGCCGCCGCTTTCTTCGCGGGCGCCTTCTTCGCCGGGGCGTGGCCGTCGCGGGAGCGGGCCCGCACGCTGGCCTCCAGCTTGGCCAGCAGGTCCGAAACGTCCTCGGTCTCGTCGAGTTCCTGCGGTTGCTCTTCGGTGGTGAACGCTTCGCCGCCTTCGAGCTTGGCCTCGATCAGCTCTTGCAACTGTTCCTGGTAGGTGTCGTGGTAGCGGTCGGGGTTGAACTCTTCGGCCATCGACTCCACCACCTGCCCGGCCATCTTCAGCTCGGCGGGCTTGATCTCGACCTCTTTGTCCAGCACGGGGAAGTCGGGATCGCGAATCTCGTCGGGCCACAACAGGGTGTGCACCATCATCACGTCGCGCTTGCCGAAGTCCTTGACGCGCAACGCGGCCAGCCGGGTCTTGTTGCGCAGTGTGAAGTGCACGATCGCGACGCGGTCGGTTTCGGCGAGCGTCTTCGCCAGCAGCACATAGGATTTCGATGACTTGGAGTCCGGCTCCAGGAAGTAGCTGCGGTCGAACAGCATCGGGTCGACCTCGCTGGCCGGCACGAACTCCAGCACCTCGATCTCCCGGCTGCGCTCCTCGGGCAAGCTCGAGATGTCGTCGTCGGTGATGATCACCATCTGGCCGTCGTCGGATTCGAAGGCCCGGGCGATGTCCCGGTATTCCACGACCTCGCCGTCAACCTCGCAGATCCGTTGATAGCGGATGCGACCGTTGTCTTTGGCGTGCACCTGATGGAACTTGATGTCATGGTCCTGAGTCGCGCTGTACACCTTGACCGGGACGTTGACCAGCCCGAACGCGATCGAGCCCTTCCAGATGGAGCGCATGTAAGTCAGTATGCCCGCAGCGCCGCTGGCAAAACAGCATGACGGGTCCGTGAGCTGGGGTTCGACGGTATCCGGGCAGCTGCGGTGGCCAGGTTCTCGCCGGCGACAGGCTTAGCCGAAACGCTCGGCAACTAAAGCGCCGGTAGTCGAACGCTACATGGATCCGCCCGGGATGGAAGCGGATTCGGCCCGCAGGGCGGCTCGATCGGGCAGGTCGGCGCCGGCGCGCCCGACGGTGACGGCGGACACCAGCCCCGCCGCCTCCAGGGCCGCGGTCAACTCGTCGAGTCGGATCCGGGCTAGGGCGGCGCGGCGGTCGCCGCCCAGCAGGCCCATCTCCCACAACGCGTCGAGCAGGCCGACCATGAACGCGTCGCCGGCGCCGATGGTGTCGACCACACGGACCGGACGGGCGGTCACCTGCACCTCGCCCGCGGCGCAAAACGCGCGCGAACCGTGCTCGCCCATGGTCACGGCGACGATGGCGGGACCCGACGCCAACCACGCACGCGCCGTTTGCTCCGGTGCGTGGGCGGGGGCGATCCAGCGCAGGTCCTCGTCGCTGACCTTGACGACGTCGCTGCGCTTGACCAGGCGCAGGATGCGTTCGCGGGCCATAGTCGGGTCGGCGATCAACGACGGGCGCACGTTCGGGTCCAGAGTCACCGTGGCCGATGTCCGATAGATGTCGAGCAGCGCCGCGACCGCCACGCATCCGGGCTCGAGCACCGCGGCGATGGAGCCGGTGTGCACAAACAGGGGCGGGGGGACGTCGGGCGTTCCCGACAGTTGCCAGTCGAGATCGAAGGCGTAGGTGGCGGATCCGTCACCGGCGATGGTTGCCGTCGCGGTCGGCGTCCGGGCCGCCGTCATGCTGCCCGAAACAAGTTGCGCGTCAGCTGCTTTGACGTAGTCCGCGATACGCCGGCCGGCCGCATCGTCGCCGATGTGGGTCAACAAGTCGACCCCGCGCCCCAACCGGCCGAGTCCGACCGCGATGTTGAGCGGGCTGCCGCCGACGTACTCGTCGTTGCCGACGATGTCGATCAGCGACTCGCCGATCACCAGGCCGCGGGTCATCGCACCAATGCCTCCAGCGTCGCCCGGGCGCCCTTGCGGTGCAAGGAATCCAGCGCCCAGCGGTATGCCTCGACGAACCGTGGCTGGTGGGCCAGATCGCAGAACAACGCGGTCACCTCGATGAAGGCGGTGGGATTCTGGTGTTGTGACCGGGCGATCGGGATGAGCGAATCGGCGAGCTGATCCACCACCTCGTACGGATTGCCCCATTCGTCGATTCCCTCGGCGTAGCGAGCCCAACTGGCCACCACCGCGGCCGCCAGTCGTACCGGCCCGTCGTTCGCCAGGTTGTCGCAGATCACGGGATACAGCCATTTGGGGATGCGATCCGACGAGTAGGCGCAGAGCCGGACGACGGTGTCGCGCACGGCCGGGTTGGCGAACCGCTCGACCAGTGTGCGGGCGTAGTCGTGCAGGTCGATGCCCGGCACCGGGGGCAGCGTGGGAATGGCCTCGTTGTCGAAGTAGGACAGCAGGAATTCGGCGAAGAGGGGGTCGCGCGCCGCCTCGTGCACGAACTGGAATCCGCACAGGTGGGCGAAGTAGGCCAGGCACTGATGCCCCGCGTTGAGCAACCGCAGCTTCATCAGCTCGTAGGGGCGTACGTCGTCCACGAGCAGGACCCCCGCCTGCTCGAGCGGCGGCCGACCATCGGCGAAGTCGTCTTCGATCACCCAGGCGCTGAACGGCTCGGCCACCACCGGCCACCGGTCGTCGACGCCGAAGTCGCGCCGCACTTCCGCGGCCATCGCCAAAGTCGTTGCCGGAGTGATGCGGTCGACCATCGAACTGGGGAACCGGGCGTGTTCGGCGACCCACCGGGCCAATCCGGGATCGCCGCGTTCGGCGGCGGCGAGCACCGTGCGCCTGGCGACCTCGCCGTTGTTCTCGATGTTGTCGCAGGAGACGATCGTCGGCGCTTGGATCCCGCGGTCGCGCCGGCGCGCGAGCGCCTCGGTGATCAACGTGAACGCCGGCCCCTCGGGATCGCGGTACCCGCCTTCGGTGATGGTCAGCGAGATGATCCGGGTGGACGCCGCGGCCAGCACCTCCAACGCAGAGCCGGGGTCGTCCGGGGCGTAGCGGTAGTCGACGATCGAGCCGATCACCTGTGCGTCCCGGGTGCCGTTGGGGTTCTCCAGGATCAGTGTGTACAGCCCGTCCTGACCGTCGAGGACGTCGCGCATCGTCCAGTCGGCGGGCATCACCCCCACGCCGCAAATGCCCCAGTCGCGCGCCAGGCCCTGTTGCATCAACAGGTTGATGTACGCGGCCTGATGCGCCCGGTGGAAATGGCCGGCGCCGATATGCGCGATACCGACGGTGACGCCGCCCCTGTCGTAGTTCGGGGCCTCGATCGGCAGCTGGGAAAGCGTCGCATTGCTCAGCTTGATTGCGCTGGCCATCGTTGGCCACCTCCTCCCCGGGGCACAGCCCGGATCGCTTGTGCGCTCGCCTGTGTCCTACGCGGGAGTCCCCCCGGCCGGCACGGCCGACGACAGCAAGACGTCAGTAAGGGCACGCCACGAGTCGGTTATCGCGATCGCCCCGGCATCGATCAAATCCGCTCGGCGGGAGCCTCGTTCGTCTGGTAGCACGAACATCAGGTTACCCACGGTCGCGTAGCCGGCGGCGACCGCCGAACTCACCCCGGCGACGGAGTCTTCGATCGCCAGCCCTTGCTCTGTCGCGACGCCCATCGCCTGGCCGCAATGCAGATACACCGCCGGATCGGGTTTGCTGGTGGGCACCGGAAGTGAGTCCTCCGCGCTGAAGGTCACGGCCTCCGGTATCAGCGCGTCGATGCCGGTGGCGGCGAAGCAGGCACGCAGGCGCTTGGTGGCGCTGGAGCTGACGGCCGCGAGCGCGTAGCGGGGCGCGAGGGCTTGCAGGGGTTCGAGGACCCGTGGATCGGGGGTCAGGGTGACCGCGAGGTGGGCGGTGACCCGTTCGCGCTCTTCGCGCACCCACCGCTCGAGTTCGTCCGCGGATAATGCGTTGCCGCTTGCCAGCTCGTCGGTTGAGGCGACCGCCGCTCCGGGAAGGCCGCGCGCCAAGGTCGGCTCGAGGGGTAGGCGGCACTGAACCGCCAGGTCGAGAGCCGTGGTGCGGAAGTTCTTCCCGACGGCTCGCTTACGGAGTTCTTCCGAGCTGAGCGGAGCGGTCACGCCGAACCGGGCCAGGAAACGATTCGTCACCTCGGTCGACGCCTCGAACGCCGGTCGCTCCGAGGCGAACAGGTTGTCGTCGGCGTCACAGAGCAGAGTCGTGATCGGGTCCGCGTCGAACGCGCGCACAAAGGTCAGCCCCCGCAATTCATCGCTCATCGTGACACCAACTCCCGCTCGTCGTTGCGCATGGCGTCGCGCAGCGTGGGTGCCACACCGCGCGTGTCGATCTGCGCGATCATGTCGCCGAGGCGCTGCGCAAAACCGGGCACCGCCCTCAGCTCGGCGAACATCGCATGCCTCAGCAGCGGATCCGGCGCGTTGCCTCCCATGTTGGCCAACTTAGCGACCGGAATCGCCTGCGAGTCTTCCAGGCGCAGCTTGCGTCCCTCGAGGTCGTGGCCGCGCATGTAGCGGGCCCACCCGGCGACCGCCAACATGAGCAACGTGTGCGGCCTGCGTTGGTAGATCGCCTCCTGAAGCGACGGGAGCACGAACGACGCGATCTTGCTCGTTCCCCGCCGCGCCAGCCGCGACAATTGGTCGCTCATCCGCGGGTTACCGAGCCGATCGAGCAAACTGGCGCGGTATTCCGGCGTGTTCATCCCCGGGACCGCCGGCAGCAGTGGCTGGATCTCGTCGCGAAGGAGCCCTTCGACGTAATCGAAGATGACGCGGTCCCGCATGGCTTCGTCGGTGCGCCGGTAACCGGCCAGCGTGGCCAGACACGCTAGGGCGATATGGGTTCCGTTGAGAAGACGCGTCTTGATCAGTTTGTGATCGCTGACGTCGGCGACGAATTCGGCACCGACCTCCTCGAGCGGCGGCCGCCCATCGCTGAACCAATCCTCGATCACCCATTGGCGATACGGCTCGGTCACGATGGGACATCTGTCGGCGACACCGAATGCCTGCTCGACGAATTCCCTTTCGGAATCCGACGTTTGCGGGGTGATGCGATCGACCATGGTCGACGGGAACGCGACATTCCTGTCGATCCAGCGGGCCAGGCCGGGGTCCTTTAAGGTTGCGAACGACACCAACGCGGTGCGCGCCGGCCGGGAGTCGCCGGGGATGTTGTCGCAGCAGAGCACCGTGAACGGCGGTACGCCCGCGCGGCGACGCCGATCCAGCGCGTCGGCCAGATATCCCCAGGCGGTGGCGTAATTGTCGGACGCGACGAGGTCGGCGCGCACGTCGGGGTGGTTGGCGTCGAACTCATCGGTGACCGGGTCGAGGAAGTACCCGTTACCGGTGATCGTCAGGCTGACGACGCGGGTCTGCGGGTCCGCCAGGGCGGCGCGGACCGCCGTGCTGTCGTTGGGCGCGTAGTGAACGGAGCCGATGGAGCCGACTACGCGGGCGGCCTGGCGGTCGTGTCCGCGCTGCACCACGGTGTACAGCCCATCCTGCGCCGACAGCAGGTCTTTGGCGGTCGGGGAGTGGAGACTGACGCCGGTAACGCCCCAACGATCCGAAATACCCGAGCGGGCAAGGTCGTCGAAGTAGACGGCCTGATGCGCGCGGTGAAAGTTGCCCGCGCCGATGTGAACGACACCGCGGTGGAGGGCCGATCTCTCGTACGTGGGTACGGCGATTCGCCGGGAGTGTAGTCGGAGGGTGGCATTGCTGAGGGGGACGCCACATTCTGGACGCCTGGACAAAATGCGCATCTGCCTTCGGTGCCCGGTCAACCGGCGCCTCTAACCCCTTCGTGGTTGACGTCACATAAATTTACGTTTGAGACATAATCACTGGTGGGAACCGATATGCGCTGCTCAAACGCGTAAGTTGAGAACATGGCGCCAACGGTGAAGCTCACCAATAGCGACAAGGTGCTGTACCCGGCGACGGGCACCACCAAGGGTGACGTCTTCGACTACTACACCCGCATCGCCGCGGTGATGATCCCGCACATCGCCGGGCGTGCGGCGACCCGAAAACGGTGGCCGAACGGCGTCGAGCAAGACGCCTTCTTCGAAAAGCAATTGGCTTCGTCGGCGCCGGACTGGTTGCCGCGGGCCAGCGTGACCCATCGCTCGGGGACCACGACCTACCCGATCATCGACACCCCCCAGGCGCTGCGGTGGATCGCCCAGCAGGCCGCGCTCGAGGTCCATGTGCCGCAGTGGCGGTTTGTCCGCGAGTGGACCCGCAGCCACGCCGAGGAACTCAAGCCCGGACCGGCGACCCGGCTGGTGTTCGACCTGGACCCCGGCGAGGGCGTGACCATGCCCCAGCTGTGTGAGGTCGCGCACGCGGTCCGCGAACTCATCACCGGCATGGGGCTGAGCACCTACCCGCTCACCAGCGGCAGCAAAGGCCTGCACCTCTACACCCCGCTCGAGGAGCCGGTGAGCAGCAGCGGCGCCACGGTATTGGCCAAACGCATTGCGCAGCAACTCGAGAAGTCGATGCCGAAGCTGGTGACATCGACAATGGCCAAGAGCCTGCGGGCGGGAAAGATCTTCCTGGACTGGAGCCAGAACAACGGGTCGAAGACCACCATCGCGCCCTACTCGATGCGCGGCCGCGAGCAGCCGACGGTCGCCGCGCCACGCACCTGGGAAGAACTCCGGGACCCGAACTTGCGGCAGTTGCGTTACGACGAGGTCCTCGAGAGGGTCGGGCGCGACGGCGACCTGCTGGCGTCGCTGGACCCGGACGCGCCGGTTCCCGACCGGCTGAGCAAATACCGCAGCATGCGCGACGCGTCGAAGACCCCCGAACCGGTGCCGGCGGCGAGACCCGCTGCCGGCCAGGGCAATTCGTTCGTCATCCAGGAGCATCACGCCCGCCGGCTGCATTACGACTTCCGGCTGGAGCGCGACGGAGTGCTGGTGTCGTGGGCGGTGCCGAAGAATCTGCCCGAGACCACGTCGGTGAACCACCTCGCGGTGCATACCGAGGACCATCCGCTGGAGTACGGCTCGTTCGAGGGATTGATCCCGAAGGGGGAATACGGCGCCGGGAAGGTGATCATCTGGGACTC
The DNA here is from genome assembly GCF_036409085.1 of Mycobacterium sp. 050134. Classification (NCBI taxonomy): domain Bacteria; kingdom Bacillati; phylum Actinomycetota; class Actinomycetes; order Mycobacteriales; family Mycobacteriaceae; genus Mycobacterium; species Mycobacterium sp. 050134. The sequence goes on from NZ_JAZGLV010000036.1 coordinate 18,104, forward strand.
GGGCACCTACGACGCCGAGAAGTTTCACGACGACGAGGTCATCGTCAGGCTGCATGGGCGCAGGATTTCCGGGCGCTACGCGTTGATTCAGACCAACGGCAACCAGTGGCTGGCGCACCGGATGAAGGACCAACACATCTTCGACTTCGAAGAGATCAAACCCATGCTGGCGACGCACGGTTCAGTGTCGGCGCTGAAGGCGGGCCAGTGGGCCTTCGAGGGCAAGTGGGACGGTTATCGACTCCTGGCCGAGATCGATCACGGAGCGCTGCGACTGCGGTCGCGCCGGGGGCGGGACGTGACCAACGAATATCCCCAATTCGCTTCGCTGGCAGCCGACCTCGTCGATCACCACGTGGTGCTCGACGGGGAGGCCGTCGTACTGGACGCATCGGGTGTGCCCAGCTTCCACGCGATGCAGAACCGCGGGCGCGGCAGCCACGTGGAGTTCTGGGCGTACGACCTGCTGTACCTGGACGGCCGATCGCTGTTACGGGCGAAGTATTCCGATCGGCGAAAGCTGTTGGAAACGCTTTCAGTTGGGACCAATCTCGTCGTTCCCGAGCTTTTGCCCGGCGACGGGAAGCAAGCGCTAGCGCACTCGAGCGAGCACGGCTGGGAGGGGGTGGTGGCCAAGCGGCGCGACTCCACCTATCAACCCGGCCGGAGATCCGCGTCGTGGATCAAGGACAAGCACTGGAACACGCAAGAAGTCGTGATCGGCGGCTGGAAGGCCGGGGAAGGGGGGCGCACCAGCGGCATCGGCTCGCTCCTGCTGGGCATCCCCGACGATGACGGGCTGCACTTCGCCGGGCGGGTCGGAACCGGCTTCACCGAGCGCGACCTGGCGAACCTGAAGAAGACGCTCGCGCCGCTACATACCGATCGATCGCCGTTCAGCCCGCCGCTGCCCAAAGCCGAGGCCAGGGGCGTCACGTACGTCGAGCCGGTGCTGGTCGGGGAGGTTCGCTACAGTGAGTGGACCCCCGATGGCCGGTTGCGCCAGTCGAGTTGGCGCGGGTTGCGCCCGGACAAGGAGCCGAAGGAGGTGGTGCGGGAATGAAATGGGTTGCGGCTGGAGACCATGGCTCAGGCCGAGTGGCTGGCCGAGCGGACCTGAGATGCGACACGCCGAACGTGGGCCGTGCGCACCGCGCGTGCGGCGGATCCGTCCATAGGCCACACGCTCGGCGCATCAGATCCTGACCGCCCGGACGAAGTTGATCGTCGTGGAGGGCACCTGGAGCTCGGCCTCGCCCAGCTCGGGCAGGCCGGCCGCGGCGAAGAGGTCGGTCAGCTGGTATTTCGTTGTCTCCCAGCCGTTGTCGTGCAGATGCGCGGCGACGTCGGTGTGTTCGCCGGGGTAGGCCAGGTTGGTGAGGTCCATGTCGAGTCCTTGCCGTCGCCACCCTTCGGTCATGAGGCGGGATTGTTCCTGAGCCTCCGGCGAAGTCCCCGTCACCGTTCCGTAGTCGGCGGCGAACCGGCTGCCCTCCGCGGACAGCGGGATGATCGAATCCAGCAGCCGAATCTCGGCCTCCGGCGGGAGCCATCCGATGAGCACGCCCTCCGCGAGCCACGCCGTGGGGTGGGTCGGATCGAAACCCGCTTCCTGCAGCGCGGCAGGCCAGTCGTCGCGCAGATCGATGCCCACCTCGCGAAGCTTCGCGGTGGGCGCCGCGCCTACTTCCGACATCGTGGCCGCCTTGAACGCGATCACCTCGGGCTGATCGATTTCGTAGACCGTCGTGCCGATCGGCCACCGCAGCCGATAGGCGCGGGAATCCAGCCCGGACGCCACAATCACCACCTGGAGCAACCCCGCCTGGCCGGCCACCGCGAGGTAGTCATCGAAATACCGGGCGCGGGCCGCGAACGTGTCGACCATCCGGTGAAACCCGACGCTCCGCTCGAGCTCGTCGGGATCGAGTTCGCCGCTGGCCAGCTTGGTGAACACGTCCAATCCGACGGCACGCACCAACGGTTCGGCGAAGTCATCGGTGACGACCGGCTGCGGACGCTTGCTCGCGGCGGCCCGGGCGGCGGCGACCATGGTGGCCGTCGCTCCCACGCTGCTGGCCAGGTCCCAACTGTCACCTTCGGTTCGTGCCATGGTTCTCCTTCGATGTGGCGGCCAAACCACGGTATGCCCCCTCTGCGAACATCGCGTCGCTTACGGTTTGTTCCATGCCCGCGGTTGAATTGGAAACGCTCGAGGGCGCCACCGCCCGCATCACCCTTAACCGCCCCGAGCGGCTCAACGCCATCGACGGATCCCTGATCGACGGCGTGGACGACGCGCTGGACGCGCTCGACAGGGGTGAGTTCCGGGCCGCGATCCTCACCGGCGCCGGCGAGCCGTGGATCGCGCCCCGACCGTCCACCCCGCCGTTCAAGGTCAACTACGACTCGCAGGTACGCCTGGCCAACTTGTTCACCCGCATCTACGAGTTGCCCATCCCGGTGATCGCCGCGGTCAACGGCGTCGCGGTGGGCACCGGCGGCGCTCGAGCTGGCTGGTTCGATCGCCGAGAACAACGCATATGGCCTGTGGCAGAAGAAGATTGGGCTCAACGCGGCGCTGGACGCATCCAGTCTGCGCCATGCTATCGAACTGGAGAACCGCACCCAGATCCTCAGCGGCTTCACCAACAACCCGGCCGAGGCCGCCATGGCGCACCGCGAGAAGCGGGCCCCGAAGTGGGATCCCCTGTGACGGCGCCCCGCGCCCCTAGAGTTTCGCGATCACGTGCTCGGCGAACATTTCCAGGTTGCGGATCTTGGTTTCCAGCGGCTCGGTGTCGGGTCCCTTGATGTAGGGGATGCGGAAGCCGACGATGACGTCCGTGACGCCCTTGTCCTCGAGTCGCTTGATGCCATCCAGGGTGTAGGCGTCGGCCGAGATGACGTGAATCTCGAACGGACCGGTCCTGCCCTCTTCCTCGCGGTACTGCTTGAGCTTGGCGATGAGCGCGTCGAGCTCGTCGGGGTTGCCGCCACCGTGCATCCAGCCGTCGGCCCGGGCGGCGCGCCGCAGCGCCGCGTCGGCGTGTCCGCCGATGAGGATCGGGATCGGCTCGGTGGGCGCCGGCGTCATCTTGGTCTTCGGGATGTCGTAGAACTCGCCGTGGAACTCGAAATAGTCGCCGCTGGTGAGGCCGCGCAGGATCTCGATGCATTCGTCCATGCGCTTGCCACGCTTGGCGAAGGGCACACCCAGGAGCTCGTAGTCCTCGGGCCAGGGGCTGGTGCCCACTCCCAGCCCCAGCCGGTTGCCGATCAGCGCGGCCAGCGAACTGGCCTGCTTGGCTACCAACGCCGGGGGGCGGATGGGCAGTTTGAGGACGAAGAAGTTGAACCTCAGGTTGGACGTCACCGCGCCCAATGCCGCTGCGAGCACGAAGGTTTCGATGAACGGCTTGCCGTCGAGGAACTCCCGGTTGCCGTCCGGGGTATAGGGGTATTTCGAGTCCGATTCGAACGGGTAGGCGATGCTGTCGGCCAACGTCATAGCGTGGTAACCGGCCGCCTCGGCCGCCTTGGCCAGCGGGATGTAATACGAAAAGTCGGTCATCGCCTCCGCGTAGGTAAACCGCACGTTATCCGCCTTCCTGTTACCGCTGTCACACAACATTAGAACGTGTTCTAGTTTGGCGTGCGCTCGGGTCCGGCACAAGGCGCGGTCGACGGGTGCGGCTAGAGCTGGTTCTCGGGTCCGATGACCGCCCACACCGTCTTGCCCGACGAGGTGGGGGTGCTGCCCCAGGCGCGGGATAGGGCGTCGACGATCGCGAGGCCCGACACGTCGATGCCGCTCGTTGGCGGCGACAGGCGTACCGCGGGCGCGGTGTCGCCGTCGGACACGGCGATGGTGGCCGTCGCGCCGTCGGTCTCGACCCGGATCAGCGGGACGCTGCCGGTGTGCTCCAGCACGTTCTCCACGAACACGTTCACGACCACCAACGCGACCGGGACGAGCTTGGACTGCGACCAGTCGGTGAGCCACTCGCGGACCAGGCGGCGCGACTCGCGCAGGCTGGTGAGGTCGGCCGTCAGCACCGCGTCGGCATGCCGCACCGTGCGGCTCATGAGTCTGGCGAGCGCCTTCGTCGCCGCCTTCTCCGTCGAATACACCGGCATGAAGCAGACGACTTCGCTTCGGCTGATCGCCTCGCGGGTGCCTCGATTGCCGCAGACCAGCACGACGGGGACGTCGGGGTAGGGAAGCTGCCACCGGGCAGCCAGGAAGGCCGTCCAAGCCGCGTCGGCCGGCACCTTGAGCCCGGTGATGTTCACCATGACCGCCGACGGCTTTTCGATGGTGGCCTTCACGATGCTGTCCCGCAAGGCGGCGGAATTGGCGGTGTTCAGGACGCCCTCGACGGTGAGGACGGCGACCGACTTCTCCATCCGGCTGGCTACGGCAAGGGGGCGGGGCGACTCGGCTACGGCGCTCACGTCAGCGCCCCCTCTCGCTTAGGAGTTCATCTTCGCTGACCGTAGCCCGGAAGGCAGTCATCCGCGAGCGCGCATGTCCGGGTCGCGATCCGCCCATCCGCGTCCCTTCCCGCGTGACGGAATGGCGGCACGATGCCAGGCGCTTCGGCTCGATGGTGTCGTCCGGCTCCATGTCGCGCTCCCTCTAGTCCCCGCCCCGGCCACCTGAAATGGACCCGCCCCCCTCGGCGGCAGGAGGCTGCTATGGAACCGAGCGGCACCGGCGCCGCCAGAGTTCCACGCCCCGTGCGATCCGCCGTGGCGGCGGTGTGTCACCGCCGCAAAACCGCGAGCGAACTCCGCGCTCCGCCCTCAGCCCGGAGCGCGCGTGCCTGCCGCACCCACCTTGCCGCCCGTCGTCGCGCAGCTCGCGCATCCGTCGGGTCTACCCACTTTGGGCGGGCCGCCAAACTATGGGAACCCCGCAGGATCGGTGCCGCCCAATTGGCGGAGCCCGACAAGGTCAGCCCCCGTAGGGCGGAGCGCCGACCCCCGCGACCGAATGCGTGCCCCACGGGGTCATTTCCACGATGCGCGCCGGCGCGTCGCGCTCACCCACACTCAGCGTCACCGTGCGAGCCTGCTGTAGCACCTCAGCCGGCAAGGGCTGCGACGGGAGCGCGGAAACAGTTCCCTGCCAATGGTATTGGCCATCGAGGGGATCGAGACGACCGGTCAGCCGCGCGCGCACCGGATGCGCAACGCCGGCTACGGTCAGCGTGGCGTCACCGTCGTAGGCGCGGTCCTCGATCCAGTCGGAGGTCAGGTCGAACGCCTGGGGGAGCGCGGTCGCCGGGCACAAGCAGGCGCGCTCGTTGAACACCCGTTGGCTGCTGCGCCGAACCTCGATCCGGGTGCCCGCGGTCTGGTGCAGGACGCGCACGCACCCGGCGACGTATCGGGCCTGCGCGCGCGGGTCGGGGCCGGTGAGGAAGAAGTAGTTAGGGAAACCGTGCACGGCGACCCCGAAGTAGGGCTCCATGCCGTCTTCCCACGCCCGTCCGATCGTCACCCCGCCCAGGCCGACCAGCGTTCCCTCGGGAATACCATCCGGGATCACGAAGCCCGTGCCGTAGACGATGGCGTCGGCGCGGTGGTCGACACCGTCGCTGGTGACGATGCCCGACGGGGTGACGTGGGCGATCGGCGACCGCGCGAGCCGGGGTGCCGGACGTGCCGCCACCGGCCGGATGCGCCGGCGCACCCAGCGCCGCGTGCGGGTCGCCGCCGACGGCAGCTCGTCAACGATCCGGCGAGGCGCATGTGCGAAGACGGTCACCGAGGCGGCCGATACCGTCAGCCGCCCCAGGTGATGACCCGCGGCGGAATCGGCGCCGACGACCGCGACGCGTTTACCTGCCGGATCGAAATCCGGGTCCCACCGCGCCGCGTGGAACGACCTTCCACGAAACTCCTTGCGCCCGGGCAACTCCGGGATCCACGGGACGAAGGGTGGCGGGTTTGCCGCGATCACGATGCGGCTCCACACCGTCTCGCCATCGGCAATCCCCAACCGCCAGGTGTCGGTCTCCTCGTCGAACGTGCTGTCGCGCACCTCCTCGAGGATCTGCACGTCCGGCACGCCGGCGGCCCGCAGCTTGGCCGCGGCCGCCTGACCGGCCGGCCCCGCGCCCACGACGGTGACGTGCCGGCCGGCCCCTGGCGGGCTGGACACGGGGGTCACAGAAACCTGCTGCGCTTCCACCCACGGCGCGCGATCGGGCCCATGAGGCCCACCTCGGTCAGAAACGCCGCCAGGGGCGCGAACCCGGCGACCTGCATCTCGCGCCGGTGCGGGCTGCTGCGCGCGATCGCCCGCGCCCGCTTGGCGTCCAGGCCGGTGCGCGCGTAAGGGATTGGATTGCTAAACAAGTAGTTGAAGAAGTAGCCGCCGAGCCCGTTGATGTTCGCCATGAACCATCGGTTCACCCGCGGCATCTCGGCGACGCGCTTGCGCGCGCCGTCGCGGGCGAACTGGATGTGGCGCGCCTCTTCGGTGACGTGGATCCGCATGAGCCGCTGGATGATTGGCTGCAGCTCCGGGTCGTCCATCATCTGCCGCTGCAGCGAATCGAAGATCTCTTCGCCGATCAGGGCGGCCACCCAGAGCATGGAGCCGCGCTGGAAAGCCAGCGGCAGCGCGTTGATGATCATGCGGTGGAATCGCCGGGGCCGGACCGGCTTGGCGCCGATGCGCTCGATGGCCTTGCCGAACATCACCATGTGGCGGGTCTCGTCGCCCAGCTCGGTCAGCTTGTAATGCGTCGACCGGCTGGTCGGATCCTCGTGCAGGATCGTCCGTAGCAGTGCCTGGTTGAGCATGTTCTCGAACCAGATCCCGGCAGACAGGGTGTTGACCAACTCCTGACGGGACAGTTCGATCTGTTGTTCGCGGGACATCTCGTCCCACATCGGGGTGTCGTACAACGACACCAGTCGCGGCGGCAGGTAGAACTTGTCCGGGTCCAGCGGGGCGTCCCAGTCGATGTCGACCACCGGCTCGTAGGACTTTTTGACCGACCCTTTCAGCAGACGTTCGGAGAATTCCTCACGGCTGGGCCCACTCGCTTTCACCGCAGCGGTCATGCTGGTGTCCCTTCATTGGGTGCTCAGGCGATACCCATGGTACCGGGTACTTTGGGACCCGACTAGGCCTTTGATATTTCGATTCGGCAATCTGGCGGGAACACCGGCGGGCGGCAGGAGAGTGGAGTGGCTCGGCACATTCACGTCATCGGCATCGGCGTGGGCGACCCCGATTACCTGACCATCCAGGCGATTCGGGCGCTCAACGACACGCAGGTGTTCTTCGCCATGGACAAGGGCGAGGCCAAGGAAAACCTGGTGGCGCTGCGGCGGGAGATCTGCGCCCGGTTCATCGACGAGCCGGGGTACCGGTTTGTCGAGCTGCCCGACCCCAAACGGTCGGGCGATGCGGACTACCGCGAGGCCGTCTCCGAATGGCACTCGGCGCGCGCCCGGCTGTGGGCGTCGGCGATCCGCGATGAGTTGGGTCCCGACGGTGTGGGCGCCTTCCTCGTCTGGGGGGACCCGGCGCTGTACGACAGCACGCTGCGCATCCTCGATGCGGTGGGGGCCGAGGTGGATTTCACCTATGACGTCATTCCCGGCATCACCGCCGTCCAGGCGCTGGCGGCGCGCCACCGCATTCCGCTCAATGAGGTCGGGGAACCCGTACTGATCACCACGGGCCGGCAGCTACGCCGCCATGGCTTGTCAGGGTCCGCCGTCGTGATGCTCGACGCCGACTGCTCGTTTGAGGCGTGCCCGGCCGGCACCTCGATCTGGTGGGGCGCCTATCTGGGTGGCGACGACGAGCTGCTGGTGGCAGGCACCGTCGGTGAGGTGGGTGCGCAGATCGTGGCGCTGCGCGCCGAGGCGCGGGCCCGGCACGGCTGGATCATGGACACCTATTTGCTCAGAGCGGCAGACTGAACGGGTGCCCGAACTTCCCGAGGTCGAAGCGCTGGTCGACCACCTGCGGCGCCACGCCGTCGGACTGATGATCGGCCGCGCCGACGTCGCCGCCTTCTCCGTCCTCAAGACCTTCGACCCGCCGATCACCGCGCTGCACGGACAGGAGGTGGCCGGCGCGCAGCGGTGGGGCAAATACCTGGGGTTGCGCGCCGGCGACCTGTGGTTGATCGCTCACCTGTCCCGCGCCGGGTGGTTGCGCTGGTCCGACAAACTGGCCGCGGCGCCGTTGCGGCCCGGTAAGGGCCCGATCGCGCTGCGCGTGCACCTCGGCACGCCGGGCGAGGCACCCGGCTTCGACCTGACCGAGGCCGGGACCCAGAAGCGGTTGGCGGTGTGGCTGGTGCACGATCCCGGCCAGGTGCCGGGCATCGCCGCGCTGGGCCCCGACGCGCTGGAACTCGGGGTCGAGGACCTGTCCAGGCTGCTGTCCGGCAACTCCGGCCGGATCAAGAACGTGATCACCGACCAGAAGGTGATCGCGGGGATCGGCAACGCGTACAGCGACGAGATCCTGCATGTGGCCAGAATTTCGCCGTTCGCGACGGCGGGGAAGCTCACCGACGGGCAGCTCACCACGCTGCACGACGCGATGGTGTCCGTGCTGCGTGACGCGGTCAGCCGTTCGGTCGGTCAGGGGGCGGCCACGCTGAAAGGGGAGAAGCGATCGGGGCTGCGGGTGCACGCCCGCACCGGGATGCCGTGTCCTGTCTGCGGGGACACCGTCCGCGAGGTTTCGTTCGCGGACAAGTCTTTCCAGTACTGCCCGACATGCCAGACCGGCGGCAAGGTGCTGGCCGACCGGCGGATGTCGCGCCTGCTCAAGTAGTCGCCCGGGCGTCGACTCGTTGCGCCGGAGGTCAACATCGAGCCCAGCAACCCCCGCTGGCAACGCACTGGATATGCTGCCCGCGTGACCCGGCAGAAGATTCTCATCACCGGTGCCAGCTCCGGCCTGGGCGCCGGCATGGCGCGCGCCTTCGCCGCCAAGGGCCGCGACCTGGCGCTGTGCGCCCGGCGTACCGATCGGCTCGATGAGCTGAAAGCCGAACTGGTGCAACAATATCCGGACATCAAGGTCGCCGTCGCGGCGCTGGACGTCAACGACCACGAGCAGGTGCCGAAAGTGTTCGCCGAGCTCAGCGACGAACTGGGCGGCATCGACCGCGTCATCGTCAACGCGGGCATCGGCAAGGGGGCCCGGCTGGGCTCGGGCAAGCTGTGGGCGAACAAGGCGACCATCGAGACCAACCTGGTGGCCGCGCTAGTCCAGATCGAGACCGCGCTGGAGATGTTCCACAAGAGCGGGGCGGGGCACCTCGTCCTGATCTCCTCGGTGCTCGGCAACAAAGGGGTGCCGGGCGTCAAAGCCGCTTACGCCGCAAGCAAAGCCGGGGTGAGCTCACTGGGCGAGTCGCTGCGCGCCGAATACGGCAAAGGCCCCATCAAGGTGTCGGTGATGGAACCCGGCTACATCGAGTCCGAGATGACGGCCAAGTCGAACAGCACGATGTTGATGGTGGACAACGAAACCGGCGTCAAGGCGCTCGTCGATGCGATCGAGCGGGAGCCGGGCCGCGCCGCCGTGCCGCGCTGGCCGTGGGCGCCGCTCGTGCAGGTGATGCGGGTGCTGCCGCCCCCGCTCGCCAAATGGTTCGCGTGATCGGCTCACTGATCCGCCGCGAGCGTGCGCGTTTGTACGCGACACGCCGCGAAAGCGCGTACAAGTGTGCACGCTCGCGCGCAGATAATCAGCTGGTGCGGCCTCTTTCGGCGCGGTAGCGACGCACGAGCGCGTCGGTGGAGCTATCGGACTGCGGGTCGGGTGAGGCGTCGCTGGTGATCACCGGCAGCAGCGCCTTGGCCTGCGTCTTGCCCAGCTCCACACCCCACTGGTCGAACGAGTCGACGCCCCAGACGGCGCCCTCGGTGAAGACCTGGTGCTCGTAGAGCGCGATCAGCTGTCCCAGCACCGACGGGGTGAGCCGGTCGGCGAGGATCGACGTGGTCGGGCGGTTGCCCGGCATTACCTTGTGCGGAACGATTGCCTCGGGCGTCCCCTCGGCGGCGATCTCCTCGGCCGTCTTACCGAATGCCAGCACCTGGGTCTGGGCGAAGAAGTTGCTCATCAGCAAGTCGTGCATGCTGCCGTCGCCCTCGACGGTGGGCAGGTCATCGAGCGGCTGGCTGAACCCGATGAAGTCGGCCGGGACCAGCCGGGTGCCCTGGTGCAGCAGTTGGTAGAAGGCGTGCTGCCCGTTCGTTCCCGGCTCACCCCAGAAGATTTCACCCGTGTCGGTGGTGACCGGCGTGCCGTCCGCGCGGGTCGACTTGCCGTTGGACTCCATGGTCAGCTGTTGCAGGTATGCCGCGAAGCGCGCCAGGTCGTTGGAGTACGGGAGCACAGCCCGCGACTGCGCGCCCATGAAGTTGGAGTACCACAACCCGATGAGGCCCAGGAGGACCGGCGCGTTGGACTCCAGTGGGGCGGTTCGGAAATGGCGGTCGACGATGTGGAACCCGGACAGAAAGTCCGCGAAGGCGTCGCGCCCGATGACGGCCATCACCGAGAGGCCGATCGCCGAATCGACCGAATACCGTCCGCCGACCCAGTCCCAGAATCCGAACATGTTGTCGGTGTTGATGCCGAAGTCGTCGACCAGGCGTTTGTTGGTCGAGACGGCCACGAAGTGCTGGGACACCGCCGAGTCCCCGAGGGTGTCGGTCAGCCACCGCCGGGCGGCGGTCGCGTTGGTCAGCGTCTCCAGGGTGGAGAACGTCTTGGACGCGACGATGAAAAGAGTTGTGGCGGGCTCTAAGTCGGCGAGGGTGGCGATCAGGTCGGCGGGATCGACGTTGGAGACAAAGCGCGCAGAGATCCCCGCGTCCGCGTAGTGGCGCAGCGCCTGGTAGACCATCACCGGGCCGAGGTCCGACCCGCCGATGCCGATGTTGACCACGGTCTTGATGCGCTCACCGGTGGCGCCGGTCCACTCCCCGGTGCGCAGCCGGTCGGTGAAGTCCCCCATCCGGTCGAGCACCTCGTGCACGTCCTCGACCACGTTGTGCCCGTCGACCACCAGTTCGGCGTCGCGGGGCAGCCGCAGCGCCGTGTGCAGGACGGCGCGATCCTCCGAGGTATTGATGTGCACCCCGGAGAACATCTGGTCGCGGAGCTCTTCGACGTTAGCCGCGCGAGCGAGATCGGTCAGCAGCCGCAATGTTTCTCGGGTGACACGGTGTTTGCTGTAATCGATGTACAGGTCGCCGACCGTGAGGGTGAGTTCGCGCCCGCGATCGGGGTCGTCGTCGAAGAACTGGCGTAGGTGCGTCTCGCCGATTTGCTCGTGATGCCTGCGCAGGGCGTCCCACGCCGGGGTGGCGGTGATGTCGGGGATGGTTCGCACGGAGGTCATGGCTCCGAGCCTAGTGACGGTCGCGAGTGCGGCGCAGCCGGACGCTGCGGGCCGTCACGGTTGTTTGAGTGACGGTCGCGAGTGCGGCGCAGCCGGACGCTGCAGGC
>NZ_JAZGLV010000037.1:0-29011 GCF_036409085.1 Mycobacterium sp. 050134
TGGTCGTGACCCGCTTCGCCCGGCTCCGCCGCGCTTGCGATCACTGGTGGGACGGCGTGACCCGCTTCGCCCGGCTCCGCCGCGCTTGCGATCACTGGTGGGACGGCGTGACCCGCTTCGCCCGGCTCCGCCGCGCTTGCGATCACGCCCAGGACGGCGCCGACTTCCACTTGCTGACCGGTCTGGACATTGAGTTCGGCGAGCACGCCGTCGGACGGTGCGGTGATGGTGTGTTCCATCTTCATGGCCTCCAGCCAGATCAGGGGCTGGCCGGCACTCACCGTGTCGCCCACCTCCGCGCCGAGCCGGATGACGTTGCCGGGCATGGGAGCGATGAGCGACCCCTGCTCGACGGTGGAACCCGGCTCGGGGAAGCGTGGCAGCGCGGCCAGGTACACGGGCCCACGGGCCGAGTCGACGTAAACGTCGGCGCCGTACGCCGCGACGCCGAATCGGTGAGCCACCCCGGCGCCGTCAGCGAGGACCACCTCGTCCGGCGCGGACGAGACCAGTTGGACCGCTTCGCCGCCGGCCAGCTCCAAACCGGTTCGGGTAAAACGGTATTCAATCCGGTGCTCGGTGCCCTCGTCGTCGCGGTAGGTCTTCAGCTGGTAGCCGGACGCCAGGTTCCGCCAGCCGCTGGGCAGCGAGCCGAACGTCGTGGCCGTCGCGCGGTTGTGTGCCGCGTCGGCGAGCGCCGCGGCGATCGCCGACAGCCGGACGACTGCGCCGTCGGCCAGCGGCGACGCCAACGCGGCCAGGCCATGCGTGTCGAAGAACGCGGTGTCGGTCGCGCCGCCGAGAAACGCGGGGTGGCGCAGCACGTTCACCAGCAGCTCGCGGTTGGTGCGCACCCCGTGCAACTGCGCGCGCGCCAGCGCGTCGGCGAGCACCAGCGCCGCCTGGCGGCGCGTCGGCGCGTACGAGATGACCTTGGCCAGCATCGGATCGTAGTGAATCGACACGGTGAACCCGTCGACCACCCCGGAGTCCAGCCGGATCCCGGTCCGGTGTCCCAGGGTGCCGAACTGCGTGCGCGCCGAGGGGATCTCGATCCGGTGCACCGGACCGGCCTGCGGTTGCCAACCCTGCGCGGGATCCTCGGCGTAGAGCCGGGCCTCGATCGAATGCCCTTGCGCGACAGGAGGTTCCGGACCGAGGCGGTCGCCGTCGGCGACCGCGAGCTGCAGCTCGACGAGGTCGAGGCCGGTGGTCTCCTCGGTCACCGGGTGCTCGACCTGCAGCCGGGTGTTCATCTCGAGGAAATAGAACTCCCCCGCGTGATCGGCAAGGAACTCGACCGTCCCGGCGCCGGCGTAGCCGATGGCGGCGGCCGCCAGTCGCGCCGCGTCGAACAGCTTGTCCCGCATGCCCGGTATCCGCTCGACCAGCGGGGAGGGCGCCTCCTCGATAATCTTTTGGTGCCGCCGCTGAATCGAGCATTCGCGTTCGCCGACCGCCCACACCGTGCCGTGGGTGTCGGCCATCACCTGCACCTCGACATGGTGACCGGTGGGCAGGTAGCGCTCGCAGAACACCGTCGGGTCCCCGAAGGCGGATTGCGCTTCGCGCCGGGCTGCGGCGACTTCGCCCGCCAGGGCGGACAATTCGCGAACCACCCGCATCCCGCGGCCGCCGCCGCCCGCGGACGCCTTGACCAGGACCGGCAGTTGCGCCTCGGTGACCGTTTCCGGGTCTAGTTCGTCGAGCACCGGCACCCCGGCGGCGGCCATCAGCTTCTTGGACTCGATCTTGGAGCCCATCGCCCGCACCGCGTCCACCGGCGGCCCGACCCACACCAGGCCCGCGTCCTGCACGGCGGCCGCGAATTCGGCGTTCTCGGAGAGGAATCCGTAGCCGGGATGCACTGCGTCGGCGCCGGCCGCGCGGGCCGCCGCGATGACGGCGTCGGCGTTCAGGTAGTCGTTGGTCTTCGGCAGCCGCACCCGAGCGTCGGCCTCGGCGACGTGCGGCGCGGCGGCGTCGGGGTCCGTGTAGACGGCGACGGTACCCAGTCCCAGCCGCCGGCACGTCGCGAACACCCGGCGGGCGATCTCCCCGCGGTTGGCTACTAGTACTCGTGTGACCATGGGACTCACATCCGGAAGACGCCGAAGTTCGACGTCCCCTTGATCGGGCCATTCGCGATGGCGGACAGACACATTCCCAGCACGGTGCGGGTGTCGCGCGGGTCGATCACCCCGTCGTCATAGAGCATCCCGGACAGGACCAGCGGCAGTGACTCGGCTTCGATCTGGCCCTCGACCGCCGCGCGCATCGCCGCGTCGGCCGCCTCGTCGACCTGCTGGCCGCGGGCCTCGGAGGCCGCCCGGGCCACGATCGACAGGACGCCCGCCAGCTGGGCCCCGCCCATCACCGCGGATTTCGCGCTAGGCCAGGCGAACAGGAACCGCGGGTCGTAGGCCCGGCCGCACATGCCGTAGTGGCCGGCGCCGTACGACGCGCCGATCAGCAGCGAGAGATGGGGCACCGTCGAGTTGGAAACGGCGTTGATCATCATCGACCCGTGCTTGATCATGCCGCCCTCCTCGTAGTCCTTGCCCACCATGTAGCCGGTGGTGTTGTGCAGGAAGAGGAGAGGGGTGTCGGAGCGGTTGGCTAGCTGGATGAACTGGGTGGCTTTCTGCGACTCCTCGCTGAACAGCACCCCGCGCGCGTTGGCCAGGATGCCCAGCGGATAGCCGTGCAGACGGGCCCACCCGGTGACCAGCGATGAGCCGTACATCGGCTTGAATTCGTCGAATTCGGAGCCGTCGACGATGCGGGCGATCACCTCCCGCGGGTCGAACGGGATGCGCAGGTCGGCCGGCACGATGCCGATGAGTTCCTCGGCGTCGAACAACGGTTCCGTCACCGGGCGGGGCGCGGGTCCCCGTTTGATCCAGTTGAGCCGGGCGACGATGCGCCGCCCGATGCGGATCGCGTCGAGCTCGTCGACCGCGAAGTAGTCGGCCAGACCCGAGATGCGAGCGTGCATCTCGGCGCCGCCCAGGGACTCGTTGTCGGACTCCTCGCCCGTGGCCATCTTGACCAGCGGCGGGCCGGCCAGGAATACCTTCGAACGCTCCTTGATCATCACCACGTGGTCGGACATGCCTGGGACGTAGGCGCCGCCCGCGGTGGAGTTACCGAACACGAGTGCGACCGTCGGAATCCCCGCCGCCGAGAGCCGGGTCAGGTCGCGGAACATCTGCCCGCCGGGGATGAACACCTCTTTCTGGGTGGGCAGGTCCGCCCCGCCGGACTCCACCAGCGAGATCACGGGCAGGCGATTCTCGAAGGCGATCTTGTTGGCGCGCAGGATCTTCCGCAGCGTCCATGGGTTGCTGGTGCCGCCCTTGACGGTGGGATCGTTGGCCACGATCATGCACTCCACCCCGCAGACCGCGCCGATGCCGGTGACGACGCTGGCGCCGACCTGGAACTGGCTCCCGTAAGCCGCGAGGGGGCACAGTTCGAGGAAGGGGGAGTCGGGGTCGACTAGCAGCTCGATGCGCTCGCGGGCGGTGAGCTTGCCGCGGGCGTGATGGCGGTCGACGTACTTCGGGCCGCCGCCGGCGAGCGCCTTGGCGAGCTCGGCCTCGATCTCGGTGAGTTTGGCCGTCAGGGCCGAGGCCGCCGCGTCGTAGGCGGGCGATTGTGGGTCGAGGGTGGACTTCAGCGCGGTCATGACTGGAATCCCAGCGTCTTGGCTGCGAGCGAGGTGAGGATCTCGGTGGTTCCGCCGCCGATGCCGAGGATCCGCATGTCGCGGTATTGGCGTTCGACTTCGGACTCGGCCATGTATCCCATCCCGCCGAAGAGCTGGACGGCCTGGTGGGCCACCCATTCACCGGCCTCGACGGCGGTGTTCTTGGCGAAGCACACTTCCGCGATCAGGTTCGTCTCCCCGGCGAGCTGGCGCTCCACCACGCGGCGGGAGTAAACGCGGGCCACGTCGATGCGGCGCGCCATCTCGGCCAGCGTGTTCTGCACCGATTGGCGGGAGATCAGCGGACGACCGAATGTTTCGCGGTCGCGGCACCACTGCACCGTCAGGTCCAGGCACCGCTGGGCGCTCGAATACGCCTGCGCGGCAAGCCCGATGCGCTCGGCGACGAAGGCCTGCGCGATCTGCAGGAAGCCGCTGTTCTCGGCGCCGACCAGATTGGCCACCGGCACGCGCGCATCGACGTAGGACAGCTCTGCGGTGTCCGAGGACCGCCAGCCCATCTTCTCCAGCTTGCGGCTCACCTCGAATCCCGGTGTGCCCTTCTCCACCAGCAGAAGCGAGACCCCACCGGCGCCGGGGCCGCCGGTGCGCACGGCGGTGACCACGTAGTCGGCGCGCACCCCGGACGTGATGTAGGTCTTGGCGCCGTTGACGACGTAGTGGTCACCGTCTCGGATGGCAGACGTCCGCAGGTGCCCGACGTCCGAGCCGCCGCCGGGCTCGGTGATGGCCAGCGCGCCGATCTTGTCGCCGGCCAGCGTCGGGCGCACGAACTCCTCGATCAGCCGCGCGTCCCCCGAAGCGATCATGTGCGGTACCGCGATGCCGCAGGTGAACAGCGACGCGAAAACCCCTCCCGGCGCGCCGGTTTGGTGCACCTCCTCGCAGATGATCACCGCGTCCGCGCCATCGCCGCCGCCCCCGCCGACCGTCTCCGGAAAGCCCGCTCCCAGCAGGCCCGCCGCGCCCGCCCGCCGGTGCAGGTCGCGCGGCAGCTCGCCGCTGCGCTCCCACTCGGCGGCTTTCGGCAGGATCTCGCGTTCGGTGAAGGAACGCACCGTCTTTCGCAGCTCTTCGCGTTCGGGTGTGGTCCAGATGTTCATAAGATGCTCTCCGGGATGTCGACGTGACGGCTGCGCAGCCACTCGCCCAGTCCCTTGGCCTGGGGATCGAAGCGGGCCTGGTAAGCGACACCCTGGCCCAGGATGCCGTCGATGATGAAGTTCACCGCGCGCAGATTGGGCAGCACGTGCCGGCTGACGTCGAAGGCGGCCGCCTCGGGCAGCAGTTCTTTGAGCTTCTCGGCGGTCAACGTGTTGGCCAGCCAGCGCCATTGGTCGTCGGTGCGGACCCAGACGCCCACGTTGGCCGAGCCGCCCTTGTCGCCGCTGCGGGCCCCAGCGATGCGGCCCAGCGGCACCCGTCGGGTGGGGCCCGCCGGCAGCGGCTCGGGCAATGGCGGCGGATCGGCGGCCGCCAGCTCCAACGTGTGAGCAGCGCAGGGGATTTCGGCCCTGGTGCCGTCGGCGTGCACCGCGGTGTGCGCCACCCGGTCGGCGTCGACGTAACCGGCGGTGAACACGCCGTAGACCTGACCGTCGCCCGGCGGCGCGGTCACGTGGAAGCCGGGATAGCTGGCGAGCGCCAATTCGACCGCGGCCGAAGAGAACTGGCGTCCCACGTTCGTCGGATCGGGGTCGCGGGCGACGCAGTGCAGCAGCGCGCTCGCGGCCTCTTCGGAATCGGCATCGGGGTGGTCGGTGCGCGCCAGCGACCACTGCAGCTCGGCCGGCTTGACGGACAGGCCGGACTCCAGCTGCCGGCGCACCAACTCCGCCTTGGCCTCGATGTCCAGGCCGGTCAGCACGAAGGTCATCGCGTTGCGGAATCCCCCGATGCTGTTCAGCGACACCTTGAGCGTGGGCGGCGGCGGCTCGCCGCGCACGCCGGTGATGCGTACCCGGTCGGGCCCGTCGGCCGTCAGCTCGATGGTGTCCATCCGCGCGGTGACGTCGGGGTTGGCGTAGCGGGCGCCGGTGATCTCGTAGAGCAACTGCGCGGTGACGGTGTCCACGCTGACCAGCCCGCCGGTGCCACGGTGCTTGGTGATCACCGACGAGCCGTCGGCGTAGACCTCGGCCAGCGGGAAACCGGCGTGGGTGAGGTCGGGGACCTCGCTGAAGAACGAGTAGTTGCCGCCGGTGGCCTGCACCCCGCATTCGATGACATGGCCGGCGACCACGGCCCCAGCGAGCGGGTCGTAGTCCGTGCGACCCCACCCGAAGTGTGCCGCCGCCGCGCCGACGATCACCGAGGCGTCGGTGACCCGGCCGGTGACGACGACGTCGGCGCCGTTGTTGAGGCAGTCCACGATTCCCCAGGCGCCCAAATACGCGTTCGCGGTCAGCGGTGAGCCCAGCCCGAGCTCCGCCGCGCGCGGCAGCAGGTCGTCGCCCTCCACATGGGCGACGCTGACCTCAACGCCCAGGCGCCCGGCGAGGGCGCGGATGGCGTCGGCCAGTCCCGCGGGATTGAGGCCGCCGGCGTTGGCGACGATGCGCACGCCGCG
This sequence comes from Mycobacterium sp. 050134, assembly GCF_036409085.1. Taxonomy (NCBI): domain Bacteria; kingdom Bacillati; phylum Actinomycetota; class Actinomycetes; order Mycobacteriales; family Mycobacteriaceae; genus Mycobacterium; species Mycobacterium sp. 050134. The sequence continues at coordinate 6,303 of NZ_JAZGLV010000037.1, forward strand.
GTCGCGCGCTTCGCCCAGGCAGCCTTCGAGTTGGGTCAGGAAGGTCTTGGCGTAGCCGCGGTCGGGGTGCTTCATCTTGTCGCGGCCCAGGATCAGCATGGTTAATTCGGCCAGGTAGTCGCCGGTGAGATAGTCCACCTCACCACCGGTGAGCATTTCGCGCATCGCCGACAGTCGGTCCCCGTAGAAGCCGGAACAGTTCGCGATCCGGACAGCGCCGGGGTCACCGGACCGAGAGGCCATCGCGTCCTCCATTCAGCGAATCACCGTTGAGCGCCGGAAAACCAACCAACCAACCGGTAGGTTAGCGGGTCGAGCCGCCGCCGCGTCAAGGTGTCCCGGTCGCCTTCCGCGCCGAGAATGCCGGCCTCGTCGTCCCGGCACCCGGATCGCAGATCTGCGCGCGGGCGGGCGCCGTTTGGCGACCACCAGGTCACCGACTATCCTGGTACGCAATCGTCGCCCGTTCGGCCCCGGCCATGCCGTGCGACACCCACCCGAAGCCCCGAGGAGTTAGGCCCCACCATGGCCGTACCCAAGCGCAGAATGTCGCGCGCGAACACCCGAAGCCGTCGCGCGCAGTGGAAGGCCACTCCGACCGAGCTGGTCGGGGTCACGGTGGCCGGCCAGAAGCACAAGGTGCCGCGCAGGCTGCTCAAGGCGGCCCGCCTTGGTCTCATCGACCTCGACAAGCGCTAGACGGGACCCTGCCACCGGTCGGGAGAATCTGGGCGAATACCCGGCGCGCCTCTCAGGCCGCTCTCAGGCGTCGAGACGAAACTAGTGGCCGTGCGCATACTTGTCGTCGACGATGACCGCGCGGTGCGTGAGTCGTTGCGCCGCTCCCTCTCCTTCAACGGCTACGCGGTCGAGTTGGCACACGACGGCGTCGAGGCCCTCGACAAGATCTCCAGCGACCGGCCGGACGCCCTGGTCCTCGACGTGATGATGCCCCGCCTGGACGGCCTTGAGGTCTGCAGGCAGCTCCGCAGCACCGGGGACGACCTGCCGATCCTGGTGCTGACCGCCCGCGACTCCGTCTCCGAGCGGGTGGCCGGCCTGGACGCCGGCGCCGACGACTACTTGCCGAAGCCGTTCGCCCTCGAAGAGCTGCTGGCGCGGATGCGTGCGCTGCTGCGCCGCACCAAGCCCGACGATGACGCCGAATCGGTGGCGATGACGTTTTCCGACCTGACGCTCGACCCGGTGACCCGCGAGGTGACGCGCGGCGAGCGCGGGATCAGCCTCACGCGCACCGAGTTTTCCCTGCTGGAGATGTTGATCGCGAACCCACGGCGGGTGCTCACCCGCAGTCGCATCCTCGAGGAGGTGTGGGGTTTCGACTTCCCCACCTCCGGCAACGCGCTGGAGGTGTACGTGGGTTACCTGCGCAGAAAGACGGAGGCCGACGGTGAGCCGCGGCTGATCCACACCGTGCGCGGCGTCGGCTACGTCCTGCGGGAGACACCGCCGTAATGATCCGGTTGAACCGGCGCCGGCGCAGACCGCTGCGAGCCACCAGCTCGCTATCCCTACGGTGGCGGGTCATGCTGCTGGCGATGTCGATGGTGGCGATGGTCGTCGTGCTGATGGCGTTCGCCGTCTATGCGGTGATCGCGGCGGCGCTGTACAGCGACATCGACAATCAGCTGCAGAGCCGGGCGCAACTGCTGATCGCCAGCGGGTCGCTGGCCGCCGACCCGGGGAAGGCCATCGAGGGCACCGCGTATTCGGATGTCAACGCGATGCTGGTGAACCCGGGCCACTCGATCTACACCGCCCAGCAGCCGGGGCAGACGCTGCCGGTGGGATCGCCGGAACAGGCCGTGATCCGCGGTGACCTGTTCATGTCGCGGCGCACCGCCTCCGATCAGCGCATCCTCGCGATCCACCTACCCAACGGCTGCTCGTTGCTGATCTCCAAGAGCCTCAAACCCACCGAGGCGGTGATGACGCGGCTGCGCTGGGTGCTGCTGATCGTCGGGGGCATCGGCGTCGCGGTCGCCGCAGTGGCGGGCGGCATGGTCACCAGGGCGGGCCTGCGGCCGGTGGCCCGGTTGACCGAGGCCGCCGAACGGGTCGCGCGCACCGACGACCTGCGCCCCATTCCCGTCTTCGGCAGTGACGAATTGGCAAGGCTGACCGAGGCTTTCAATCTGATGCTGCGGGCGTTGGCGGAATCCCGCGAGCGGCAGGCCCGGCTGGTCACCGACGCGGGGCACGAGCTGCGGACGCCGTTGACGTCGCTGCGCACCAACGTGGAACTACTGATGGCGTCGATGGAGCCCGGGGCCCCCCGGCTGCCTGAGCAGGAGATGGTCGACCTGCGCGCCGACGTGCTGGCGCAGATCGAGGAACTGTCCACGCTGGTCGGTGATCTGGTGGACCTCACGCGCGACGATGCCGGCCAGGTGGTGCACGAGACGGTCGACATGTCCGAGGTCATCGATCGCGCCCTGGAGCGAGTCAAGCGCCGCCGCAACGACATCCACTTCGACGTCCAGGCGATCCCGTGGCAGGTCTACGGCGATGCGGCCGGGCTGTCGCGCGCGGTACTGAACCTGATGGACAACGCGGCCAAGTGGAGCCCGCCCGGCGCGCACGTCGGTATCACCATGAGGCAGCTCGATCCGGCGCACGCCGAGCTGGTGGTGTCCGATCACGGCCCCGGGATCCCTCCCCACGAGCGCCGGCTGGTGTTCGAGCGGTTCTATCGGTCGACGACGGCGCGGGCGATGCCCGGATCGGGCCTCGGGCTGGCCATCGTCAAGAAGGTGGTCCTCAACCACGGCGGCATGCTGCGCGTCGAGGACACGGTGCCCGGCGGACAGCCGCCCGGGACGTCCATCTACGTGCTGCTGCCCGGCCGCCCGGTCCCGGAGTCGGCGCACCGCGCGCCGACGCCCGGGACGGATGGCAAGACCGACCCCGCGGTGCCGGTTTCGCGCGGCACGGAGAACTCTCGGGAATCGGCGAACGTTGTCTCAGTGGAATCTCAGTCCGCGCAGGCAAGGTAGGTCTGCAGTTACTGTTGAACCGAGCGAGTCGGCCCCCCGACGAGCCGTAATGCCGAAATAGAGGAAGAGCGACGTAGCGACATGACGAATGACCCGAGGTATTCGCCGCCGCCGCAGCAGCCGGGATACCGCGCCGCGCCGAACCAGGCCCCCGGTCAGCATGGGGCCCCGGCCTACCCCCAGGGGCACCAGCCGTACAACCAGCAGTACGACTGGCGCTACCAGCCGTCGCAGCCGACGTCGCAATACCGACAGCCGTACGAGCCCTACGACCAGTTCAGTGCCACTGGTCCGGGCCGGATCCCCGGCGGAACCGGCGTTGGTCCCATCCCGAGCGGCACCGGACCGGGTCCGATCCCCGGTGGCGGCCCAGGATCGATGACCGGTACGGGCCCCATCACCGGCATGTTGCCGCCGATGGGCCCGCCGCCGGCTCCGCGAAAACGTTCCCGCGCGGGGCTTTTGACGGTGGGCGCGGTTGCCATCGCGGTGGTTTCGGCCGGCATCGGCGGGGTGGCCGCCACGGCCGTCGAGCTTGGCGCGCACTCGACGAGCAACGGCCACGGGGTGATCCCGGGAGCGGCCCCGAGCGTCCCGGCGGCCAACATGCCGCCGGGCAGCGTCGAGCAGGTGGCGTCCAAGGTGGTGCCGAGCGTCGTGATGCTGGAGACGGACCTGGGCCGCCAGTCCGAGGAGGGGTCCGGCGTCGTCCTGTCGGCCGATGGGTTGATCCTCACCAATAACCACGTGGTCGCCGCGGCCGCCAAACCGGGCGGCCCCCCAGGCGCCCCCGCCGGCCCGCCACCCAAGACCACGGTCACTTTCTCCGACGGCCGCACCGCGCCGTTCACCGTGGTCGGCGCCGACCCGACCAGCGACATCGCGGTGATCCGGGTCCAGGGCGTGTCCGGCCTCACGCCGATCGCCCTCGGCTCCTCTTCGGACCTGCGGGTGGGTCAGCCGGTGGTCGCGATCGGGTCGCCGCTGGGTCTGTCCGGCACGGTGACCACCGGCATCGTCAGCGCGCTGAACCGGCCGGTGTCCACCACCGGTGAGTCGGGCAACCAGAACACCGTGCTGGACGCGATCCAGACCGACGCCGCGATTAACCCCGGTAACTCCGGCGGTGCGCTGGTCAACATGAATGGCCAGCTGGTGGGCGTGAACTCGGCCATCGCCACGCTGGGGGGCGATTCGCCGGACGCCCAGAGCGGCTCGATCGGCCTTGGGTTCGCGATCCCGGTCGATCAGGCCAAGCGCATCGCTGACGAGCTGATCAGCACGGGCAAGGCGACGCACGCCTCGCTGGGCGTGCAAGTGACCAACGACAAGGGCACTCCGGGCGCCAAGGTCGTCGACGTCGTGCCGAACGGCGCGGCCGCGACCGCCGGCGTGCCCAAGGGCGTGGTCGTCACCAAGTGCGACGACCGGCCCATCAGCAGCGCCGATGCCTTGGTTGCCGCGGTGCGTTCGAAATCGCCCGGCGACAAGGTGACGCTGACCTTCCAGGATCCCGCTGGGGGCAGCCGCACCGTGCCGGTCACCTTGGGGAAGGCGGATCAGTAATGCGAGTCGAGGAACCGCTGGGTGAATCGTTGTCGGAGCTCGGATATACGGTGGCACCCATGGAAACGGGTGTGGAGTTGGTGGTCGGCCGGGCCCTGGTCGTGGTGGTCGATGACCGCACCGCCCACGGCGACGAGGATCACAGCGGGCCGCTGGTCACCGAGCTGTTGACCGAGGCGGGTTTCGTGGTCGACGGGGTGGTCGCGGTTTCCGCCGACGAGGTCGAGATCCGCAACGCGTTGAACACCGCGGTGATCGGCGGGGTGGACCTGGTGGTGTCGGTCGGGGGAACGGGGGTGACGCCGCGCGATGTCACGCCGGAGGCCACCCGCGAGATCCTGGACCGGGAGATCCTGGGCATCGCCGAGGCCATCCGGGCGTCCGGACTGTCCGCGGGGATCATCGACGCCGGGCTGTCGCGCGGCCTCGCCGGCGTGTCCGGCAGCACGCTGGTGGTGAACCTGGCCGGTTCCCGCTACGCCGTGCGCGACGGGATGGCCACGCTGAATCCGCTCGCCGCTCAGATCATCGGGCAGCTGTCGAGCCTGGAAATCTGAGCCGCGGCGTCAGCGAAGGGTCACAGCGACTCGGCGTCCGCCCGGGGACCGTGCTCGGGCACCGGGGTCTTGCCGGCCCCACCGTGCTTGCCGGACGAATCGCCGTTGCTCTCGGCGAGCAGGTCACGGATCTCCTTGAGCAGCACCACCTGGGCGTCCTCGGCCTGCTCGACTTCGCCGCGTTTGCGGAGCGTGGTGTACGGCAGCACGACCAGGAAGTACACCACCGCGGCGATGATGATGAAGTTGATCGCGGCGGACAGGACGTTGTTCAAATCGATGGTCTGACCGCCGCCAATGCCGATCCGCAGGATGCCCAGGTTGGACTGCTGGTTGACGCCGATGCGGTTGATTAGCGGCTTGATGATGCTGTCGGTGAACTGGGTGACCAGGGCGGTGAAGGCCGTACCGATGACGACCGCGGTCGACAGATCGATGATGTTGCCCCGCGAGAGAAACTCCTTGAACCCTTTGAGCATTCGGACTGCCTTTCTGGGACTGGACAGAGTTTGCTGACGGCCGCGCGACCGATGGCGGTCAGGTACTCAGTGCAGGGTGAGGGTGACCTTCTGTCCCAGCGCCGAACCTGCCACCGTGTTCGCCACGCGAGCCGGCAGCGCAACTAAGACTACGCGGTCATCGTCCCCGGCCTGGGCCTTCTGCCTGGCCGACACGAGCACCACCACGGCGTCGGTCGCGACCACCTTGCTGGCGGCCGGCGCGCCGCCTGGTGCGTCGGTGGCCGGTGCGGCCAGCACGTCCACCACGTCGCCGGAGCGGAGCAGGTCGAGCACGGCGCCGTCCGCCAGGTGCAGCGGCACGATGCGCGCGCCCGGCCCGGCCTGCTGTCCGATCGCGGCCTCCGCGAGCCGGCTGCCCAGCAACCGGACGTCGGTGAGCACCTCGCCGCGCCTCGTGGGACCGGCTAGCAGCGAGCCCACCACGGCGCCCACGTTTGCCTGTGATCCATCGGGAACAGTGGGGGCCAAACGCTTTTCGAGTCGGACGTCGTCGGCCGTCAACACGGCGCCCGGGTGCAGGTCACGGGCGGCGACCACCACCTCGGTGTAGTCGCCGGCCGGGTTCGAGCGCAGCGCCGCCACGCCGGCCAGCACGACCAGGCCGCCGGCGGCGAGCCTGCGGGCCAACACGGTCCGGGCCCAGTCGGGATGCGCCCACGCCGACAGCCGGCGCAACACCGTTGGATTCAGCGACGACTCGCCCACGCCGCAACGCTAGAGGCGGCCGCGGCCGGAGCGGCACCGGCCGGGGCCACCGCTGTGGATAACCGCTAGGTGGCGGCCGCCGCCTTGGACGGGCTGGAGGACGTCGACGGCGTGGACGCGCCGGGCTTGCTGTCGCCCGACCCGGACTTCTCGGTGGGCGTGGACTTCTCGGTGGACGTGGAGCTGCTCGCCGAGTCGCCGCCGGAGCCGTTGGCCGAGGTCTTCGACTTGCCGGATTCCCGGCTGTCGGTGCGATAGAACCCGCTGCCCTTGAACACGATGCCGACGGAGTTGAAGCGCTTGCGCAGGCGGCCCGCGCAGCGCTCGCAGGTGGTCAGCGCGTTGTCGCTGAAGGCCTGCACGATGTCGAAGCGGTCGCCGCACTCGGTGCACTCGTAGGTGTACGTGGGCACAAAAAACCTCCGGATGATCTCAACCCTGCGTTAGCACTCTAACGTCTCAAGTGCTAGAACCGCCACGTGACGTGTGGCATTCCCCGTCGCATCCGCCGCGAAACAGCGCCACGAGCCCACCGCGTGGCGTGAGGGCATGGGTCATCCGCACGTCGTGCGGCTCGGCCGGTAATTGCTCGAGGAACTCGTCGTCGCGTACGACCGCGACCAGCCGGGTGAGCGGGCCGCACGCGTCGAGCGAGCGATCGTAAAACCCCGCGCCGCGCCCCAGTCGGACCCCGCCACGGTCGACGGCCAGCGCCGGCACCAGCACCAGCTCGGCCTCGGCCAGCTCCGACGCCGGCAGTAAGGGCGCCGGGGGCTCGAGCAGCCCCCAGCGTGCGCGGGTAAGCGAGCCGGGCCGGTACTCGCCCCAGCGCAGCGGCAGCGGGGTGTCGTCCGCCGCCGTGCGGGCGACTGGCACCAACACCCGCCCCGATAGCCGCAGCAACGTGTCGAGCATGGCTACAGACCCGGGTTCGGTCCCCATCGGCACGTACGCGCACACCGTGCCGACGCCGCTCACCGCCGTCTCGAGGTGCTCGTTGAGCAGGCGGGCTTCGGCCGCTCGCTCCGACTCGGCAACGCCACGCCGCGCCGCCAACAGCCGCGCGCGCAGCTGGGCTTTGCCGATGGTCGCCATGGTGTCAACGATGACAGCCGCGGCTTTCCCCGCGCCACATCGAGCGGCGACATCCGTGCCGGTTATCGTGTGAACAATGTCATGCCCAAACGTGGGGGTTCCGCGCACGGCTGTCGTGCCCGCGGCCGGACTCGGTACGCGGTTTCTGCCCGCGACGAAGACGGTGCCCAAGGAGTTGCTGCCGGTCGTCGACACCCCCGGCATTGAGCTGGTCGCCGCCGAGGCCGCCGAGGCCGGCGCCGAGCGGCTGGTGATCATCACCTCGGAGGGCAAGGACGGCGTCGTCGCCCACTTCGTCCAGGACCTGGTGCTGGAGAGCACGCTCGAGGAGCGCGGCAAGAAGGCGATGCTCGCCAAGGTCCGGCGGGCGCCCGGTTTGATCAAGGTCGAGTCCGTCGTGCAGTCCGAGCCCCTGGGGCTGGGTCACGCGATCGGTTGCGTGGAGTCCAGGCTGTCCGATGACGAGGACGCCATCGCGGTGCTGTTGCCCGACGACCTGGTGCTCCCCACGGGCGTGCTCGAGACGATGTCCAAGGTGCGGGCCCACTACGGCGGCACGGTGTTGTGCGCCATCGAGGTCGCCCCCGACGAGATCAGCGCCTACGGGGTCTTCGACGTCGAGCGTATTCCCGACGATGACAACCCGGACGTGCTGAAGGTCAACGGGATGGTCGAAAAGCCCAAGGCCGAGGACGCCCCGTCGCTGTACGCGGCCGCGGGCCGTTATGTGCTCGACCGCGCGGTCTTCGACGCGCTGCGCCGCATCGACCGTGGGGCCGGCGGCGAGGTTCAGCTGACGGACGCGATCGCGCTGCTCATTTCCGAGGGCCATCCGGTGCACGTGGTCGTTCACCACGGATCCCGACACGACCTGGGAAATCCCGGTGGCTACCTCAAGGCTGCGGTTGACTTTGCATTGGATCGTGACGACTACGGCCCGGATCTGCGGCGATGGCTGGTGGCGCGATTGGGCCTGATCGAGCGCTAGCCGAACGTCGGCTTCGGGCCGCCCGGTAGGGCAGAGAGGCGCGCTGTGCGTTCGGTGGAGGAGCAACAGACCCGGATAACGGCAGCCGCGGTGGCGCCGCGGCCGATTCGCGTGGCGATCGCCGAGGCGCAGGGACTGTTGTGCGCCGAGGAGGTGGTGACCGAACGGCCGATGCCCGGTTTCGACCAGGCGGCGATCGACGGCTACGCCGTGCGCAGCGTCGACGTGCTCGGGATCGGGGAGCTGGCCACCGAGGGGATCGTCGAGCCGTCCGACGACGCCCCGGGCGACGACGATCGGCGCAACGGGTTGGTGTTGCCGGTGATGGGAACCATCGAGGCCGGGACCCGCACGCCGAGCCGGCTGCAGCCCCGCCAGGCCGTCCGGGTGCAAACCGGCGCGCCGCTGCCCACGCTGGCCGACGCGGTGCTGCCGTTGCGGTGGACGGACGGCGGCACGAAGCAGGTACGGATCTACCGCGGGGCCCCGTCGGGCGCCTATGTGCGGCGGGCCGGGGACGACGTCCAGCCGGGCGACGTCGCCGTGCGGGCGGGAACGGTGGTCGGCGCGGCGCAGGTGGGCCTGCTGGCGGCAGTCGGGCGTGAGCGGGTGCTGGTGCATCCGCGCCCGCGGCTGACCGTCATGGCGGTGGGCGGTGAACTCGTCGACATCTCCCGCACTCCGGGCAACGGCCAGGTCTACGACGTCAACACCTATGCGCTGGCCGCCGCGGGCCGGGACGCCGGGGCCGAGGTCAACCGCATCGGCATCGTCAGCAACGACCCTGGCGAGCTGCGCGAGGTGGTCGAGGGCCAGATCAACCGCGCGGAGGTGCTGGTGATCGCCGGCGGCGTCGGGGGTGCCGCCGCTGAGGCGGTGCGGTCGGTGCTCTCCGAGCTCGGCGAGATGGAGATGGTCCGGGTCGCCATGCACCCGGGGTCCGTGCAGGGGTTCGGGCAGCTCGGCCGCGAGGGCGTGCCGACGTTCCTGCTGCCGGCGAACCCGGTGAGCGCCCTGGTGGTGTTCGAGGTGATGGTCCGGCCGCTGATCCGGCTCTCGCTGGGCAAGCGCCAGCCGATGCGCCGGGTCATCCAGGCCCGCACGCTGGCCCCGATCACGTCGGTCGCCGGACGCAAGGGCTACCTGCGGGGCCAGCTGATGCGCGACCAGGACACCGGCGAGTACCTGGTCCAGGCGCTGGGCGGCGGTCCCGGCGCGTCGTCGCACCTGCTGGCGACCCTCGCCGAGGCGAACTGCCTTGTCATCGTGCCCAGCGGCGCCGAGCAGATCCGCACCGGCGAGATCGTCGACGTGGCGTTCCTGGCCCAGCGCGGCTGACCGCCCGTGATCTTGTTGCGCTCCAATGCCCGCCACCCGGGGTGGCCGACGAATGCCGGGCCGCTGCGGGTTCCCGCGGGCGTGGTCCGGTTGCGGCCCGTCCGGATGCGCGACGGCGCGCAGTGGAGCCGGATCCGGCTGGCCGACCGCGCGCACCTAGAGCCGTGGGAGCCCAGCGCCGAGGGTGACTGGACGATCCGGCACGCCGTGGCCGCCTGGCCCGCGCTCTGTTCGGGCCTGCGGTCGGAGGCTCGAAAGGGCCGCATGCTGCCGTACGTCATCGAGCTCAACGGGCGGTTCTGCGGCCAGCTGACCATCGGCAACGTCACCCACGGCGCGTTGCGGTCCGCGTGGATCGGCTACTGGGTGCCGAAATCGGCAACGGGCGGTGGCGTGGCGACCGCCGCGCTGGCCCTCGGTCTGGACCACTGCTTCGGGCCGGTCATGCTGCACCGCGTCGAGGCCACCGTGCGGCCCGAGAACGCGCCGAGCCGGGCCGTGCTGGCGAAGGTGGGTTTCCGCCGCGAGGGCCTGCTGCTGCGTTACCTCGAGGTCGACCGCGCCTGGCGCGATCACCTGCTGATGGCCATCACGGTCGAGGAAGTGCAGGGATCGATCGCATCGACGCTGGTGCGGGCCGGTCACGCCAGCTGGGCGTGACCGGCGGGCGGGCCATCGGAGGCTTCGTGGCGGCGCCCGGCGCCCCTCGCTGTGGCTAGCGCGACACGAGTGACCAGTGGTGCTTGTGGGAGGCAAATTACAGGTGTGTAATTGTGCTGGTCACATGACCCGGCCGCGTCGGCCACCCAACGGCCCCGCGGGGATCTGGACCAGTAAAGGAGCAGGTCACCATGCCAAGCATCCCGCAGTCGTTGTTGTGGATCTCGCTTGTGGTGCTATGGCTGTTCGTCTTGGTCCCGATGCTCATCAGCAAGCGAGACGCCGTGCGGCGCACCAGTGACGTGGCGTTGGCGACCCGGGTCCTCAACGGCGGCACCGGATCTCGGTTGATCAAGCGCAGCGGTCCGGCGGCCGGGCACCGCAGCGACCCGAACTGGAAGCTCGAGGAGGAGCCCGCCGACGAAGAGTTCGCCGACGCCGAGACGCAAGACCTGCGCGCCGAGGCCCAGCCCGGCGAGCGGACCCCCGTGGTCGTGCCGATGGCCGTCGCCGAGGACACTGGGCCCGACTACCTCGACGTCGACGTCGTCGAGGATTCGGCGGCCCTGCCCGCGGGGGCCAGTGCGGCCGCGGCCGAGCCCGCCCTGGTCGCCGTCGACGGCGACGGACAGGACGAGGTCGACCACGAGGCCGAGGCCGAGGCCGCCGAGGGCGACGAGTACGAGTACGTCGACGACTCCTCCGGTCTGGAGCCCGAGGCGCACGCCGACGACCACGACGAGCACGACGGAGCGTGGGCCAACGTCGCGCCCCGCTCACGCCGGCGCCGCTTCGACACGAAGAAGGCCGCCGCAATCAGCGCCCGTAAGTACGCCTTCCGCAAGCGGGTGCTGACGGTGATGGCGGTGGTCCTGGTCGGCACGGCCACCGCGGCCTTCGAGTTGACCCCGAGCGCCTGGTGGGTGTGCGGCGTCGCGACCGGCGTGACCGTGCTCTACCTCGCCTACTTGCGCCGGCAGACCCGCATCGAGGAGAAGGTGCGCCGTCGCCGGATGCAGCGGATGGCCCGCGCACGGCTCGGCGTGGAGAACATGCACGACCGCGAGTACGACGTGGTGCCGTCGCGGCTGCGCCGCCCCGGCGCGGTGGTGCTGGAGATCGACGACGAGGACCCGATCTTCGAGCACCTGGACGACGTCCGGGCGATGCGGGCCTACGGTGGCTGGCCGCGGGACCTGCCGCGCGCAGTGGGTCAGTAGTGCCGCGGTTCGGCGGTTGGCGCGGCGGCTGGTAGCCTGCTAGCGATCAGGGGCTATGGCGCAGTTGGTAGCGCGACTCGTTCGCATCGAGTAGGTCAGGGGTTCGAATCCCCTTAGCTCCACTTTTCCGACGCCTAAGTGTCCGTATTCAAACATGGGCCGCCGGTTCTCACAGCGCCCATTGTGTGGGCGGTCGCCCAGGATGCTCTTGACGCAAGAGTGGGCAACCTCGTGTTGCTCGACATGGTGCGTCCGCGTTCGTCAGTTCGGTTGTGCCAGGGTCGCGTTCACGCTGATGTCAATTGCAGCCAGCGCGCGAGATACCGGGCAGGCAGAGCCAGCGCGTTTGGCGGCATCATGAAAAGCGGCGGCGTCGATGTCCTGGGCCCGGCCCTCATGGTGACTTATGCATCAATCAGACACGACCGACCCTATGTGCGCGAATTCGACGTTTAGTAGCAATTCGTATGATCACACCGAGCAACGTATCGATCTAACTGCTCTTATACGGTCCGTCGTTGACGTCGTGGGACTCTGGTCATTCACTTTGAGTGAAAACGTCTGCCCCCTGCCGACGCCGACGGAAGTCGAGACATCGATGAATGTGAACACCACCGCTCCCAGTGTCTTCGACGCCGGCCTCCCCACGCTGAATTACGGCCTCACCGCCACCCCGAGCGACATCCTGGCCGACGTCCGTGAGGCGCAATCGTGCGCGCCGATCGCCATCGGGCCCCTCGGCCCGGAAATCCTGTCCTACGAACTGGCCCGGGACATGCTGCGCGACAACAGGTTCGCTATGCCACCCGGCATCACGCTGGCGGCGCAGGGCATCACCTCAGGTCCGTTGTACGACAAGCTGACGAGCAGCCTCCTGGGCCTCGATGGCCCGCCGCATACTCGGTTGCGCAAACTGGTTTCTAAAGCCTTCACTCCCCGCGCGACAGCACGTCTTTCAGACACCATCCACGAGGTGGTGAACGGGCTGATCGATCAAGTGGTCGACGCCCGGCGTTGCGACGTCGTGACCGACATCGCGCGCCCTTACCCCACGCCGATCATTTGCGCGCTGCTCGGTGCGCCGCGCCAGGACTGGCAGCTGTTCGCCGACTGGACCGAGGAAGTCTTCAAGGCCTTCAACTTTCAGGCGGAAGTGACCTTCGACGAGGCCGCGATCATGCGCGCGTGGGGCGAACTGGACGCGTACGTCGACGGCATGGTCGCGGTCCGCCGCGACAATCTGACCGATGATCTGCTCTCCGAGCTCATCCGCGCCGAGAGCGACGGCGACCGGCTGAATCTCGACGAACTCCGCATGCTGGCGGCCGGCTTCCTGATGGCGGGAACGGACACGACGCGCCACCAACTGGCCGCGTCGGTGCAAGTGCTTTGCGAGCATCCGGATCAATGGGCGAAGCTGGGCGACCAACCGGAGCTTGCGATGCGGGCGGTCGAGGAAAGCATGCGCCACTCACCGGCGGCCTGCATCGCGCCGCGGGCCGCCGCAAAGGACGTCGAATTCGCCGGTTACACGTTCCCGGCAGGAACGTTCGTCCTCGTGAACACCTTTGCGGCCAATCGCGATCCGGCGATCTATGACGACGCTGATCGGTTCGACATCGCCCGCGAGGACGCGCCCGCCATCCTGACCTTCGGCGGCGGCGCGCACTACTGCCTGGGGGCAAACCTCGCCCGCCGGGAACTGGCCGAAGCGCTCGCCATCCTCACCCGACGCCTCCTGGCACCCCGTCGCGTCGGTCCGGCCCCCTGGAAATCCCTGCTGGGACTGACCGGCCCGACAACACTCGAGATCGAGTTCGACGTCGACATGCTGGTGACCCCGAATGCGTAGTCGCGGCTGGGCGGGTTTGACACCCGCCTCGGACGAGGAGGCAATCGCCCGAATCCTCGACGCTGTCGACGAAGTGGTAACCGAACAGGGATCAGCCTTGCGCCTCGCCGACGTCGCCCGTCGGCTCGGGGTCACCCGGCAGACGGTGTACCGCTACTTCCCCAATGCCGACGCCATGCTCATCGCCAGCGCAATGCGTGCGGTCGACGGCTTCATCGACCAGGCCGTACAGCGTGTCCGGGGAATCAACGACCCGGTCACCGCGATCGTCGAAACCGTTTCGTTCGGAGTCGAGAACCTCACCGGCGATCCACAATTGGAGAACCTACTAGCCCGGCAGCAGGAGGGTGAAGCCCTCACCTCGTTGACGTCCGACACGGCGATCGCCTTCTGCCTGTCGGTTTTTCACCGCCTCGATGTCGATTGGACGCTGCACGGCTTCGACACCGTCGCGCTGCGCGAACTCGCCGAAATGACCCTGCGCACAGTGCAGTCCCTGTTGACCGATCCTGGGCAGCGGCGCGACGAAACCGCGCTGCGCGGCTTCGTAACTCGATGGCTCGGGCCCGCGATCCTCTATCGAAGGATGTCGTCGCTGGGCCTGCGCCTCGACTAACCGGGCGGTGCGCTTTTCGGGGCCAAATCGCCCTCCGCGTAAGGCGGACCGAGGAATCGGCGCACCATCGCGGCCTCTTCGTCTGGGTCTTTGACGGGCCATTGCCACAGCGCCAGGAACATGCGGATCAGCCACTGCGCGGCCAGCGGGTCGGGCCGGTCGAGACCGACCATTTCGGTCGCGAAGCGGGCGACGATGGGGGAGTCGGTCAACCACTCGTTACCCGGCGGCCCCGTCGCAGAGCGCATGATCTGCGCGAGGGGGTCGGACCGCATGCGCTGCAAGGCGACCGTGGTCGCGGTGACGACGCGCTCGGAACCGGTCAGGCCGGCGATGGCTTCGCGGACCGAGTCGAGGATGCGTTCCGCGTGCCGGCTCATCACCGCGTCCCGGATCGCCGTTTTGCCTCCGGCATGGCGGTAGACGGTCGCGGGCGAGCAGTGAACGGCCGCGGCCAAGGCGTCGATGCTGAACGCGTCGTAGCCCTGCCGCGAAATGAGCTCCGCGGCCGCGGCATAGATCCGTTCGGCGCCTTCGGCGTGGCGATCCCGACCGACGAGCCAGTCGTGGGTGGGCACCGAATCAGTGCTTCCCTGGTGGCGACGCCATGCGATCGTTTTATCACGATGAGAAATTGCCGGCGATTATTCTCAGGCCCGCCGCTGGTTGACCCGCTGCATTGAGAATCGCGGCCGACGGCCTCGGCTCGCCGCTCCCGCAAGTTCGTCGCGCGTTGTTGACGCAGTTGACGGGGCAATTCAGCCTTGGGCTATGACCGCCGTGGTGGACCCGACCGACTTCTTCGGCAGCGCCGCGATCCAGGATCCCAACCCGCTGTACGGCCGGATGCGCGGGCGCGCGGGGGTGGCCCGCATCGGTGAGTCCCCGTTCTACGCGGTGTGCGGCTGGGACGCGGTCATGGAAGCCGTGAACCGGGCTCAAGACTTCTCGTCGAATCTGACGGCGACGATGGTCTACCACGACGATGGGACCGTCACGCCGTTCGATATGGGGACGCTCGGGGGGCCGATGCATGCGCTGGCGACCGCGGACGATCCGACGCACGGCGCGCACCGGAGGCTGCTGCTGCCCCACCTCTCGGCAAGGCGGGTTCGGGTCATCGAGGAGTTCGCCGAGACCACCGCGAACCGGCTCTGGTCCGAGGGAGTGGTCGACGGGCGCATCGAATGGATGGGCGCCATTGCCAATCGGCTGCCCATGATGGTTGTTGCCCGCCTGCTCGGGCTGCCGAGTGACGATGTCGACGAACTGATCCGACTGGGGTACGCGACCACCACCCTGCTCGACGGGATCGTCAGCCGACCTCAACTGGAAGCCGCCGGCATTGCCGCGATGGAATTGTCCGCCTACGTCCTGAAACACTTCGAGCGAGCCGGCACAACCTCCGACCCTGGCCTCATCGCGGACCTCGCCGCACGCAACAATTCTGGCGAGCTCGACCAACTGCCGGCGCTCGCGATCATGCTCACGTTGTTCAGCGCGGCGGGCGAGTCGACCGCGTCGTTACTCGGCAGCGCGGCCTGGATTTTGGCCGACCGCCCGGACGTTCAACGGCAACTGCGGGCCGATCCCGAATTGCTGGGGGCGTTCATCGAGGAGGCGCTGCGCTTGGAGTCGCCGTTTCGCGGCCACTACCGGCACGTAATGCGAGACACCAGCCTTGGCGAGGTGGAGTTGCCCGCCGATTCGCGTCTGTTGCTGATGTGGGGGGCGGCCAACCGCGATCCCCGACACTTCGACGCACCCGATGACTTCCGCCTCGACCGTGGCGCCGTCAAGGGGCATGTCGCCTTCGGCAAGGGTGCGCACTTCTGCATCGGGGCCTCGCTGGCCCGCTTGGAGGCTCGCATCGTCTTTCGGATGTTGCTCCAGCGGACCACGTGGATCGACGCCGCCGACGTCGGCCGTTGGCTGCCCAGCATTTTGGTGCGCCGCCTCGAACGGCTGCAGCTCACAATTCGCTGACTTCAGCGCTTCGGCCACCCCGCCAAGGCCTGATCGGCGATTGCGTGCAATTCCGCACGGCTGGCGCCGCTGCGGGCCTGGATCGCAATCCCTTGACAGATGGCGCTGATCCAGCGGGCCAGCAACAAGGTGTCGACGTCGGGCAGTTCCCCCGCGGCGACCGCCTGGTCGAACCGGCGTGCGAGCTCACGCGCGGCCTCATCACGAAAGTCCGCGAGCCCGACCGCATTTCCGACCAGCAGGCAGCCATGCGGGTCACCCGAGGTCGTGTCGGCAGCCCCATGCACCATGGCTTCGGCGACCTCGCGAGCGGTCGGACGGGCGAGCGCCATCGCCATATAGCCGCCCGGGCCATGGATATACCGTCGCTTGGCCCGCTCGAAGAGTCCTTCCTTCGAGCCGAACTCGCTATAGATGCTGCGGCGGTTCACGCCGGTGGCCTCGGTCAGATCGCTGATGGACACGCCGTCGAAGCCACGGTCCCAGAACAGCCTCATCGCGATGTCCTCGACCGCGTCGGGATCGAATTCCCGCGGCCGCCCCACCGCCATGTCCTACCTTTCGTGATCCACGTCATACCGCTCGATTGATACTCGACACGGAGCTGACCTCATCATACTTTGTAACCAATCGGTTCGAAAATAACGGGCAGAAGGAGCGACATGAGCAACGGACCCCTCGCCGGACGGCGCGCGCTAGTCACTGGAGGCTCGCGCGGAATCGGCGCGGGAATCGTGCGTCGACTGGCCGGCGACGGCGCTGCGGTCGCCTTCACCTATTCGTCGTCGGCCGCCGAAGCCGACAAGCTGGTCGCCGAGGTGACAGCCGACGGGGCCAAGGCGTTGGCCATCCAGGCCGACAGCGCCGATCCGGCACGGGTGGCCGCTGCCGTCGAGCGGGCCGTCGCCGAACTGGGCGGACTGGACATCCTGGTCAACAACGCCGGGACAGCGCACTGGGCGCCGATCGATGAATTCCCCCAGGACGAGTTCGACCGGTTGGTGGCGGTGAACATCGGCGGCGTGTACTCGGCGATCCGCAGCGCGGTCGGTCACATGGGGGCGGGTTCGCGCATCATCAACATCGGCAGCATCAACGCCGACCGCGTGCCGGTGGCGGGGCTGGCGGTGTACGCGATGACCAAGGGCGCGGTCGCGTCCCTAACCCGTGGTTTGGCCCGCGACCTCGGGCCGCGCGGGATCACTGTGAACAACGTGCAGCCCGGCCCGATTGACACCGACATGAACCCCGCCACCGGCGAATTCGCCGACACCATGCGGCAAGTCATGGCGCTGGACCACTATGGACACACCGGCGACACCGCCGCCGTGGTGAGTTTCCTGGCCGGACCCGAGTCGAGATTCGTCACCGGGGCGAACTGGAACGTCGACGGCGGGTACACCGCCTGACGTTCCCGGGGTGCCGGGCCGGACGATAGAGCGGATGGGACCGGGTCGATGCCCGCACCTAGCGGGGCGGAGCGGGTCGGTCCACGTTGGCGGTCGCTAACATTCAGCGCCACAACGCGTTTCGCGACCGGGGCTACTGGCGCACGGCCTCCACGTTGATCGTGATCGTGACCTTGTCGCCGATCACCGCGCCGCCGGACTGCATCGGCATGTCGATGTCGATCCCAAAATCTTTGCGGCTCAACACGACCGAAGCCTCGAATCCCGCGACGGGGCCACCACCCATGCCTTCGCTGACTCCGTAAAAGTCCAGATCCAGGCTGATCGGCTTCGTCACCCCCTTGAGCGTGAATTGGCCGTCGAGCACGTAACGCTCGCCCTCGGGTCGCAGCGCTGTCGAGACGAACGACGCCTTCGGGTACGTCTCGGCGTCGAAGAACTGCGGCGACTTCAGGTGCTCGTCGCGCTGCCCGTTGCCGGTGTTGATCGAGGTGACGTCAATCTCGGCCTCCACCGACCCGATGCCGTCCGCGCCGATGGTGACCGTTCCGCCGAAGGTTGGGAACAGTCCCCGCACCTTGCTCACGATCAGGTGTCGAACCCAGAACTCGATCGAGGAGTGAACCGGGTCAATCGTCCAGACGCCGGTCTCCAAAGCGGTCGCTGTAGTCATCGATGTGCCTTTCCCGCGTTGTGCCGGACCCGGCGGGGTCGCCGAGCCCCGTTCAGTGAACCGGACCAAAGTCCGGTTGAAGCCACACTAACACCTAATCGGACCCCGGTCCGCTTGGGTGTGGGTTCGGGGGATGGCACGAGTCGGTCGCGGGCAATCGGGGTACTGGTGTCGTAGTCGACGCTGCTGGCGTCGGCCCGCCGAACCGACCATGGAAGGGGCTCGATGGCGCACCGCGATGATGACTCCACCGAGGCGATGCTTCAGGAGCTGCTGTGGAGCTACGGGCCCTGCGGCCAGGAGGACGCGGTTCGAGCGGTGTGCGCGCGGGAACTGCAACCCCTGGTCGACGACATGTGGGTCGACGCCGCGGGAAACCTGATCGGATACGTGGCCGCCAACGAATCCGCGATGACGGACGACCAGCACCACCGGTCGACCGTCACGCCGGGGTTGGGGGTCGCAACTCGGGTCATGGCGCACATGGACGAGCTGTCCATGCTGGTCAAGCGCGTCGAGCCCGACGGCACGCTCCACCTGACCCAGCTGGGCACCATGTACCCGGGCAACTTCGGCCTGGGGCCGGTCGCGGTGCTCGGCGGCCACGAGACACTCACCGCGGTGCTCACCCTCGGCTCGGAACACACCACGCAAGAGAGCCAGCGCATCTGGCAGACCAAGCCCGATCAGGGGGACCGGGCGCTCGACTGGAATCACGTCTACGTCTTCACCGGGCGTACTCGGGGAGAGTTAGACGGCGCCGGAGTGCGGCCCGGCACCCGGGTGTGCGTCCACCGCAGCAAGCGTTCATTGGTCCCGATCGGCGACTACCTGGGCTGCTACTTCATGGACGACCGCGCCGCGGTCACCGCGCTGCTGCATGCCGCCAGGGTGCTCCGCGAGGGCGGGCAGCGTCCCGCCGACGACGTCTACTTCGCATTCACCACCAACGAGGAGATCGGCGGCGTGGGCGGCACGTATGCCAGCGCCACCCTTCCAGGAACGCTGACCCTCGCCCTCGAGGTCGGGCCCACCGAGCAGGAGTATGCGACCACCGTCAGGGGCGGGCCGATCGTCGGTTACAGCGATGCCCTGTGCGTCTACGACAAGGACATCGCCGATCGGCTGATGCGAATCGCCGAAGCCCGGGGGTTGTCCCCGCAGGCGGCGGTGCTGGGCGCTTTCGAGTCGGACGCGTCGCACTCGAAGGCAGCTGGGCTAGCACCGCGCGCGGGACTGCTCTGCCTGCCCACGCTGAGCACCCACGGCTACGAGGTCGTAGCGCGAGGGGCGATCGAGGACTTGGCCGGGATCGTGGTCGACTTCGTGTTGCAGCCCGCCCAGGCATAACCGGATCGACCGACGGTGCCGAGGCGGCATACCACCGGATTTCGACGTGTCAAGGAATTCGCGCCACTAATGTGGCGACGCCGGTCACGCGAGATCCTGTGGTTGGAAACCATTGCGCCGCAGCGCGGGACGCGTGAACACATGCGTGCGGGCTGTCCCCACCGGTTAACTGATGCCAGCCGGAAAACTGCCTGAATATTCATTAAGACTGGCGTGTTGGGACGAATGTCGCGTCGCACCGCTTCTACTGTCGGTGCATGCATACCGAGTACTACTTGCAGAGAATTCCCGTCGAATCCGTCGAGCCCGGCTTCTCGCTCGCGATTCACCGCGACGGCGACTACCGGCTGTTTCAGGTGGAATGCACGCAGATGTCTCAGCGGTCCGGTCGGCCGGTGATGTTCACGCTCACCTCGGAGCCGGTGGATGGCGGCGAACCGTGGGTCTTCGAGTGCGAAGCGGGCACCCCCGTCGTTCGGATCCTCGCCGTCAGCAAGGCGGCCTCCTAGCGCCGTCAGCGGGGTTTTGCCGCGGCGACGAACTGCAGCGCGCGCTGCGTCTTCTGGTCGACGTCGACCAGACCGGCGGAGGAGAAGAGGTCGACGAAGGCGTGCCGGTCAAACATCGTCAGCCCGATCAGGCGGGCGCCGGTGCCCAGCGCGAACCGGACCGGCGGCGCGTCGGGGGCATAGCTGGTCAGGATCGCCACCCGGCCGCCCGGCCGAAGCACCCGCACCATCTCCCGCGCGACGCGAAACGGCTCGGGCATCAGGTAGAGCGCGCCGAAACAGCAGACGGCGTCGAAGGTCGCGTCCGCGAACGGCAGCCTGCGGGCGTCGCCGCGAACGTAGCAGGTGCGCGGCCCGCTGTTGTCGTGCACGGCCCGCGTCAGCATGGGCTCCGAGATGTCGAACCCGACCGCCAGGCCGCCATCGGGTAGCTGCTCGGCCAGGGGCCGGGTGAAATTGCCCGGGCCGCACGCGACGTCGAGCAGCCGTCGTGCGGTGGAGAGCCGCAGGGCCGACGCCGCTCGGCGCTGCTCCGCGCCGGTGGTGACGCCGCTGGCCACGTAGAAGGACACCGGGCGCCAGAGCCGTTCGTACACGGTCGCCACGAACGGGCTGTTCATGGCGCGCTGGGCAAAGGTCGGCGCCGGCGAGCTTGTGGATTCGCCCAGCACGTCCAGGAAACCGTGGCGCAGCACGGCCGCCTCGGTGAGAAGACCGCGGGTTGTCCCGACCGCATCCTGGCTCATGTCCTGGCTTTCGTGGCGATGCCTGAAGGCTATCCGAGAGCTCCGGCCACGGAGACCGCGCCCGGTGCGCTGGCGCCCCGCGACCCATAACTCACTCAGCGAATACCGGTTTGTCGCGACGGGCGCGAGAGCCGTAGCGTCGGCACTCATGATGGATCGCGACGCCATGGTGGAGCTGTGGGAGCGGCACACCGGCTACGAATTCGAGGCGAGGGACGCCGATCTCGCGGTGTCGACGATGGTGCCCGAAGCGCGCGTCATGCATCTTCCGACGATGAGCGGGGCATCGGGGCGTGAAGCCCTGCGGGCCTACTACGCCGACGTTTTCATTCCTGGCCAGCCGCCGGACACCGAACTCGAACCAATTGCGCGCTCGGTGGGCGACGACGTGCTGGTTGACGAGTGCGTCATGCGGCTCACCCATGACCGCGAGGTGCCGCACCTTCTTCCGGGTGTGCTCCCGACGGGTGCGTCGCTCGAGGTCCCATTCGCCGTCATCGTCAAGTTTCAGGCATCCCTGATGCTGAGCGAGACGCTGTACTGGGACCAGGCTCAAGTGCTGCGCCAAGCCGGTCTAGTACCCGATGAGGGACTGCCATTGCCGGCGATGTCCGACATCACCGGCTACCTGCGATCAGTCCGGAGGCCCTGACGCCCGTGCGCGTTGTGCGAGTGCGACGAACGGTCTCGTCGGGCCGCTGAACGTATCACCGAGTCGCTGCGCGCGGACGCCCCGTAATCGCCCGAGCTAGGGCAGATTACCTCTGCCGCAATGGTTTCCGCGGGCTCGCTGGGTGTGCCCAAGAGCGGTCGGTGCGCGCCGTGGGAGTGGACGTGCTGACCGGCTGGTTGCCGACTCGGCCTGATAACCGGGACGTCGAGAGAGTCAGGAGAACGGGCGCGGTTCATGGCTCGGGGTCGGCGACTAGTGTCGTGAGTCGTTAATAGCCCAGGTTCAATAGGTCGTCGCAACACCGGCTGATTGAAGCGATAGTAGATGGTCGTTGAGGGCTTCAGCCGGTGTTCTCCAGTTCAGTGTCTTGCGGGGCCGGTTGTTGAGTGCCAACGCGACGGCGTCGATCTCCTCGCTGTCCCAGCGCGATAGGTCGGTTCCCTTCGGAAAGTACTGTCGCAAGAGCCCATTGGTGTTTTCGTTCGTTCCCCGCTGCCATGGGCTGTGCGGGTCGGCGAAGTACACCTGCACTCCGGTGTCGATGCTCAACTGGGCGTGTGCGGCCAGTTCCTTGCCGCGATCCCAGGTCAGCGTTTGACGTAAAGCGTGCGGCAGCGTGGTGATCTTGGCGGCGATGGCGTCCTTCATGGCATCGGCGCCGTAACCGCCCAAAGCGGGGCCATTCTTGACCGGGGCGATGACACCGTAACCGGCCATCCGCGGCAGGTGCAGCAGCATCGTGAACCTCGTGGAGCGCTCCACCAAGGTGCCGATCGCCGAACGGCCCGACCCAATGATTAAGTCTCCCTCCCAGTGCCCGGGAACCGCGCGATCCTCGACCTCGGCGGGACGCTGACTGATCATCACCTCAGCACTCACGTGCCCGGCGGCTCGTTGCCGCGCACGCGCCCGCGGCACACGCAATGCACGTCCAGTTCTCAAGCACGCCACCAATTCTCGACGGAGAGCGCCACGCCCCTGGACATACAGCGAGCGGTAGATGGTCTCATGAGAGATCCGCATAGATCCATCATCGGGGAAATCGACCGGCAATCGGTGAGCGATCTGCTCAGGACTCCACGCCGTGGCCCATCGTCGGTCCTGGCGACGCCCCTTGTTGCGGCCCTTCCACTGCGGCGCCGCAGGCCCCGCGACAGGCGAGCCGTCAGCTAGACGAACCATTCCGGCAAGCCGATCGGCCACGTACTTTTGCAGCTCTGCGTTGACC
>NZ_JAZGLV010000038.1:0-20221 GCF_036409085.1 Mycobacterium sp. 050134
CCCGCTACGACAAACTCGCCATCGTCTACCGCGGCGCAGCCGTTCTCAACGCCATCGTCGCCTGGACCCGACGTTTGTCAGACATGCCCTAGTGGTGCGCGGAGACCCGAGGCCGTAACACCTGCAACGCGCCCGGGACCGCCGCGATCTCGGCGGGCAGCGGGCAGGCGAAGTCGCCGTCGGCGTAGACGTTGATCCCCGGGCACTCGACACGAATCGACTTGGCGCGCGCGGTGCTGACCTCGGCGAGGTTGACGTGCGTCCCCTTCATCACGGTGGGGAACAGGCGAACCAGCTTGGTCCGGGACGCCGAGTGGACCATCGTGATGTCGAGCAGGCCGTCGGTGGGATCCGCGCCGGGACAGATCAGCATCCCGCCGCCGTAGCTGCGGGTGTTGCCGAGCGCCACCAGCGTTAGGTCGGCGTCGATCTCCCGGCCGCCGTCGAGCTCTATCCGGAACGGCAGCAGCCGCAGCTGGGAGAGTTCGGCCAGCATTGCGAGGTAGTAGCGCAACCGCCCGTGCGGCCAGGTCATCCGGTTGGCGCGGTCCGTCACCAGCGAGTCGAAGCCGGTGGCCGCGACGGTGCCGAACCACTTCTCGGCGCCGGTGGAGTCGCGAATCCGGCCCAGGTCGATGGTTTCCGTCCAGCCGTCGACGACGACGTCCGCGGCGGCCTCGGGATCGCCCGTGGGAATGCCGAATTCGCGCGCGTGGTCGTTGCCGGTGCCCGCCGGGACGACGCCCAGCGGGACGCCGGTGCCCGCGAGGAGCTGCAGGGCGTTGGACACCACGCCGTCGCCCCCGGTCGCCATCACCGCGTCGGCGCCCTTGTCCAGCGCGGCGCCCACCAGGTAGCGCGCGTCCTGCGCGTCGTCGCCGATGATCTCGACCACCTCCACGCCGCGGTGGTGCAGTCGCGCTATCGCGCGCTCGGCCGCGCGGATGGCGGCGCCGTGCCCGGACACCGGATTGGTCAGGGCGATGACCTTGCTTATCTCGCGAGGATGTCGCCCGGTCACGGAATCAGCTTGCCCGGGTTGAGGATTCCGGCCGGGTCCAGCGTCGCCTTGACCGCGCGCAGCACCCGCACCCCGAGCTCGCCCACCTCGTCGCGCATCCAGGGCCGGTGGTCGGTGCCGACCGCGTGGTGGTGGGTGATGGTCCCGCCGGCGGCGACGATCGCGTCCGAGGCGGCCCGCTTGGCGGTCCGCCACTGCTCGATCGGATTGCCGCGCTGTCCGGCTACGACGGTGAAGTACAGCGACGCGCCGGTGGGGTAGACGTGCGAGATGTGGCACATCACCAGCGCGGGTGTCCCGGTTCCGGCGAGGGCGTCGGTAAGCGCCCGGGTGACGGCGGCTTTGAGCGTGGGGACGTTCGACCAGTCGGTGGCCGTCTCGAGGGTCTCGCAGAGCGCGCCGGCCGCCAGCAGCGAATCGCGCAGGTAGGGCGCGCCGAACCGGCCCCGCTCCCAGGCCTGGGCCGGTCCCTCGCCCAGGGACGTGCCGCCGCGCGCGGCGAGCAGGGCGGCGGTCTCGGCCTGCCGGCTCTCGACGTGTTCGTCGGTGCCTTCGAACATGGTGATGGCCAGGCAGCCGCCGGTGATCTGCGTTTCGCCGATCGACTCGGTGGTGGCGAGGTTGACCCCGGTTTCGGCCTCGTCCGAGAGCCGGATGACGGTGGGCCCGGTGGCGGTCTGGGTGACGGCGCGCAGCGCCGCGGCGCCGGTCTCGAAGTCGGGGAACGACCACGCCTCGTAGCGGACGGCTGCCGGGACCCGGTGCACGCGCAGCCGCACCCGGGTGATGACGCCGAAGGCGCCCTCGGAGCCGATCGCCAGCTGGCGTAGGTCGGGGCCGGCGGCCGATTCCGGGCCGCGGCCCAGGTCGAGGGTGCCGGCGGGGGTGACCATCCGCAGCCCGCGCACCATGTCGTTGAAGCGGCCATAACCGGCCGAGTCCTGCCCGGACGACCGGGTCGCCGCGAAGCCGCCGATCGTGGCGTACTCGAAGCTCTGCGGGAAGTGCCCGAGCGAAAAGCCTTGGGCGCCCAGCATTCGCTCCGCCTCCGGGCCGGTGACACCCGCCCCAAAGACGGCCTGGCCGGAGTCCACGTCGAGCTCGATGAGCTGGTCGAAGCGGCGCAGGTCGAGAGAGACCACGGTGGGGAACCCCTCGCGGATGGGGTCCAGGCCGCCGACCACGCTGGTGCCACCCCCGAACGGGACGACGGCGATGGAGTGCTCGGAGCAGTAGCGCAGAACGGCTGCGACGGCCTCGTCGTCACCGGGCAGCAGGATCGCGTCGGGCGCGTCCTGCACGCCGACGTCCTTGCGGCGCAGCAGGTCGATCGTGGACTTGCCGCCGGCGTGCAGCAGCCGATCGAGGTCGCCGGTGCGGCAGTATTCGTCGCCGACGATCGCCGCCAGCGCCCGCCGGTCGTCGTCCGACAACGCCGACCGGCGCACCCGCACCTGCTCGGGCAGCAGCTCAGTTGCGACCGAATCCTCCACTCCGACAGCCTGTTTCAGCAGCGACCGGATGCCCTCGGATAGCGGCTTGGCCGCTGCGGGGTCCCCCCATGCGTTCCATTTCATCGGCGGGAGGAGTAGTGCCTCGCGGTGGGTCATGCGTTACAGTATTACATATGCTGTCAATCAGTAACGCGGCTACCGCGGACCGGATCCTCGCGGCGGCCGCCAGCTGCGTCGTCGACTTCGGCGTTGACCGGGTGACCTTGGCCGAGATCGCGCGGCGCGCCGGCGTGAGCCGGCCCACCGTGTACCGGCGCTGGCCGGACACGCCGTCGATCGTCGCGGCGCTTCTGACCAGGCACATCACCGACGTGATGTGTGACGCGCCGCTGCTCGGGGAGGACCGGGAATCGCTGGTGCGACAGATCATCACGGTGGCCGACCTGCTGCGCCAGGACACGTTGGTCATGTCGGTGCTGCACTCGGAGCTGGCGCCGATTTACATCACCGAGCGCCTCGGCACCAGCCAGCACATGCTGATCGACGCGCTGGCCGAGCGGCTGCGCGCCGCCCAGCGCCACGGCAGCGTCCGTGCCGGTGACCCCCGGCAGATGGCCACCATGGTGCTGCTGATCACCCAGTCGACCATCCAGTCCCAGCGGATCGTGCGGCCGATCCTCGACGCCGGCGCGCTGGACGCCGAACTCGCCCACGCCCTGAACGGATACCTGTCGTGACCGATGCGGCATTGAACGCCACCCGCCGTGCGGCCGACCTGGCCGCGCTCGCCGACGGCGAGCCCCTCGACGTCGTCGTGATCGGCGGTGGCATCACCGGGACGGGCGTCGCGTTGGACGCCGCGTCGCGGGGACTGCGGGTGGCGCTGGTGGAAAAACACGATCTGGCGTTCGGCACCAGCCGTTGGAGCTCCAAGCTCGTGCACGGCGGGCTGCGCTACCTGGCGAGCGGCAACGTCGGCATCGCCCGGCGCAGCGCCGTCGAGCGCGGAATCCTGATGTCGCGCAACGCCCCTCACCTGGTTCACGCCATGCCGCAAGTGGTCCCGCTGCTGCCCTCCATGCCTCGGGGAAAGCGCGCGCTGGTGCGCGCGGGTTTCCTGGCCGGCGACGCGCTGCGGATGCTCGCGGGCACGTCGTCGTCGATACTGCCGTGGTCGCGCCGGATCTCGCCGGAGCGCGTCGCGCGGCTGGCGCCCACGGTCCGGCGCGCGGGACTGGACGGCGGCCTACTGGCCTACGACGGCCAGCTGATCGACGACGCCCGCTTGGTCACCGCGGTCGCGCGCACCGCCGCGCAGCACGGCGCGCGGATCCTGACCTACGTGGCGGCATCGAAGGCCACCGGGACCTCGGTGCGGCTGACCGACCAGCGTTCGGGGCAGTCGTTCGACGTGGCGGCCCGAGCGGTGATCAACGCCGCCGGGGTGTGGGCGGCCGAGATCGACGGCCTGTTGCGGCTGCGGCCCAGCCGCGGGACGCACCTGGTGTTCGACGCCGAGGCCTTCGGGTATCCCACCGCGGCGCTGACGATTCCGATCCCCGGCGAGCTCAACCGGTTCGTCTTCGCCATGCCCGAACAGCTGGGCCGGGTCTATCTGGGGCTGACCGACGAAGCCGCCCCCGGCCCGATCCCGGACGTCCCGATACCGTCCGCCGAGGAAACCGCGTTCCTGCTCGACACGGTCAACACCGCGCTGGGGGTCGCGTTGGGCCCCTCCGACGTCATCGGCGCCTACGCGGGACTGCGGCCGCTGATCGATACCGGCGAGGGCCGCACCGCCGATGTCTCGCGCGAACACGCCGTCGTGGAATCGGAGTCCGGGATCATCAGCGTGATCGGCGGCAAGCTGACCGAATACCGCTACATGGCGCAAGACGTGCTGGACCGCGCCGTCAGCCTGCGGCACCTGCGCGCCGCTAAGTGCCGGACGCACGACCTGCCGCTGATCGGGGCGCCCGCCAACCCCGGGCCCCCCGGCTCCGGCCCGGTCGCGGGGTTGCCGGCCTCGCTGGTGCAGCGGTATGGCGCCGAGGCCGCCAGGGTGGTGGCGACCGCAACGTGCGGGCGCCCGACGGAGCCGGTCGGCGAGGGTATCGACGTCACCCGGGCCGAATTCGAATACGCCATCACCCATGAGGGCGCGCTGGACGTCTCCGACATCGTGGACCGGCGGACCCGCATCGGCCTGGTGGATGCCGATCGCGAGCGGGCGCTACCGGCGGCCGAGGAGTTCCTGGCGCGTCTGGGCTAGGGTGCCAGGCCGATGTCCTCGTGCCACAGGTCGGGATGGTCGGCGATGAACGCCGACATCATCGCCGTGCAGCGGCCGTCGTCGAGCACCGTGACCGTGACGCCGTTCTCGGCCAGCCACTCGTGCCCGCCGCTGAACGTGCGGCATTCACCGACCAAGACCGCGCCGATATTGAACTGGCGTACCAGCCCACTGCAGTACCAGCACGGCGAGAGCGTGGTCACCATGACGGTCGAGCGGTAGACGCGCTGCCGGCCGGCCGCGCGAAACGCGTCGACCTCGGCGTGCAGCGACGGATCGTCCTGTTGCACACGGCGATTGCGGCCGCGGCCCAACAGGTCACCGCCCGCGGTGAACAGCGCGGCGCCGATTGGGATGCCACCCTCCGCCAGTCCGGCGCGCGCCTCGTCGAGCGCGACGTCCATCATCGCCGCCGCCGTGAGTGTCATGGGCCCTATCTTCCCTCAACCCGAAACGTCTTAGATTATGACTGTGAATATCTAATGAGAGCTACTATCATTCTAGCTATGACGCTCACGCGAGTTCCCGCCCTCATCGTCGGCGCCGGCGCCGCCGGCCTCGCCACATCGGCATTGCTGGCGAAACAAGGGGTCCACTCGCTGCTGGTCGAGAAGCGGCGCGAGGTCTTCATTTATCCCAAGGCCCGCAACTTGAGCTTTCGCAGCCTGGAAATCCTGCGGGGCCTCGGATTGGCTGACGAGGTCCATGCGGTCGCGGACCATGTTTCGACGATGATGGTCAAACCGGCGCTGAACAGCGCCGAGGAGCAACTGGCCTTGGACATCGACGCGATCTTCGCGGGCCTCGACCATCTCAGTCCCGAACCGGCGGCGCAGTACTGCCCGCAGAGCAGGCTCGAGCCGATCCTGCTCGCCGACACGCGCCGACGGGGCAGCGAGGCGCGCTACGGGAAGGAGCTTTCGTCGCTCGAGCAGGACGGGGCGGGTGTCACCGCGGTGGTGCGCGACCTGGACAGTGGGGAGTCCGAGACCGTCCGCGCCAATTACCTCGTCGCCGCCGACGGCGTGCACAGCCCGATCCGAAATTGGTTAGACATCAGCACATCTGGTTACGGGGCGCTGCCGATTTTTGTCGTATTCATCTACTTCCGGGCGCCCTGGACGAAGTACGTCTCGCACTTGGCCGACGGCGACGCCGTGCAGGTCAAGAACGCCGACGTGGACGGCATCTTCCTGCTGGTGCAGGGCGAGCTCGGGATGTTCGTCACCACCTATTTCCCGGGCAAGGGCGAATCGGCCGACCAGTTCACCCCGCAGCGCTGCCGGGAGCTGCTGCTGAAGGCGTTCGGCGAGCCCATCGACATCGACGTGATCGAGGTCGCGGCCTGGCAACCGTACGAGCAGGTGGCCGACCAATTCCGCTGTGACCGGGTCTTTCTCGTCGGCGACTCGGCCCACACCATGCCGCCGTTCAAGGCCGGCGGGGCCAACACCGCGATCCAGAGTGCGCACAATCTCGCCTGGAAGCTGGCCGCCGTCTTGCACGGGGCCGCCGGACCGGTGCTGCTGGACACTTACCACGCTGAACGGCACCCGGTCGGGCGCTTCAACGCGCGCCAGTCGCTTACCGGGCCGTCGCTGGGCTTCCTGCAGTTGGACGACGACCGGCCCCTGTTGCCGCCGGACGAGGAGGCGCCGATGTTCGCGCTGCTTATCGGCTACCAATACCGCTCGGGTGCAGTGGTGTCCGATGCTCCCGCGCCGGCGGACCCCGACGCGGTGTCGCTGGTGGACGAATTGCGCGGGCAGCCCGGTACCCGCGTCCCGCACGTGTGGGTGCGTGACGGGATTTCGACGCTCGACCTGCTGGGTCCGGGATTCACCGTGCTCACCAGCGACGAACGCTGGTGCGCCGCCGCGGCTTCGGCGTCGGTGGCCGCGCACCGCATCGAGAGCGACGAATGGGCGGCGGTCACCGGACTGGGCCCCTCGGGAGCCCTGCTGGTGCGTCCCGACGAATTTGTCGGCTGGCGCTGTGACGGGCTGCCGGCCGACCCTGAAGGGCAACTGCGCCAGGTGCTCTCACAGATCCTGGGCAGGGGATAGGTTATGTCCGAGCAAGAGAACCTGACTACGATCCGCGCGTGGGTCGATGCGATCAATCGCAACGATGTCGATGCCGAACTGGCCTGCTGGGCGCCCGACGGCGAATACCGGGTGATCCCTACGGGTGTCGTCTACCGGGGCCTGGCGCAGATCGGCCAGGCGGGTCGGCAGTCGGCGGCCATGGTTGCGGGCCAACCCGCCCAGGGCAGAAAACAGATCACCCATCTCGAGGCGGGCGAGAATTGGGCTTGCGTCAGCTATGACACGCGTGCCACGATCGGCGGACCCGTCGTCCTGGATGGCATCACCGTCGTTCCCGAGGGATCCGAACGCACGGTGGTGGGAAAGGCGAACGTGGCGTTCGAAATGAGGAACGGAAAGATCAGCCGAGGGATCGAATTCCTCGATACGTCAGCCCTGGCGCGGCAGCTCGGCGTCGAGCACGCGCAGATCGAGCGCCTCTACGCCGAGCTGGGCTCGCGAGCACACCCCGCTTCCGCGAGCTCCCCGGCACACAGCCCGGTAGAATTCCGCCAATTCGACCTCACCCGCGAAGACCTTCCCGGCACCGTTCGTCACGCCAGGAGAGCAGATCATGGCTTCTGACAAGCAGATTCGACGGCAACAGCTAGTGGGGATCTTCGTGGGCGGGGTGCTGGTGCTCGGTGGCGCCGTCCTGACGGCGGTGTCGGTGTTGCCCAGGGTTTTCCGGCGAAACCGCAAGCTGATGCGGCTGGGGGCCATGCAACGGTACAACGACTTCACTCGGAGGAGTGCGGGTAGCGAGCGTTCCCCGTTCGCTCTGCTCACCCACGCGGGGCGTCGCAGCGGACGCACCTACCACACGGCGCTGGGCGCTCAGGCCTACGGCGACGGGTTCCTCCTTCCGTTGGGCTACGGCACCGAGACGGACTGGTACCGCAACGTGATGGCGGCGGGAGCGTGCACGCTTGCCTGGAAGGGACGGACGTACCGGCTCGAGCGTCCGGAGTTACTCTCCGGCCCCGAGGCGCTGCAAGCCTGGCCGCTGCGCCAGCGGATCACGCTGCGTCTCTCCGGGATCCACGATTTCGTGTGGGTGCACGAAACAACAGGATAGGGGTTCCCCCACGGCCCGTCGTCAGTCGCTGCCGAGCCCGTGGCGATGCTAGCGATCTTCCCCCGCAAGCCAGACAGCGGGTTGCCCACCACCACTGCGGAAAGTCTTCTGGTGTGTCGTGAGTCATTCGCTTGTCAATACGTCGAACGTGGGGGGAAGTACACATTCCCACCGCCATCACTTTTCGTCCATAAGACCCACGCTCGAAAACAGAAGCGAAGACGCGAACTCCCGCCGTGGCGTTCCGCTCGCGTGGGAAAGAGCGTGCGTACGCGCGGATTACAGCGGGATGTTCTTGTGACGCCCGCGGCGTGCCGGCGCCTGAGCCAGCGCCTCGGTGAGCTTGCTGCGGGTGTGCGACGGGTCGATCTTCTCGTCGACGACACCGATCTCGATGGCGCTGTCCACCCCGCCCGCGATCCGCTCGTGCTCGGCCGCCAGCTGGTCGTGCAGGGCCTCGCGCTCGTGCTCGGGCGCGGCCGCCAGCTTGCGCTTGTGCAGGATGCCGACGGCGGCCTTGGCGCCCATTACCGCGACCTCCGCATCTGGCCAGGCGAACACCTTGGTGGCATTCAGCGAGCGCGAGTTCATCGCGATGTAGGCCCCGCCGTAGGTTTTTCGGGTGACCAGGGTGACCCGCGGAACGGTGGCCTCGCCGAAGGCGTGCAGCAGTTTGGCGCCGCGGCGCACCACGCCGCCCCACTCTTGGTCGACGCCGGGCAGGTAGCCGGGCACATCGACGATCACGATCAATGGAATTCCGAACGCATCGCACAATCGCACGAAACGTGCCGCTTTCTCGGCGCTTTCGGAGTTCAGGCAGCCGCCCAGGCGCAGCGGGTTGTTGGCGAGCACGCCAACGGT
The DNA here is from genome assembly GCF_036409085.1 of Mycobacterium sp. 050134. Classification (NCBI taxonomy): domain Bacteria; kingdom Bacillati; phylum Actinomycetota; class Actinomycetes; order Mycobacteriales; family Mycobacteriaceae; genus Mycobacterium; species Mycobacterium sp. 050134. The sequence continues at coordinate 8,798 of NZ_JAZGLV010000038.1, forward strand.
CCGGCCGGACAGCCTGCCGAGCCCGACCACCATCGACGGCGCCCAGTTGGCCTGGAACTCGTCAAACGGGGTGTCGTCGTCGAGGATCGCGGTTACGATCGGGTGCACGTCGTAGGCCCGCCGCGCCGATTCCGGCAGCAGCGCGTGGATGTCGGTGTCCCCGGCCTCGGCCTTGCTGCGGTCGAAATGCCCCTGCTGGCAGAACAATCCGACCAGCCGACGACCGCGCTCGTAGGCGTCGAGCTCGTCGTCCGCGACGATGTGGCACACCCCCGACTTCTTGTGGTGGGTGTCGGGGCCGCCGAGCGAGCACATGTCCACGTCCTCGCCGGTTACGCTGCGCACCACGTCGGGCCCGGTGACGAACACCCGGCTCTCCGGCGCCATGACGATGACGTCGGTCAGCGCCGGCCCGTAGGCGGCGCCGCCGGCGGCGAATCCGACGACCACCGAGACCTGCGGGATGTAGCCGGAGGCCCGGATCATGGCCTCGAACACCAAGCCCACCGCGTGCAGCGCCTTGACGCCCTCGGCCAGCCGGGCGCCACCGGAGTGCCAGATGCCCACGATCGGGCTCTGCTCCTCGATGGCGGTGTCGTAAGCGTTGACGATGTGCGTGCAGCCCTCGATGCCCATGGCACCGCCCATGACGGTCCCGTCGGTGCAGAACGCGATCGTCCGCACACCGTTGACGGTCCCCGAGGCCGCCAGCACACCCGAGCGGTCCCGCTCGTGCAGCAGCTCGCCGCTGTCGTCGTCAAAGAAATTGCTCAGGCGCAACAGCGGGTCGCGGGGGTCTAGCGATTCGCCTACCGACTCGGGGGCCATGGTCGTCATCGCGGGTCTCCTCTTCCGATGTTGCTCGGGGCTAGCAGTAGCTATGGCAGGTGGGTGAGAGCTTGGGTCAGTACCGTCCAAAGGCGAGTGCGACGTTGTGCCCGCCGAAGCCGAATGAGTTGTTGATCGCGTACTGGTAATTGCCAGTACGCGGCTTGCCCGCCACGACATCCAGATCGATCTCCGGGTCGAGGTTGGCCAGATTGAGTGTCGGCGGGATGACCTGGTCGCGCAGCGTGAGCACGGTGAGGATCGACTCGACCGCACCGACCGCACCGACCGAGTGGCCCAGCGCCGCCTTGGGGGCGTATACGGCCGCGTTGCCGCCGTGCGCGCCTAGGGCGTTGTTGATGGCCTTGCTCTCGGCGAGGTCACCGACGGAGGTGCCGGTGGCGTGGGCGTTGACGTGGTCGATGTCGCCGGGCGTGAGCCCCGCGAGCTGGATGGCGCGCGTCATCGCGGCGCCGGCGCGGACGCCGTCGGGGTCGGGAGCCACCATGTGGTAACCGTCGGAGGTGATGCCGGCGCCCATGATCCGGGCCAGGATGTTGGCGCCGCGGGCCTTGGCGTGCTCCTCGGTTTCGATCACCATCAGCGCGCCGGCCTCACCGAACACGAAGCCCGTGCGGTCACGGTCGAACGGGCGGCAGGCGCCTTCGGGGTCGTCGTTCTTGGTCGACATGACGATGCGCATCTGAGCGAACGCCGCGATCGGCACCGCCTCGATCTTGGTCTCCACTCCACCGCAGATCGCAACGTCGGCCTCGCCGAAGACGATGTTGCGCCATGCCTGGGCGATGCCCTCCGACCCCGACGCGCACGCCGAGATCGGCGTGATGACACCGGCTTTGGCCTGGCGTTCCAGCCCCACCGCCGCGGCGGCGCCGTTGGGCATGTACTTCTGTACCCCGAGCGGGGAGACCGCCTTCATCCCGCGCTCGCGCATGTCGTCGTAGCTGAAGACCATCTCTTCCGACGAGCCCAGGCCGGTCCCGATGGACACCAGCAACCGGGTGCGGTCCACCTCGGGCGAGCCGGCGTTCTCCCACACCCGGCGGCTGAGCACGGTGGACATCCGCTGCAGGTAACCCGTCCGGCGCAGCTCGATGCGCGTCAGCTGGCTGTCGAATTCCTCCAACAGGTGCCCGCCGATGCGCACCGGCAGGTCGAACTGCTCGACGAACGGGTCGTCGAGGACACGGATCCCGCTTTGCCCGTCGAGCAACAACTTCCAGGTGTTCTCGACGTCGGTCGCCACCGCAGTGGTCATGGCAATGCCGGTGACGACTACGTTCGGGAGTGATTTCCCGGTAACGAGCTCTGTCATGGGTCTTGCGACCGTTCCTTTCGTGCGTTGTGGTGATCGCGAGCCCGGCGGGGCCGGGTGAAGCGGGTCACCACTGTCAATCAGTAACGCCCGAAGGCGAGCGCCACGTTGTGCCCGCCGAACCCGAACGAGTTGTTGATCGCATAACGGAAATCGCCATAACGGGGTTCGCCGGCGACGACGTCCAGGTCGATCTCGGGGTCGGGCGTCTCGTAGTTCAGCGTCGGCGGAATGACACCGTCCCGGAGGGACAGCACCGTGAGCAGCGATTCCAGCGCGCCCACCGCACCGATGGAGTGGCCGAGCGCCGACTTCGGCGCGTACACCGCGGCCCGCTCGCAGCCGGCGACCCGGATGGCGTTGGCCTCCGCGCTGTCACCGATCGGTGTGGCCGTCCCGTGCGCGTTGATGTGGTCGACGTCCTTGGGGGACAGCCCCGCCAGCTCCAGCGCGCGCGTCATTGCCCGCCCGGCGCGCACACCGTCGGCGGCCGGAGCCACCATGTGGAAGGCGTCCGACGTGATGCCGGCACCCAGCAGCCGGGCCAGCGGCTTGGCGCCGCGGGCCTTGGCGTGTTCCTCGGTCTCGATGAGCATCAGGGCCCCGGCCTCGCCGAACACGAAGCCGTCGCGGTCCTTGTCGAACGGCCGCGACGCGCGCTCCGGCTCGTCGTTGCGGGTCGACATGGCCCGCATCATGGAGAACGCCGCGATGGGCAGCGCCTCGATCGGCCCCTCGACCCCGCCGCAGACGGCGACGTCGGCGTCGCCCATGACGATCTGGCGCCACGCGTGGGCGATCGCTTCGGAGCCCGAGGAGCAGGCCGACACCGGGGTCATGACCCCGGCGCGAGCCCCCAGCTGCAGCCCGACGGTCGCCGCGGCGCCGTTGGGCATGATCATCTGAACGGCGAGCGGCGACACCTTGCGGGGGCCGCCCTCGTTCATCAGGTCATAGCTCTCCACGATCCGTTCCGCGCCGCCGAGGCCGGTGCCGACCACGACCGTGAACCGGTCGGGGTCAACCTCGGGCGCGCCTGCGGTCTCCCATAACTGACCGCTCAGCAGTTTGCTCATCCGCTGGACGTACGACATACGCCGCATGTCGAGCCTGCCCATGTGGTTGTCGACGGGCTCCTTGAGGTGTCCACCGATCTTGACGGGCAGGTCCCACTTGGTGATGAAGTCGTCTTCGAGGACGTGGATGCCGCTCTCGCCGGCCAACAAGCCCTTCCACGTGCTCTCGATGTCCGGCGCGAGGGATGTCGTCGCCGTGACGGCGGTTACCACAACGCTGGGGTAACCGCCATTAGCAGTGGAAGGCTTGGTCACTTGCTCTCCGCTTCGAGCCTCGCCTGGACGTTGGCAACCGCCTCGGGGTTTTCGGTCTCCAGCTTGGCGCGCAGGGCCTGGGCCGCCTCGGGGTTCTCTTCCTCGAGCTTCTGGATGTAGGCGACGACGTCACCGACGGTGCGCAGGCCGGCGAGGTCTTCGTCGGGGATCTTCACGCCGTACTTGTCCTCGGTCTGCACGGCGATCTCCACCATCGACAGCGAGTCGATGTCCAGGTCGTCGACGAACGACTTCTCCGGGGTGACCTCGGAGGGCTCGATACCGGTCACCTCTTCGATGATCTCGGCGATACCGGCGATGATTTCTTCCTGACTGACGGGCACAGCGTCTTCCCTTCGTAATGTGTTGTGTATCAATCGAACAGATGTGATGAATATATGGTTGTACTGGCCGCGGCAGGCGTTAGCTGTCTGCCAGCGCGTCCAGGTCTGCGGGCGACTTGACGGCATGGGCCGCAACTCCCCGAAGTTCGCGCTTGGCGATGCCGGTGAGAGTGCCCGCGGGCGGGAACTCGACGATCGCCGTGACTTCGTGCTCCCGCATCGTTGCGGTGCACAGGTCCCAGCGCACCGGCTGGATGAGTTGAGCGACAAGCGTTTCCATCGCCTGTGCCGCCGACGTGACGGGCTTGCCGTCGCGGTTGGAAAGCAGCGTGGCGGTGGGCTCGGCGGTCGCGATCGCGGCCGCCGCGGCGGCGTAGCGGTCGAGCGCCGGCGCCATGTACTTGGTGTGGAAGGCCCCGGCCACGCCGAGGGTGCGCACCCGGGCCTTGGCCGGCGGGTCCCCGGCCAGCTTGGCCAGCGCGGACAACGGGCCGGCCGCGACGATCTGACCGGCGGCGTTGCGGTTCGCGGGGAACAGGTCGAGCTCCTCGAGGCGGCTGAGCACCTCGGCCTCGTCGCCGCCCAGCACGGCCGACATGCCGGTCGGCTCGATGGCGCACGCCTTGGCCATCTCGGCGCCGCGGGTGGCGGCCAGCGCGACGGCGTCATCGGCGGCCATGACGCCGGCGATCGCGTAGGCCGCGATCTCGCCGACCGAGTGACCGGCCACGATCAGGTCTTCGGGGTTCTTGCCCGACAGCGACCCGCGCTTGGTGGCCTCTTGGTGAGCGAGCAGCGTGGCCGCGACGACCAGGGGCTGGGTGACCGCCGTGTCGGTGATCTCCTCGGTCGAGGCGGTGGTGCCCAGCCGCACCAGGTCGAGGCCGCTGGCCTTCGACCACAGGGCGAGCTGGTCCGCGGCGCCCGGCAGGTCGAGCCAGGGCCCCAGCATTCCCTCGGTTTGCGAGCCCTGTCCGGGCGCGAGCAATGCGATCACGTGTTTAAGAGAACACTGTGGAAACGGTTTTGGCGGGTGTAACAGATTATGAACCTCGTCTTAGGTTTTTGTGTACTCCCTACAAAATAGCTCCGTAAGCTACATGTTTGATACAGTGCTGCGACCTGTGGCGTGGCTCACTGCTTGGCCGACTTGCCCAGCGTGGCGCCGTTGACCGGCAGCGGAACTGGCGTTATCCCACTGTTACCAAGGCCTGTCGGGGTCTTCGGATAGTTGAGCTGACCCACCGTCGACGCCACACGCAGCACGTATGCGTCGCGCGGATCCGTGGGATCGCGGCCGGTGAAGTCGGTGATCCGCTTGAGTCGGTAGCGCACCGTGTTTGGATGAACGAACAACTTCCTGGCACAGGCTTCAATGGCGCCGCCTGAATCTAAGAAAGCGTCAAGGGTCTCGACGAGCGTTGGGCCCGCTTCGCCGAGCGGACCCATCACATCGGTGTGCAGCGCCACGATCGCCGACGCGTCGCCCATTAGCGCGCGTTCGGGCAGCAGCTCCCGCGCCAGCACGGGCCGCGGCGCGCCGCGCCAGCCGGCGACGGCGTTCATCCCCGAAATCGCCTCGCTCGCACTGTGGTACGCGGCGGTCAGCATGGGCGCGGTCGGCCCGATGACCACGGGGCCGTCGGAGAATGCCTGCAGCAGATCGCCCAGGAACTTCTCGGTGGGGGACAGCTGACCGGACACGATCGCCACCAGCCAGGTGCCGTGCACGTCGGTGAGCGCCGCGCGGCCGTGGTGGGCGGCGATGTCGCGGACCTGCTGGCTGGCGCGCAGATTGCCGAGCTGGCCCTTCGCGTCGTCTCGGTCGGGCGCCGGGATGCCGACCACGACCGTCGCCGGGGCCGTGGTGTCCCAGTTCAGCGCCGCCGCCCGGGACAGCAACTCCGGGCCGGTGTCGCCGCGCACCACGGCGTCGACGACGCTGGCCTCCATCCGGCTGTCCCACGTGCCGCGTGCCTCCGCCGCGTCGGCGTAAGCGGAGGCGGCGGTGAAGGCCAGGTCGCGGCTGTACTTCAGCACGCCCACGGTCAGGGCGCTGAGCTGCTCCTCGGAGCGCGCCACCAGCGGCAGCACCTCCTCGAAGAACTCCATCGTCACGCGCACCATGTCGACGCTGTGCCGCAGCGCGATCCGGCGGGCTAGGTCCTGGGGCACCAGCTCGAAGGCCTGGGCGGTGTAGCTGACGTTGCTGTGCGGGTCCTGCATCCACTCGACGAAGTTGTTGATCGAGGTCTGCACCACCAACGCCACGCTCGCCCGCTGTGACGCTTCCAGGTCGGCGAAGAAGGGCAGGCGGTCCTGTAGGGCCGACACGGCCTCGGTGGCCAGCCGCCCGGAATACTGCTTCAGCCGGCGCAGCACCGAGTCCGGCACCGTGTCCAGCAGTTCGAGCGGCGACCGGGGCTGCTTTGCGAACGGGCCGGCGAACGGGTTGTCATTCACCCCTAAAACCTACGCTTCATTTTGGAAGGTCTCGCTAAAGCCGCGGCCGGGTCGTCGCCGTGTCGTGTGCCCGGTTGGCAGGGCGCGCGACACCGAATGCCCGGTTGGCAGGGCGCGCGAGACACCGAATGCCCGGTTGGCAGGGCGCGCGACACCGTATGCCCGGTTGGCAGGGCGCGCGACACCGTATGCCCGGTTGGCCGGGCGCGCGACACCGAATGCCCGGTTGGCCGGGCGCGCGTGGGGATGACCCGGACCAGGCTGCGGCGCCGAGGTCTACGTCGCGGTCCCGGCGTCGGACGACTGCCCCGAAGCGGCCTGCACGTCGTCGATCCGGTACTGCCGGGCCGCCGCCACCGGCACCGACGGGTCGATCTCGCCGTCGCGCGCCAGCGCCTCGAGCACCGCGACCACCTGCGATTCGGCGTCGGTGTTGAAGAACCGGCGCGCTGCGGGCCGGGTGTCGGAGAAGCCGAACCCGTCGGTGCCCAGCGTGACGTAGGTGCCCGGCACCCACGGCCGGATCTGCTCCGGGACGGCGCGCATCCAGTCCGACACGGCGACGACCGGCCCGGCCGTCTTCGCCAGCGCCTCCGTCACGTACGGCGTCGGGGCCTGCCGATCGGGGTGGCGCAGCTTCTCCCGCTCGACCGCCACGCCGTCACGGTGCAACTCGCCCCAGCTGGTCACCGACCACACGTCGGCGGCCACGTCCCACTCGGCGGCCAGCAGGTCGGCCGCCTTCAGCGCGGCGGGCATGGCCACGCCGGACGCCAGGATCTGGGCCGTGCTGTTGCGCTGCTCGGTGGCCGCGCGGTAGCGGTACAGGCCCCGGAGCAGGCCGTCTGGGTCGAAATTCTCGGGCTCCGGCGGCTGCGGGTACGGCTCGTTGTAGACCGTGATGTAGAAGTACACGTTTTCGGGGTTCTCGCCGTACATGCGGGCCAGCCCGCTCTCGACGATGTAGGCGATCTCGTAGGCGAACGCCGGGTCGTAGGACACCACCGCCGGGTTGGTGGCGGCCAGCAGCAACGAGTGGCCGTCGGCGTGCTGCAGGCCCTCACCGGTCAGCGTGGTGCGCCCGGCCGTGGCCCCCAGCAGGAAGCCGCGGCTCATCTGGTCGGCGGCCGCCCACAGGTCGTCACCGGTGCGCTGGAACCCGAACATCGAATAGAAGATGTAGATCGGGATCATCGGCTCGTGGTGCGTCGCGTACGACGTGCCGGCCGCGATGAACGACGCCACCGATCCGGCCTCGTTGATCCCCTCGTGCAGGATCTGCCCGACTTCGCTCTCCTTGTAGGCCAGCATCAGGTCGGCGTCCACCGCGGTGTACAGCTGGCCCAGGCGGTTGTAGATCTTCAGCGACGGGAACCACGAGTCCATGCCGAAGGTGCGCGCCTCGTCGGGGATGATCGGCACGATGCGCCGGCCAACCTCGGAGTCCCGCATGACCTCCTTGAAGGTGCGGACGGTCGCCATGGTGGTGGCCACCTCTTGCTGGCCCGATCCCTTCTTCAGGGCGGCGTACGTCTTGGAGTCGGGCAGCTTGAGGGCCTTGGTCTTGGTGCGGCGCTCGGGCACGAAGCCGCCCAGCGTGCGCCGGCGGTCGAGCAGGTAGCGGATCTCGGGGGCGTCCGGGCCGGGGTGGTAGTACGGCGGCAGGTACGGGTCCTCGTCCAGCTGGGCGTCGCTGATCGGGATCCGCATCGAGTCCCGGAAGTGCTTGAGGTCTTCCAGGGCAAGCTTTTTCATCTGGTGAGTGGCGTTGCGGCCCTGGAAGTGCGCGCCCAACGAATAGCCCTTGATGGTCTTGGCCAGGATCACCGTCGGCTGGCCCTTGTGGTCGAGGGCGGCCCGGTAGGCGGCGTACACCTTCCGGTAGTCGTGGCCGCCGCGCTTGAGATTCCAGATCTCGGCGTCGGACATGTTCTGCACCAGCGCCTTGGTGCGCGGGTCGCGCCCAAAGAAGTGGTCGCGCACGTAGGCGCCGTCGTTGGCCTTGTACGTCTGGTAGTCGCCGTCGGGGGTGCTGTTCATAAGGTTCACCAGCGCACCATCGCGGTCGGCGTGTAGCAGGGCGTCCCACTCGCGGCCCCAGACCACCTTGATGACGTTCCAGCCGGCGCCACGGAAGAACGACTCCAGCTCCTGAATGATCTTGCCGTTGCCGCGGACCGGCCCGTCCAGGCGCTGCAGGTTGCAGTTGATCACGAACGTCAGGTTGTCCAGGCCCTCGAGGGCGCCGACGTGCAGCAGCCCGCGGCTCTCCGGCTCGTCCATCTCGCCGTCGCCCAGGAAGCACCACACGTGCTGGTCGGAGGTGTCCTTGATGCCGCGGTCGTGCAGGTAGTGGTTGAACCGCGCCTGATAGATCGCGTTTATCGGGCCCAGGCCCATCGACACCGTCGGGAATTCCCAGAAGTCGGGCATCAGCCGCGGGTGGGGGTATGACGGCAGGCCGCCGCCGGGATGGCTGTGTTCCTGCCGGAATCCGTCCAGCTGGTCCGCGGTCAGGCGGCCTTCGAGGAAGGCGCGCGCATAGATCCCCGGGGACGCGTGGCCCTGGATGTACACCTGGTCGCCGCCGCCCGGATGCGCCTTGCCGCGGAAGAAGTGGTTGAACCCGACCTCGTAGAGCGCGGCCGAGGAGGCGTAGGTCGAAATGTGGCCGCCGACGCCGACTCCGGGCCGCTGGGCCCGGTGCACCATGATGGCCGCGTTCCACCGAATCCACGCCCGGAAGCGCCGCTCGACGTCCTCGTCGCCGGGGAACCACGGCTCGAGCTCGGTCGGGATGGTGTTGACGTAGTCGGTCGACGTCAGCGACGGGATGGCGACGCGCTGCTCACCCGCCCGCTCCAGCAGGCGGAGCATCAGGTAGCGCGCGCGGGCGGGGCCCGAACGCTCCAGGAGTTCGTCGAACGATTCCAGCCACTCCGACGTCTCCTCGGGATCGATGTCGGGCAGGTAGGACGCCACGCCTTCACGGATCACCCGGACGCGGTCGGGTTCGCTTGCGCTGCTGGGGGTTCTGGCAAGGTCGTGGCGCGCGAATTCGGTTGTCAACTTCCGCTCCTGTAGTTGGCGGTGCGTCTGCCCTCCTATCGTGCCGCACCGGAGTCCCGGGCGGGTACCCGCCGTCCTCAGTGGGGAACCGGTTCACCTTGCCGACACCAACCCGGCGTGTGCTGGGACTGCGTGAACGTCACCCGGTAACGTCAAGCCGTGCTCATCGGGTGGCGTGCCGTCCTTGCCGGGAAATCCCCGAGGCGAGGGGCGCTGGCGCTCGGTTGCGTCGCGGTGGCGCTGATCGGCATCGTCGGCTGTACCACCGTCACCAACGGCACGGCCACGCCCGATACCAAGGTGGCCCCGGCCTACCGGCAGTCGGTGTCGGCCTCGGTGTCCGCCTCGTCCGCGACGTCTTCCATCCGGGAATCGCAGCGCCAGCAGTCGCTGACCACCAAGGCGGTGCGCGCGTCCTGCGATTCGCTGGCCACGACGAGCAAGGACGCGATCGACAAGGTCAACGCGTTCGTCGGCGCCTACAACGCGGGACGCAACACCGGTCCCACCGAAGGCCCGGCCATCGATGCGCTGAACAACAGCGCCTCAACGGTATCCAACGGCTTCAACGACGCGCTCTCGCAGCAGTTGAAGGACGCATTCAACGCCTACGTCGACGCGGCGCACGGGGTGGCCAACGCCATCGGGACGCACGCGTCGACGGGGGAGTTCAACAGGCGGGTCGACCGACTCAACGACACCAAGACGAAAGCCCTGAAACTGTGCCTGGCGTCGTTCTGAGGCGCGGGTGTCGACAGGGTTGCGGCTATGCGACGATATTCCCCATCGCACAGTGCGCGCGAAATGTTTAAGGAGGCTCCACGGTGGTCGCGGCGGATCACGACCCGAGCTACGCTCGCAAATTGGGTATCCAACGAGACCAAGTGGTCCAAGAGTGGGGCTGGGACGAAGACAGCGACGACGACATCCGGGCCGCGGTGGAAGAGGCATGCGGCGGTGACCTGCTCGACGAGGACAGCGACGAGGTCATCGACGTGGTGCTGCTCTGGTGGCGTGACGGGGACGGCGACCTCGTCGACACCCTGATGGACGCCATCAGCCCGCTGGCCGAGGATGGCGTCATCTGGGTGCTGACGCCCAAGACCGGCAAGCCGGGCCACGTGCTGCCCTCGGACATCGCCGAGGCGGCCCCCACCGCCGGCTTGATGCCGACGTCGTCGGTCAACCTGGGTGACTGGAGCGCCAGCCGATTGGTGCAGCCGAAGTCCCGGACCGGGAAGCGTTGATGCTGGCCGTCGGCACGGCCGCCCCCGACTTCACCCTGCGTGACCAGAACCAGCAACGGGTCACCCTGAGTTCGTATCGCGGCGCCAAGAACGTGCTGCTGGTGTTCTTCCCGCTGGCGTTCACCGGGATCTGCCAGGGCGAGTTGGATCAGTTGCGCGACCACCTGCCCGACTTCGAGAACGACGACAGCGCGGCGCTGGCCATCTCGGTCGGCCCGCCGCCCACGCACAAGATCTGGGCGCTGGAAAGCGGCTTCACGTTCCCGGTGCTGTCGGACTTCTGGCCGCACGGCGAGGTCAGCCAGGCCTACGGGGTGTTCAACGAGGCCGCCGGGTACTCCAACCGCGGCACCTTCGTGGTCGATCGTTCCGGGATCATCCGGTTCGCCGAGATGAAGGAGCCCGGTGAGTCGCGCGACCAGCGGATGTGGACCGAAGCGCTGGCAACCTTGAAGTCTTGACGTTTGGGGCCCCGGGGTGAGGGCGTGTAGCCTCCCCGGGGCAGCGGGGCGCGTAGCTCAGTGGTAGAGCTCTGGTTTTACACACCAGCGGTCGGCGGTTCGATACCGTCCGCGCCCACCACTAAATCTACTGTTAGGTGAATATTTTCGCGGTGGCTGCGTCGGTGTCGGAATGCCCGCCGGGTGCCTAGCCTCGATTTTTCGTCCAAGGTGATGGGGGCCGAGCTTTGTGACGTGAAGCGTCGCGGATTGGGTTCTGCGGTTCGGGGGCGTGCTGGGGTGGTCCTGTGTAGCCGGGTGGGGCGGGCTTTCCCAGGTCCAGTGGGTCTTTCGTGGTCGGTCGGT
>NZ_JAZGLV010000039.1:0-19433 GCF_036409085.1 Mycobacterium sp. 050134
GCGGGGTAGTTGACCGGGTAGACGTCGAACGACTGCGCGCCGATGCGCGAGTGCAGGCCGTCGACGAAGGCCTGCCCGGTCGGGCCGACGCCCGGAGGCTCACCGGTGCCGCGGGCGAACACCACCTGTACATCCGGACAGGGATCCGCCCCGGCGGAGGGGACGACGGGCGACACGGCAAAGGCGGCGAGACCCGCCGCCGCGACCGCCGCAGGAGCAAGGGGACGAAGGACGTGACGTGCGATCATGGCGCAATGGTGCCCAAGCACTTTTCCCCCAAAACTGTCTGTTTCCATAGCTTTTGGTGACCATTTCCTGTTAGCACTGCCGTACCGAGCGCGGCCGGCCTTTGCGCCCTCGCGGTTTGCAGACGGTTCGAGATCGGCTGCGGTAACGAGGTTGCGGACCAGCCACGTCACTAAATCATAACGACTGGCGCGCAGCGCTGCTGACTAATGGCCCTATACCTTTGGCCGGAGTGTCACTATTGTGTTCGGCCGCAAGCCAAGTGCGGCGCCGTGGACGCCGGAACGAAGTGCCGCCCCGCCTTCCGGCCGGTTTACGAAGCCCACTCCGCGACGGTCGTTATGCGCGGTACGGGGCGGGTAGCCGAAACTGACCACGAATCAACCAACTGCGGAAGGCGACGACATGGCTACGGGTGAAACCGGTTTCGACGATGTGACCTTTGACCTGATTTCCGTTCAATACCACTCGTTGAAGGCCGGACATGATTACAGCCAGTATGTTCGCGACGCGAAGAACGCGGGCCTGGACGACGTCGCCGCATTCTTCGGTGACGTGATGGCACAGGACTCCCAGCGGGCGCAGCGGTGCCACGAGCTCCTCATGCGGCTGGAATCGGAGGCGGGTGCGACCACCGGCTGAGGCGGTGACATCCGGAGCGCGGTGACGCGCCCCGCCGGCGCGTGCCCGAAGCGGCCTTCGGTGTCGGCCCGACAGCCCCGGACGGGTGCGGCGGGCCAGCTAACCTAGAGCGGCCAAAATCGGCGCGACAACCGGAGGCCGTCCTGCATGATCAAGCAAACCTAGGGAAGAGCGCTGGGAACAGCGCGCGGCGTGGCCGCCGGCGATCGTCGCGCTCGTCTTTCTCAGCGTGTACTCGGTGGAGGTGCTCGGCCAACCACACGGTCAGCACGCCCTGAGCTGGACGTGGCGAGCCGGGCGGCGTGGGGCATGTTCGTCGTCGACTACCTGTTCGGGCTCAGCGTCGCGCCTGACCGCCGGCAATGGATCGTCCGCCACCTCTTCGACCTGCTTGTGGTCGCGCTTCTCCTCGCACACCGAGGAACTGCGCCACGAGCTGCACGCTAGGCCAGCTGGCCAACCATTGTCACCACGGTGAGGACCAGCACCGCCGCCCCGATGAAGTAGACCTGGCGGCGCGGCGTCAGCCCGGGCGGGGGCGGATCCCGTTGCAGCGTGCGCTGGCGCCGGATCGCGATGACGTACGTCGTCAGAGCAATCGCGGCGGCCAGCACGGCGGGGATGAACGATTTGAGGCTGACGGGGCCGTGCAAGTACTTCACCGTCAGCAGGGCCCCGTTGGCAAGGAAAGCGAACGACGTCCGCGTCCAGGCGAGCGTCGTCCGAACCGCCGGGTCGTTCAATGCATAACCGCCTTGGCGATCACCAGTCCGAGCGCGACGAGCCCGACCACGCTCAGGCCGACCGCCAGGTAGGCCGGTGTCGGGTGGCGGGGCAGTGGCACACCCCGGCGCATCGCACGGTCGGCCTGCGTCCACCGCAGCAGTCCCATGCCGCTGGTCAGGATGGCCAGCACCGCCAGACCCACGGCCAAAGTGCGGCGCGCCCCCGGGACTCCCAGCTCCGGCACGAGCTGCACAAGGGCGACCGCCGCGGCCAGCAGGCCCAGCGCCGTGCGCTGCCACGCCAGGAAAGTCCGCTCGTTGGCGAAGGTGAACCGGTAGTCGGGTTCGCGCTCGTCGGTGTCTTGCGCCACGAGGCACATCGTAGATTGGCCATTGTGGTGAAGGCGCTGTTGTTCGACGTGCAGGGGACCGCGACGGATTTCCATTCGACGGTGTGCGGGGAGGCGGAGCGGATCGGCGGCCGATTGGCCGGGGTCGACTGGGCCGAGGTGGTGCGGCGTTGGCGCGCAAGCTACTTCACCGCGCTGGAGGCGGCACAGGGTCGACACACCGGTTGGGTCTCGGTGCGCTCGGTGTATCGCGACTCGCTGGACTCCGTGCTGGACGACTGCGGCGCCGGCGGATTGTCGGCCGGCGAACGCGACGAGCTAACGCTGGCGTGGCAGCGGCTCAAACCGTGGCCCGACGCGGTGCCTGGGTTGCTACGGCTTAAGCGTTCCTACACGCTGGCGACCCTGTCGAACGCCGACGTGTCGGCGGTGATCAGCATCTCGAAGCTGGCGGGGCTGCCGTGGGACGCCGTCTTCGCCGCCGAGATGGCCGGCGTGTTCAAGCCCGACCCGGCGATGTACCGCATGGCCGCGACGTACCTCGGCCTGGAGCCCACCGAAATCATGATGGTGGCAAGCCACAAGTACGACATCCGCGCCGCGGGGCAACTCGGCTTCGCGACCGCGTTCGTCGCGCGCCCGCTGGAGTTCGGTCCGGGCGGCGACGCGGACGTCGCATACTCCGATGAGTTCGACGTGAACGCGTCCGACTTCCTGGACCTGGCTAGCCAACTCGGCTGCTAGCGGCGCGCCGATCCGGTCAGGGGCTGGCCGTTGGCCGCCTGCAGCAGGCAGATGACGGTGCTCGGCGTCGGGTTGGCCCCGGTCCGATCCTGGTTGGAGTCGATGAGATAGCTGATCGCGAACGGGCCTCGGTCGACCGGTTGGCCGGTGTAGGACGTCAGCCCGGCGGCGCAGTCCCGGTTGGCGACGGTGGCGATCGCGGTGTCGACGGCCATCGGCGCGCGCAGGTACACCTCGGCCAGATGCGCTGCCGCACAGTCGACGACCATCACGGTCACCCGGCTCAGGTCGGGCGGCGGGAGGTCGGTCACGCATTGGCCGACCTGCAGATCGATCCACTTCTCGGTCTGCGGACCCCGTGGCGTCGCGGCGGCGGTGGCATGTCCCGCCGCCAAAAGCGCCGCCGCGATCAGGCCGTCCAGCGCATGAAGGCCCCGCATGCGGTGAGTTTAGGCATTCAGCAGCGCCGGGTCGGGCTTTTCCGCGGACATCGACAGGAAGCCGCGCGCGCAGCGCGCGGCCAGCAGCCAGCTCGCCGGCTTCTTCATATCGAGGCCGCCGAGCAGTTGCTTGATCATGGTCAGCGTGTCGAAGTAGATGCGCTCGCAGACAAGCGTTTCCGCCTCATCGAACACGAAGTACGCAGTCATGCGGACTCGGAAGTGGCTGCCGGTGGGCGGAACCTTGCCGAGGTAGCCCAGATGCGTGCCCATCAGCCAGAACTCAACGATCACCGCGTCGGCGCTATGACGCAGCGCGATGATCTCGTGGTCCTGATCGGGGAATGCGGTCCGCGTGTAGGCGTAGTAATCACGCACCGCCCGGTCCCCGTCGTGCACGATCATCTGTGGGATCAGCTCGTAGCGCGGGTGCGGGAAGGTCGCCAGCACGTCGTCCCAGTCCTGGCGGACTTCGCCGTGGAAGTGGTCGAGCACAAGCTTTTCGCGGGCGGCCAGCACCTCGGGACGGGGAAACGCGGGAATGGTCACGGGGCTTAGGGTATGGCGCGGCGAGCAGACGCAAAAGTCCGCGACACGCCGCGGCGTTCGCTGCCTTTGCGTCTGCTCGCGGGGAGAGGGAGCCTTCGCGGGGAGAGGGAGCCCTCGCGGGGAGAGGGAGGCCCGCGGGGAGAGGGAGCCCCCCGAGGGGGAGGGAGCCCCGCGGGGAGAGGGAGCCCCGCTGGGAGGGATGACGCCCGGTTAGCCCGACGGTGGGGTCCAGGCGACCGGCAGCCTCTTGATCCCGTGGATGAACTGCGACAGCAGCCGCGACGGCTCCTCGATCGCCACGATGTCGGGGATCTCGCGGCGCAACTGGTCGAACACCACCCGGATCTCGCGCCGCGCCAGGTTCGCGCCGAGACAGAAGTGGGCGCCACCGCCGCCGAAGCCCAGGTGCGGGTTGGGGTTGCGCGCGACGTCGAAGGCCCACGGGTTGGCGAACTTCGACTCGTCGCGGTTCGCCGAGTTGTACCACAGCGTGGCCTTGTCGCCGGCGGCCATCCGCACGCCGCCGAGCTCGAAGTCGCGGGTCAGGGTGCGCCGCATGTAGACCACCGGCGAGGCCCACCGCACGACCTCCTCCACCGCGGTCGACGCCAGGCCGTCGTAGTCGGACCACCACTTGTCGCGCTGCTCGGGGTAGCGCGACAAGGCCAGCACGCCGTGGCTGATCGCGTTTCGGGTGGTCTCGTTGCCGGCCACCACCAGCAGGATGAAGAATGACGCGATCTCCGACGACGACAGCCGGTCGCCGTCGACCTCGGCCTCGACCAGGCTGGTGGTGAGGTCGTCGTGGTGGTTGACGCGGCGGTCCTCCGCCAGGGTGGTGGCGTAGGCACCGATGTCCATCGAGACCTTGAGGAATTCCTCGAAGTCCGTCGTCAGGTCGGGGTCGCCGAACCCGAGAATGACGTTGGTCCAGTGGAAGATTCGTTGATGGTCCGCCTCGGGGATGCCCATCATGTCGCAAATGATCTGCAGCGGCAGGGGGCCGGCGAGCTCGCTCACCAGATCAGCTTCGCCGTTGGGGTGGTTGGCGATCAGGTCGGTCACCAGCCGGTGGGCGCGCTCGCGCACCGACGCCTCGATGCGGGCCACCACCTTCGGGGTGAACGCCCGGCTGACGATCGACCGCAGCCGCTGGTGTCGCGGGTCGTCGAGCACGATCATCGAGCCGAAGTACTCGGCGATCTCGGGCGCGTTGTCGTTGATCGTGATGTTGGGGCTGGAGCTGAAGATGTCCGGGTGGCGGCTGGCGAAGTGCACGTCGTCGTGCCGGGTCAGCGCCCAGTGCCCGTCGCCCGCGGTGAACCCCTCCATCTCGATGGCGGGCCAGAACACGAGCGGGGCCTCGCTGCGCAGGGTGGCGAAGGCGCCGTCGCGGTAGTCGTCGTCCAGGGCCCAGAACTCCAGCGACCCGAGTTGGACGTCGGAGAGCGGGATCTCGGGTGGGGGCGCCCCGTTGGTCCGCGGTGCGATACCGGTCTTGAGGCTCACGGGGCCGCTCCTTCGTCGCTGAAGAGAGGTGACGGAACGGAGCCTAGACCGAGCTAGTCACTGGGTACAGACGGTGCGGGCGGGTGTCCCCGTCGCCGTCGCGTCCTTCACCGATCGGCCGTCGATCAGGATCCGGCAGGAGATCGAGCCGGGCGCCTGCGCGCTGAGTACGAACACCTGCCCGCCGAAACCGGTGAACTGCGTCGACCACGGCAGCTTGGCGTTCACCGCCCGCAACTGGCCGCCGTCGGTCTGATACGAGATGAATTCGGCCACCGGGGAACTGCCGGTCACCTCGTAGCGGACCTGAGGGAAGTCGTTGGCATGGGCCACGCCCGCGCACACTGTCGCGACGCCCACGCCCACCGCGAACAGGATCGAAGGGGCCCTGAGGTGACCGGTCATGAACCTCATCGTGTCATCCGGTGCGCTCGGACGGAAGCCTCGCGGCGGCCCCGAGCAGCACGACGGCGAACACCGCGCCCACCCCGCCCGAGACAAGCAGGGGCAGCCGCCCGTCGGCGCCCCACAGGAAGCCCGCCCACAGCCCCGCGGCCAGCACCGCAAAACCGCTCAGCCCCTGGAAGATGCCCTGCGCGCTGGACTGCAGCTCGGGACCGACAAGCGTTGAGATCCAAGCCTTCCCGACGCCGTCGTAGCAGGCGGTGAAGATGCCGTACGCGGCGATCAGGCCCCAGGCGGCCGCGGTGCTGGTGGTCAGTCCGAGACCGATGTAGCCGACCGCGAAGAACACCAGCCCGACCGCGTAGGCCACGGGCCGGCCGAAGCGGTCCGCGAGCAGTCCGGCCGGAAAGCTCGCCAGCGCGTACACGGCGTTGTAGCCGACGTAGGCCAGGATGACGCCGACCACCGAGAAGCCGATCTCCTTGAGCCGCAACAACAACAGCGCGTCCGGGAAGTTGGCGATGCTGAACGCGACCAGGAACGAGACCACCTCCCAGTAGCGCCGCGGCAGGCCCCGGGCCCCGGCAAACAGCGACCGCCGAGCCGCGGTCGGGGCGACTCTCGGTCGCTCGCGGACCCAGGCGATCAGCAGCACACTGAGCACCGCGGGGATCACCGCGAGATAGAGGACCGGGCCGATCCGGTGTCCGAAGAGCTCGTATCCGGCGAGCCCGAGCAGCGGGCCGATGACGGCGCCGAGCGTGTCCATGGTGCGGTGAAATCCGAACACCCGGCCGCGCTGGGCCGGCTCGATGCCATCGACTAGCAACGCGTCGCGCGGCGCGCCGCGCAGCCCCTTGCCCAGCCGGTCGACGACCCGGCCCAGCAAGACCCCGGGCCACGCGCCGGCGGCGGCGACGATCACCTTGCCCAGCGCTGCCATCCCGTAAC
This sequence comes from Mycobacterium sp. 050134, assembly GCF_036409085.1. Lineage (NCBI taxonomy): Bacteria > Bacillati > Actinomycetota > Actinomycetes > Mycobacteriales > Mycobacteriaceae > Mycobacterium > Mycobacterium sp. 050134. Next base: position 6,562 of record NZ_JAZGLV010000039.1, read on the forward strand.
CCGTCGCGATCAGCCGGCTGCGCGCGAACCGGTCGCCCAGCGGGCCGGACGCCACCTTGGTCAGCGACGCCGCGCCCTCCGCGGCACCCTCCACCGCGCCGACCACCGACGGCGGCGCGCCCAGCACCGTCGTCAAATACAGCGGCAGTAGGGGATACAGCAACTCGCTCGCGGCGTCCTGCAGCAGCGACACCAGCGACAGCACCCACACATTTGCCGTGAGCCAGGCCGGCCGGTTGCGCACCCGCCAGATGCTAGCTCCCGAACCCACCGCCCGCTTAGGGTGAAGCCGGGGGCCGGCCGGGAAGGTGACAATGACGTCAAAGCGCGTGGTGGTGTGGGGTACTGGCTTCGTCGGCAAAATGGTGATCGCCGAGATCGTCAGGCATCCGTTGTTCGAGTTGGTGGGCGTCGGCGTCAGCAACCCCGACAAGGTGGGCCGCGACGTCGCCGACATCTGCGGGCTGCCCGAGCCGACCGGAATTATCGCCACCGACGACGTCGACGCGCTGATCGCGCTCGAGCCCGACGCGCTGGTGCACTACGGCCCGACGGCGATGCACGCCAAGGACAACATCGAACTGATCACCCGCTTCCTGCGGGCCGGCATCGACGTGTGCTCGACCGCCATGACGCCGTGGGTCTGGCCGACGATGCACCTCAACCCGCCGCAGTGGATCCAGCCCATCACGGAGGCCTGCGAGCTGGGCGAGTCGTCCTGCTTCACCACCGGGATCGACCCCGGGTTCGCCAACGACCTGTTCCCGATGACGTTGATGGGGCTGTGCTCGGAGGTGCGCCGGGTGCGGGCCTCGGAACTGCTGGACTACACGAATTACGAGGGCGACTACGAGGTCGAGATGGGCATCGGCCGCGAGCCCGATTACAGCCCGCTGCTGAAGGACACCAACATGCTGATCTTCGCGTGGGGCGCGACGGTGCCGATGATCGCCCACGCCGCGGGCATCGTGCTCGACGAGATCACCACGACGTGGGATAAATGGGTGACGCCCACCGAGCGCAAGACCGTCAAGGGCGTCATCCAGCCCGGCCACGTCGCGGCCGTCCGGTTCACCATCAACGGCGTCTACCAGGGCGAGACCCGCATCCAGCTCGAACACGTCAACCGCATCGGTCACGACGCCGCGCCGGACTGGCCGTCCGGCCACGACGACGACGTCTACCGCGTGGACATTGAGGGGACGCCGAGCATCTTCCAGGAGACGGCGTTCCGGTTCACCGACGGCTCCGGCCGCGACCCGGCCACGGCGGGGTGCCTCTCCACCGGGATGCGCGCCCTCAACGCGGTGCCGGCCGTCAACGACCTGCGGCCGGGCTGGGTGACCCCGCTCGACCTGCCGCTGATCGCCGGCGTCGGCACCATCCGCTGACCGGCCCCCACAGCCGCGGTCCACGCTCTACACAGCTGGCACCCAGCTATTGCTGAGATTGTCTATGGATTAGGCCGCGCGGGACGCCGAGGACGGGGGTTGGGAAGATGGCCGACGGAGTGACACCGGCGCTGGGCCTGTCGATCGGTGCCACCAACCTGGCGGTCGTGACCGCCGAGAACGCCGTCGTCCGCAAGCCCGTGCTCACCCTCTACCGGGGGCGCCCACCCGAGATCGGCGTACCCTCCGAGAATCCCTGCCTCGACGAGCCCGGCCTGGTGATCCCCGACTTCGTGGATCGTGTCGGCGATCCCGCCGGCATCGTGGCGGCGGACGGTTCCGTACACCGCCCCGAGGCCCTGATCGCCGACGGGCTGCGGTCGCTCGCCTACGCCGCGACCGGTGACCGCCCCCTGCCCGACAGCGTGGCCGTCACCTACCCCGCGCACTGGGATTCCCGGGTGGTGGACGCCCTGGGCGCCGCGCTGAGTCGCGTGGCCGAATGGTCGAACCGGGCGAAGCCGCTGGTGCTGATCCCCGATGCCGCGGCGGCGCTGTTCGCGGCGCGCGCCAATCCCGGTCTTCCGTCCGCGGGCACCCCGGGCACGGTCGCCGTTTGCGACTTCGGCGGCACCGGCACCAGCATCACCCTGATGGACGCCGCCGGCGACTACCGGGCGCTGGCGCCCACGGTGCGCTACCACGACTTCTCCGGGAATCTGATCGACCAGGCCCTATTGACCGCTGTCATGGGCCACCTGCCCGGCGCCGGTTCCTTCGACCCGTCGAACACCCTGGCCAGCGGTTCGCTGAGCCGGCTGCGGGCGGAATGCCGCGGCGTGAAAGAACAGCTGTCGTTCGGCACCCTGGCGACGCTCACCGACGAGCTGCCCGGCATGCACGGCGACTTCCGGCTCACCCGGAACGAACTCGACGAGGTGATCCGCGACTCGCTGGACAACTTCCTGGCCGTTCTCGAACAAACCCTGGCGCGCAACGGTGTTCGCAATCTGACGGCGGTCGTGACGGTGGGGGGCGTGGCGAACATCCCGGCCGTCACCACCGCGCTGTCGGGGCGCCTGCGGGTGCCGGTCGTCACGCGGGAGCGCCCCCAGCTGACGCCGGCCGTCGGCGCCGCCCTGCGCGCTGCCCGCCGCCCGCACGAGGCCGGGGCGACGATGGCGAGCCGGGCCGCGCCCTCGCCGGCCCCCGCGGCACCGGTCCAGCCCGAGCCGACCGCGTTGGCTTGGCCCCGCCGCAGCGAGCCCCGGATCCGGCCCGCGCCCACGGAGGAGACGTTGGCCCGCGCGGTGCTGCCGCCCGACGAGCCCGCGCCGCCGGATCTCGAACCGACTCCCGAGCCTGAATCGGTGCCGCAGAAGCGGCACCGATTCAGGCGCCCGCCACTGGTGGTCGTCGCGGTGGTGCTCGCGCTGCTGGTCGCCGGCGTCGCGATGGTCTTCGCGCTGCGCCCAGGGGGCGCGCCGCCGACGGCACCGTCCGCGCCACCGAAGACCACCACGTCGGCCCCTGCCGCGCCGGCGCAGGCGCCACCGCCCAGCCCGGCGACGCGGGAAGCCCCGCCGCCCTCAGTGACCGACACCAACCCACCCGCCGAGACCGAGACCCCGACCACGGCGCCACCGTCGGCCACTCCGCACGCCGAACCGCCGGCCGTGGCTGCACCGGCGCATCAGTTTCCGCGCACCCCGGCGATCCCGGAGCTACCCTCGATCCCTGGGGTCAACGAGCCGATCCCCGGGCTGGATAAGATCAACCAGATCCTGCAGGAGTTCGGCGTGGGCCCGATCGGGCGCTAAAGACTGCTAGCTCAGGCCTTTTCGCCCTTGTTCTCCTCGGCCGCGGCTTCGCGAAGCTTGTCGTTGAGGGCCTTGTCCTCTTCGATCTGCTTCTTGTGCTCTTGGTCGTTCTGCATCTCCTCCGCCTTGGACCTGAGGTCGGAGTCGGAGTCGTCGGGAACCGCGAACTTGGGGTTGCCGTGGTCGTCCAGCCATTCGTTGACGGCGGTGCCCGAAACCATGCCGCCGGAGCCGGGGAGCACGATGGTGGGCTTCTCTTTGTAGGCCTCCATCATCTCAGCGGCTGCTTTTTTGTCGTCCTCGTCGGGCTCGGGTTTCTCGGTCGCGGCCCGATCTTCCTGCTCTTCTTCGGCCTCGGCTGACTTTCGCTCGTCGTCGTGACCAGCGGTTTTGTCGTCCTGCACGGTCATGCCCCTACCCCCTCAGAGTCGCAGTTCCGACTTCCAAAGCGGTTACCCACTGCGGTGTTGTGTCGAAACTCTCGTCAGCGCAACTTGACAAGGGAGACCACGGCCTGCGGGATACGCATCGGCTCGGGCGCGGCGGCGAGGCGCGTGGCGACGCCGGTCTCCAGCCGCTCGATGAATTCGACCGCCCGCGGGTCGGCGGCCCGGTTGTCGAGTGCGTGGACCAGTGCCGGGAACAGCGCGGACCGGGCGAACGCGGCCCACTGGGCGCCGAACGCGTGCGCGTCGTCGTCGACCTGGAACCGCGCCCAGAACCGGTCCTCGGCGATGAAGGTCTCCAGCCGGTCGATGGCCAGCCCCTCGAACCGCCCGCTGGGGGCAAACGGTGCGCGGAAGTCCTTCTCCCCGCGCCCGAACGTCGGAATTGCCATGCGCCGCAATTCTTCCCGATGAAGCAAGCCGTCGACGGCCAGGTCCTCCGCCGTCGCGAGGATGGCGTCGAGCAAGGTGGCGAAGCCGAAGCTGCCGTCCTCGTCGACGCCGAGCGTGAGCACCACCAGCCGCCCGTGCGGGGCGAGCTCGCGACCCCGGAACGCGACGAAGTTGTGCCAGTCCAGGGCGGCCTGGTCGGCGTAGGCCGCGAACGCGGCGTCGTCCTGGCCGTACGAGACGTGCACGTGTTCGTCGACTGCGCACGGCACCCGGCTCAGCCACTGGGCCGCCCACGACGACCAGCCGAGGTTGACGGTCTTGGACGGCACGATCTGCCCGTAGAACGACCGGCCGATCGCCGAGGCGAAACTCGCGGTGTCCTTGTTCAGGTAGCTGTCCGGGTCCTCCTCCAGGGTCCGGAACAGGGCTGTGAAGTCGTTGTCGGGAATGTCGGTGTGCGCCACCAGGATCGCGTGATCATGCCGGGTGCGCCGGCGCAGCACCGCAATGGCCTCCGCCATCGGCCGCAGCGAATTGTGCCCGTTGGCGGCGCCGTAATCGGCGACGATGATCGGCTGCGGTGGCTCGGGCAGCGGCACCTGTTCGGCGGCCTGCTGAAGGAACGAGATGGCGCGCGCCAGTCCGGCGGCCTGCAGCCGCGACGACTGGGTGTACGTCGCGCTGTGCGTCGGTTCCGGCCGGACCACGATGCTCGATTGAGGGCCCGAATCGGGCAGACGGGGCTCCGGCCGCATGCACCAACGATAGTCAGTCCAGCGCCGGGTAGGTGACCTTGGTGAGCCGCTCCGACAGCTCCCACAGCCGCCGGCAGTCGTCGTCGTTGCGGGCGCGCTTGGGCACATGGGCCGGCTTCACGCCGCCGCCGGCCGCCTCGAACAGTCCCAGGGGGCCGTAGAACGCGCCGCCCTCGGCCTGCGGCGTGGCCGCGGCGTAAAGCGCGGGCAGGATCCCGTCGTCGATCTCCTGCCACATGAACGGCGCCCACCGCCACGACGCCTTGTAGAGGCGTTCCATGAACGAGGGCTTCCCCAGCCCGTGCGACGGGCCGCTGATCTGCAGGTTGGTCATGGTCAGGCCGGGATGCGCGGCGTTGGAGACGATGCCCCAGCCGGCCTTCCGGCTGCGCCGGTCGAGTTCGAGGGCGAACATCAGCACCGCGAGCTTCGACTGGCCGTACGCCGCATTGGCGGAGTAGGACTTCTCGAACTGCGGGTCGTCGAAGTGGATGCTGCCGTAGCGGGCCGCGAGGCTGCTCAGGGAGACGACGCGGGCCCCGGTGGCGGCGCGCAGCAGCGGGAGCAGGTGGGCAGTCAGCGCGAAGTGCCCGAGATGGTTGCTGCCGAACTGCAATTCGAAGCCGTCGGCGGTGGTGTCGCGGTTGGGCGGCGTCATGACGCCGGCGTTGTTGACCAGGATGTCGATCGGGCGGCCCTCGGCGTTCAGCTGCTCGCCCAGGGCGGCGACCGACGCCAGCGACGACAGGTCGAGGGATTTGATGGTCAGTTTGGCGTCGGGAACCGTTTGGCGGATTTCCTCGATCGCCGCCTCACCCTTGGGCTGGTTGCGGATCGCCATGACAACATCGGCGCCCGCGGCCGACAGGCGCCGGGCGAGCCCAAACCCCAGGCCGCTGTTGGCTCCGGTGACGACCACCAGCTTTCCCGACAGGTCGGGCACGGTGGCAACGAGATCGTGGGCCATGCGTATCACTCCTTATCGGTAACGAGCACGTCCTAGTGTGCTCCTTGTGCCGCCGTCCGCGAACCCCGAGCGCGTCTACGGCGCCGCGGCGGCCTTCGCCGCCGGCGCGCTCCCCGCGTTGGCGTTTCCCGCGCCCGCGTGGTGGCTCGTGGCGTGGTTCGGCGTCGTCCCGCTGCTGTGGCTGGTGCGGGCCGCTCCCGGGCCGGGCGAGGCCGCCGTGCGCGGCTGGCTCGGGGCGACCGCGTTCGTGCTGGCCACCCAGTATTGGCTGGCGGGCAGCGCCGGGCTGTTGCTGCCGGTGCTGGCGGTCGGGTTGGGTGCGCTGTGGCTGCCCTGGGGCTGGCTGGCCCACCGGCTGTTGGCCGCCACGGTCGGCGGTGGGCGGGCGATCGCGGCACTGGTGGTTCTGCCCGGCGCGTGGGTGGCGGCGGAGGTGGCTCGTTCCTGGCCGCCGCTGGGCGGCTCGTGGGCGCCCCTCGGTGCGTCGCAGGCCGCCCAGCCCGTGATGCTGGCGTCGGCGTCGTTGGGCGGGGTGTGGCTGACGAGTTTCCTTGTGCTGGCGGCGAACACGGCGCTGGTCGGCCTTCTCGCCGGGGTTCGCCGGCGGGTTCTGCCGGCGTGCCTGGCGGTGGCAGTGGCGGCCGGCCCGCTGTGGTATCTCCTGGGCCCCGCCCCGGCCGCGGGATCGACTCTACGCGTCGCGCTGGTGCAGCCCGGTGACATTGCCGACTCGGCCGCCAGGGCGGGTGCCGGGGAGCTGTGGACCGCGACGCTGGTGGGCCGGCGGCCCGACCTGGTGGTATGGGGTGAAAGCAGCGTGGGGCAGGACGTGGACACCCACCCCGAGGAGTTGGCGCGCCTCGTCGAACTGTCGCGGCGGGTGGGCGCCGACGTGCTGGTCAACGTCGACGCCCGGGCGGCCGACGGTCGGATCCGCAAGTCGTCGGTGCTGGTCGGGCCGGATGGGCTGCGGGGGAGCTATCAAAAGACGCGGCTGGTGCCGTTCGGCGAATACGTGCCGTTGCGAACGCTCCTCGGGTGGGCCACCCGCGGCAGCACGGCCGCCGCCGAGGACCGGCAGCCCGGCGGCGGGCCGGTGGTGCTGCGGGCCGGCGGGCAGTCGATTGGGCCGCTGATCAGCTACGAGGCCGTCTTTCCCGACCTAGCCCGCCGCGAGGCCCGGCTGGGGGCCGCGCTGCTGGTCTATCAGAGCTCGACGTCGTCGTTTCAGGGCAGTTGGGCGCAGCCGCAGCTCGCCGCGCAACCCGCGGTGCGTGCCGTCGAGGCCGGCCGCCCGGCCGTGCACGCGGGATTGTCCGGCGACAGTTCGGCTTTCGACGCGCGCGGGCATCGGCTGGCGTGGTGCCCGTCCGGCTTTCGCGGCGTCGCCGTGGTCGACGTGCCGCTGGGCTCGACGACGACGTGGTACGAGCGGCTGGGCGACTGGGTGCCGGTGGCGGCGTTCGTGGTGCTCGGCGCCGCGGTCGTTCGCTGGCGGCGCCCCCCGCGCGGTGCCACACTGCCTGAATGAGCAGCAGACGGCTGGCCAAGATCTCGCTGGCCACCGCCATCGCGGTCATGGTTGCGGCGCTCGCCGGCTTCGTCGTGACCCTGGTGCTCAACGCCTTCTTTCTGGACAAGTACAACGAGTACGGAGAGGTGCCCGTGCCGGGGTCGGGCACCCTCAGCCTGCCCGCCGGTGACGTGGCCGTCAGCTTCCACGCCATCGTGATCGGCAGCCCGAACGGGGGCGGCCTGCCGGTGCCGCCGCTGGGCGTCACGATCGTCCCTCCCGACGGTGTGGCGCAGCCCGTGATGACCGAAAACATCGGCGGCACAACGACGGTGAACAACGATTCGCATGTGCGGGTGTGGGTTGCTCACATCGCAGCCGCCGGCGTCTACCACGTCACCACCGACGGCCAGGTCAACGGATACATCGATCCGCGGCTGGCGTTCGGCCACCAGGGTTCCACCGGTCACCTGGTGTGGTTGTCCGTGGGCGTGTTCGTCGTCGGCCTGGGTGTCGCGGTGCTGTCGGGCATCTGGCTGGCCCGCACCCGCCGCGGGGCGGTCCTGGCCACCACCCCGGCATTCCATGTGCCGCCGGCCGCGCCGTATGAGCCCAGCGGCGAGGGCGTGCGCCTGGAGCGGCTGAAAACCCTTGCCGCGCTGCGTGACTCGGGCATTCTTACCGAACGGGAGTTCGAGGCGGAGAAGCGGCGGATTCTCAACGAGAGCTGAGTGGCTCTCGATGTGCCCGCCTCGTAGCGACAATTCAGGGGAGCCCGGGGACTTTAGGCGCGGCTTGGGGCAGGTCGCTTGGGTTTGTGCTCGTTGGGCTTGGGCCTGGTGGCGGCTGAGGCTTCCAAAGTGCACCCGGACGAGTTGAGTGTGCGTCGGGTGCGTTGAGTGTGCATCCAGGCATTTGAGTGTGAACCCGGGGCGGGGAATTCCGCTCAATGACCGCCCTGGATTCACACAGAAAGCCGTCAGTGCACACTCGAAAGCCGCGCAGCGCCGGCACCCTGGCGGGCGTGCACCCTGGCTGCAGGAGCGCGCGGCAGCCTTCCGGCGCGCAACACCGAAACGCGAGCACCCCGCCTGCCGCCGTTGTCGCTACGAGGCGGGCAAAGATCAGTGGCCTCGAGCCACCCATTCTTCGTAGTGCACGATCTCGTCGCCGATCGTGGTGCTGTCGCCGTGGCCGGTGTACACGATCGTCTCACCGGGCAGCTTGCCGAGCCGGCCGGAGATCGACTCGAGAATCGTCGGGAAGTCGGAGTACGAGCGTCCGGTCGCGCCGGGGCCGCCGGCGAACAACGTGTCGCCGCTGAACACCACGCCCAGGTCGTGGACGTACCAGCACACCGATCCGGGGGAGTGGCCGGGCGTGTGCTGCGCACGCAACTCCGTCCCGCCGATGGAAAGCGTCTCACCGTCGGAAATCGGGCGAAAGTCACTGTCCGGGTGGGTCATTCGCCACAGCACCTCGTCGGCCGGATGTAGCAGCACGGGTGCGTCGAGCGTCTTGCCGAGCTCCGGAGCGACGGTAACGTGGTCGTTGTGCCCGTGCGTGCACACCACCGCGACCACGTGTCGGCCGGCGACGGCCTCGACGATCGGTGCCGCGTCGTGGGCGGCGTCGAACACCACGACGTTGGAGTTGTCGCCGACCAGCCAGATGTTGTTGTCGACTTCCCAACTGCCGCCGTCGAGTTCGAAGGTCCCGTGGGTCACCACCCGCTCGATATTGACCATCAGAGCATCACCACCGACCGCAACACCTTGCCCCCGTGCATCTTGTGGAAAGCCTCCTCGACGTCGCCCAGGCCGATGCGCTCGGAGACGAATTGCTCCAGCGGCAGCCGCCCCTGCAGGTAGAGGTCGATCAGGGTGGGAAAGTCCCGCTCGGGCAGGCAGTCGCCGTACCACGACGACTTCAGCGCCCCGCCATGGCTGAAGAAGTCGACCAGCGGCATCTCGAGCTTCATGTCGGGCGTAGGAACCCCCACCAGCACAACGGTTCCCGCGAGGTCGCGGGCGTAGAAGGCCTGCTTCCACGTCTCGGGCCGGCCGACGGCGTCGATCGCCACGTTGACGCCGAACCCATCGGTGAGCTCCTGGATGGCCTCGACGACGTCGGCCTCGCGGGCGTTGATGGTGTGCGTGGCGCCGAACTTGCGGGCCAGGTCCAGCTTGGCGTTGTCCATGTCGACGGCAATGATCCGCCGCGCCCCGACCAGCGCCGCGCCGGCGATCGCAGCGTCCCCCACGCCGCCGCACCCGATCACCGCGACGGTGTCGTCGCGGGTCACCCCGGCGGTGTTGATCGCCGCGCCGATGCCCGCCATCACGCCGCAGCCCAGCAGGCCCGCGACGGCCGGGTCGGCCGCGGGGTCGACCTTGGTGCACTGGCCGGCGTGCACCAGCGTCTTGTCGGCGAACGCCCCGATGCCCAGCGCCGGCGTCAGCTCCGTACCGTCGGCCAGCGTCATCTTCTGCGCGGCGTTGAAGGTGTCGAAACACAGGTGCGGCCGGCCCCGCTTGCACGCCCGGCACTGCCCGCACACGGCCCGCCAGTTGAGGATCACGAAATCACCCGGTGCCACCGCGGTGACACCCAGCCCGACGGCCTCCACCGTCCCGGCGGCCTCGTGGCCCAGCAGGAATGGGAAGTCGTCGTTGATCCCGCCCTCGCGATAGGTCAGGTCGGTGTGGCACACCCCGCAGGCGATGATGTCCACCACCGCCTCGCCCGGCCCGGGGTCGGGGACGACGATGTCGACCAATTCGACGGGCTCGCCCTTCTTGCGTGAGATGACGCCGCGCACTGTCTGACTCATGCGTTCCAACCTATCGTCGGGTGCCGCACGAGGCTGCCCCGGTGGCGCCGGTCACGCGTTGAGCCCGCCCGGCGTGACGGGCGTTCGGTGTAGCGTCGGCGAGCGTGACGGCTCCCGAGAGCGCCTCCGAATTCACCGAACGCATGGTCGCGGCCGTCGACGCGGCCAGCCTGACGCTGCTGCTGAGCATCGGGCATCAGACCGGCCTCTTCGACACGATGGCCGGCCTGCCGCCCGCCACCAGCGCGCGGATCGCCGAGGCCGCCGGCCTCGACGAGCGCTACGTGCGGGAGTGGCTGGGTGGCATGACCGCCGGGCACGTCGTCGATTACGACCCGCAGGCCGGCGCCTACGCGTTGCCGGCCCACCGGGCGCGCGCGGTCACGCGGGCGGCGGGACCGGACAACCTCGCCATGATGGCGCAGTTCATCTCGCTGCTCGCCGAGGTCGAACAGCAGGTCGTCGGCTGCTTCCGCAACGGCGGGGGCGTGCCCTACAGTGCCTTTCCCCGCTTCCACACGCTGCAGGCCGAGCAGAGCGGCGCGGTGTTCGACCGCGCGCTCGTCGACGTCGTGCTGCCACTGGTGGACGGCCTGTCCGAACTTCTGCGCTCGGGGGCCGACGTGGCCGACTTCGGTTGCGGCAGCGGCCATGCGATCAACGTGATGGCGGGGGCGTTCCCGGCGAGCCGGTTCACCGGCCTCGACTTCTCCGACGAGGCCGTCGCGGTCGGCGCCCGCGAGGCCGAGCGCCTCGGGCTGAGCAACGCGCGCTTCGAGCGCCACAACCTGGCGGAGATCGACAAGCGAGACACCTACGACGTGATTACCGTGTTCGACGCCATCCACGACCAGGCGCAGCCGGCGCGCGTGCTGGAGAACATCCATCGCGCCCTGCGGCCCGGCGGTGTCCTGCTGATGGCCGACATCAAGGCGTCCAGCCGGCTCGAGGACAACGTTGGCGTGCCGATGAGCACCTACCTGTACACCGTCTCGCTGATGCACTGCATGACGGTCTCGCTGGCCCTGGACGGTGCCGGGCTGGGCGCGGCGTGGGGCGCTCAGCTGGCCACCGCGATGCTGGCCGACGCCGGGTTCGACGAAGTGCGGGTCGCCGAGACCGAGGCCGACCCGTTCAACAACTACTACATCGCCCGGAAATGACGAGCGCGCTGGACGCGGTCGACGCGTGGCCGGTCGGGGCCGTCGCGGCCGCCGTCGTCGGGCCGGACGGGGTCCTCGACAGCCACGGCGACACCCGGCGGGTGTTCGAGCTGGCGTCGGTGACCAAGCCACTGGTCGCCCGCGCCGTGCATGTCGCCGTCGAGGAGGGCGTCGTCGAACTCGACACCCCGGCCGGCCCGCCCGGCGCCACGATCCGGCACCTGCTCGCCCACGCGTCGGGCCTGGCGATGCACGGCGACAAGGTGCTGGCCAAGCCGGGCACCCGGCGGATGTACTCCAATTACGGGTTCACCGTGCTGGCGCAGGCCGTGGAGCGCGAGTCGGAGATCGAATTCGGCCGGTACCTCACCGAGGCGGTGTGTGAGCCCCTGGCCATGGCCGCCACCCGCCTGAACGGCGGCACCGAGGCCGCCGGGTTCGGCGCGACGTCGACGGTGGCGGACCTGGCCGCGTTCGCCGGTGACCTGCTGAGGCCGTCGACGGTGTCCACGCAGCTGCACGCCGAGGCGACGACCGTGCAGTTTCCCGGCCTGGACGGCGTCCTGCCGGGCTACGGCGTCCAGCGGCCCAACGACTGGGGACTCGGCTTCGAGATCCGCAACGGCAAGTCGCCGCACTGGACGGGCGCGCGCAACTCGGCCCGCACGTACGGCCATTTCGGCCAGGCCGGCGGGTTCGTCTGGGCAGACCCCGAGGCCGGACTGGCCCTGGTGGCGCTCACCGACCGGGACTTCGGCGAGTGGGCGCTGCGGCCTTGGCCTGCGCTTTCCGACGCGGTGCTCGCGCAATTCCGACAGTGAAAAACGCACACTAGCGCAACATGGGTATCACAAGGCACAATAGACACGCACGACACACAAATTAAGTAAGCAGCATCTGCTTGTCAGGTCCGCCAGGTCGTTGGGGAAGACGTCCCTCGTGGAACTGAAGGAGCAGAAATGCGTGCGTCGAATCAATTCTCCGACGTGACGACCGGCGTGGTGTACGTCCACGCCTCGCCGGCCGCGGTGTGCCCGCACGTCGAGTGGGCGTTGTCGTCGACGCTGCAATCCAAGGCCAACCTGGTCTGGACCCCGCAGCCGGCGATGCCCGGGCAGCTGCGCGCCGTCACCAACTGGGTCGGTCCCGTCGGGACCGGCAGCCGGTTGGCGAACGCGCTGCGCTCCTGGTCGGTGCTGCGGTTCGAGGTCACCGAGGATCCCAGCCCCGGCGTGGACGGTCACCGGTTCAGCCACACTCCGCAGCTCGGCCTGTGGAGCGGGGCGATGAGCGCCAACGGCGACGTCATGGTCGGCGAGATGCGGCTGCGGTCGATGATGGCCCAGGGCGCCGACTCGCTGGCCGCCGAGCTGGACTCGGTGCTGGGCACGGCGTGGGACGAGGCGCTCGAGGTGTACCGCGAGGGCGGCGACGCCGGCGAGGTGACCTGGTTGAGCCGGGGCGTCGGGTAGCCGAGGCGCCTAGGGCGTGTCTGGCAATGGTTTCGGGTGTTGTGCGTGAGGCTTGGGGTATGTCGCGGTTTCAGTTGCTTACCGATGCCCAGTGGGCCTTGATCGTTGATCTTCTTCCC
>NZ_JAZGLV010000040.1:0-19366 GCF_036409085.1 Mycobacterium sp. 050134
AGCCGTCACACCACCCGCTACCCTCAGCCGAGCAGGGCCCCAACACGAGGAATTACGTGACGGCAGCCCCTGGGGAATTACGTGACCGTCGGCACAGCCCATGCTTCATCTTCTTCGCCCTCAGCGCCGACTGAGCATCGAACCCGCGTAATCAGTTTGGAAGACCGGTACTCGATGCCCAGAAATTCAGCACGCTCGCATCTTGGGGGCGCTGGCCAGAATCTGGACAGCTCAGATCCTGTCACACCCGACTCGGTAGAGCTGGTTCATCTGCAGCACCAACGCCGTGGCGTCAATCAACGCCCGCTACCGGCGCGCTATCTGCGCCCGCGGGCATTTCCCGACCGAACAAGCTGCTCTGAAGTGCCCATCGTCGATGTAGTCAACGCTGACGTTGTCTCCCGGTTCTCGCGCCAGGCGGCCTGCGCGGTGATCGTTGATGTAGACATCTCCATTAGTGATTTCGCGCAGATCGCGTCCGCCTGGATTCGTCATTCACTCATAACGCTTACATCTAGGCGAAGGCCCAACACCTCAGCGATCTCGAAGACTGATCCGATCCTGGTTGAGCCGTTACTTTTCTCAAGTGCCTGGACACTGGAACGCGACACGCCAGCCAGGTCGGCAAGAGTTTGTTGAGTGAGCCGCAGCGCCATACGCCGATCAACGATCGTCTCCCCTATGCGTGCTAAATCAGGCATAGGGCTATCGCGACGGCGTTTACTCCTCCTTGGGGCGGCCATGCGCCTCCTTATGCTTGGAAAGCCATGCACTAGCAAGGATGGCGCTTCAACAGTGCGGAGGTCACGGCCTTATGCTCGGTTATTCGCGCTTAAGTGCTTGCGAGTCGAGGCAGCGCTTCGACGACGGTCCAGCTTCTGGACATCGCAACGCGTCACAACCGAGCTGAACTTACTTCGGGTAGCCCGGATCACAGCCGAATTAGGGCGGGGGCGGAGGCTGGTCGGCCGGGATCGCCCCGCCGCAGCCGCCGGGCGGGGGCGGACCAGGCAGAGGCTCGTCGCCGCCGACGCAGTCGTAGTAGAACTGCGGGCCGACGATGTAGGTCTTCATCCACTGGTGCCAGAACGACCCGTCGGGGTACTTCTCGCCGTCACACACCGCCAACTGACCCCAGCCCCACCGGCCGCCCGGGCAGTAGCCCTTCGTCATGTCCGGCTGATGAGGGTCAGGCGGGTCAGCGACGGCAAACGCAGAAGGAAAGACCAATGCCGCAATACATCCCAATATCGCGGCGCCAAGGCGAGGACCCTTGAACCTCATCTCGACTCCCTTTAACCGGTGCATCAATGCAGCCAATTTCGAGCGCTGTCGGGACGCCGCCACAAGGCGCTATTCATCGACGATGTCCGCGAGTAGACCGTAATCCAAGTGCGTTCAATTGAACTGTAAATTGGTCGAACACGTTGGGGCACAACGCAGGAAAGACAGGCGAACGAACGGGCTGGCGGCGGTTGCTAAACGCCGGTCCGCCCCTTCGGGTCACCCCGGGGACGCATTTGCTTTCGGCCGACGCACGGCTTCCTGCCCCCCATCGGGCCCGGGAACGCCGGCCTTACCCGATTAGGCCGCCCCCAACGCTTCTGATAACGCTTCGGAGCTGGTGCGTAGCTGGGTCATTGACATCGTCGGGGTGTTCGATGCCGAGTACGCCTGGCACGTACTCGCCCAGGTCTGGCAGACGCCGGATCCGGGCGAGCAGCTGGTGGACGCCATGATGGGCGGGACGGTCGAGGACCGCGCGGCCCCAGCTCGCCGGATTCGGCATCCCGATGGAGATCGCGACCGCGATCGCCGCGGCCCAAATCCCGGAGCTGGGCCGCGCGATCCTGTCGCTTTACCGTTCGGCGCGCCAGCCTGCCATGGCCGAGGCCGGCCGCGACCTGGAGAACGCCGGGGCCTGTCGCTACTGGCCACCGAGAACACCTACGTCGGCTCCTATGATCTCCGCCGCCGGGCGGCGCACCCGGCCGGCGCCCGCACCGAGGTGTTGGAGGGACCAGGACACTGGTGGATGGTCGAGGACCCCGCCCAGGGCGCCGCGGCGCTCACCGCCTTCTTGGACACACTCGGGCAGGCGCCGATTCACGAGTTCCCGGGATCGCCCAGACAGTGGGTGTGATCCTTCTGGACCGTCCCGCCACGGGAATTCGCCTGCGCCGCGGCCTCAGCGTCCTCGCGCGTCGGGCCCCAGCCGCCGAAGTATCGGGTGTTCGCGGGCGGCACGGCGATGGCCACGCAACCGCCCTGCCCGCTGGCCAACAGGCGGCAATCGCTGACCGTCTTGCGGCATTCCTTCATTACCGTCTGCTGGGCGTCGTTCTGGCTCGTTCCCGAGAACGTGTACTTGAGCTGCCCGGTCGAGTCCGAAATCGCCAGCGCAATCCACGGGTCATCGGCGTGCGCGATCGGCGCCGCGGCGAATGCCGCACCCACGGCGATCGCGACCGCTGCTCGTCTCTTCATGGGCTACCCCGACCCTCCCTCCTGCGCTGCTCCGTTGTGGGCAGGTTACCGCGAAGGAACACATTGTCGCCCGTCGCCGCCCCGCGCGCGACACAGCAAACAAAGTGCGACCCGACGCGGCCCGCACGCTAGGCGGCCGGCGCGTGGTGCCACACCACGTGATGCCCGCCCGCTACGGGGCTGCACCACATGGTGTGCCCGCTGGCGTCCCGCGTGGTCGCGTTGCGCACCGAGCACGGCCCACCCGCCGAGGGCGCGGTGGCCTGCGCAACGCCGATCCCGAGAAGGACGAGGACGGCGGTGGGGACGAGGACCAGCGCCAACCTCAGGTAGCCGAGCTTTCTGTGGGTCCTCTTGCTCGCTGCCGCGGCGGTCATGGGGGCGCTCCTCGTGTCGACGTCGGTGGACTGACTCGAGCATCGGCAGAGCCGCTTAGCGGATTCTCAACAGATTCTTGGGGTGCCGCCGGGCAAACCCGAAGGACGCGGCCGTCGGTCAGCCCTTGAACGCGTTGGCGCCCATCACCAGCGCCGCGGTGCCGCCGAACAGGTAGCCGACCTCGACCGCCTCGGTGATCTCGGCCTCCGACGCGCCGGCGCCGCGGGCATTGTCGGCGAGCCCCTTGACGCCGTCCGGGTGGGCGGCGATCGCGTCGGTGACCATCCCGATGAGCAGCTTGTACTTGGACGGAATGGCCCCGTCGCCCAGGATGCGCTGGCGCATCGGCAGGTAGGACTCGACGAATTGCGGATCACGCTGCTCGATCGCCCCGAGCCACGCCGGCCGGGGCGGGCCGTCCTGGACGGGGCCGC
The DNA here is from genome assembly GCF_036409085.1 of Mycobacterium sp. 050134. Taxonomy (NCBI): domain Bacteria; kingdom Bacillati; phylum Actinomycetota; class Actinomycetes; order Mycobacteriales; family Mycobacteriaceae; genus Mycobacterium; species Mycobacterium sp. 050134. The sequence continues at coordinate 3,300 of NZ_JAZGLV010000040.1, forward strand.
CGCAACCCGCCAAGGCGGCCGCACCGACGTCGGCGCACGGGTCGGCGGTGCCCGGCGTGGCGCTCCCGACGGTCGCGACGATGGCGACCAGCAACACGCAGCAGGCGGCCGCCGCGGCCCGCACCCCGCCGATGCGGGCGGCCCGTCGCCCCCGGGGAGCGCGCGGGCGCCCGAGCGCGTGCCTGACGCGCAGCGCGTCGGCGATCTCGGCGTCCGAGGCGCCCGCGGCGCGCGCGTCGGCGGCGAACGCTCCGACACCGTCCCCCGACGCGGCGGCCATCGCCATCAGCAGCTTGTACTTGGCCGGGATGACGTCACCTTCCCGGATCGGGAGGTCTCGATCGGCCGAGCGGAATGGTCTCGTCATGCGCGAACCCTACGTCCTGAATTCCCCACGGCGCAAGGCGAAAACCGTTGCGCCACTTAGCCAAATCACAAGATGGACGCTGGCGTCCAAGCCGGTGACACCGGCACGTAGCGTTAGGCGGGTCCCACCCGGAGCACGCAGCTAACCCGGAGGTGCCCGATGGCCGAAACCGACCCCGTCCTGTATGCGGTTAAAAACCGCGTCGCGCTCATTACCGTCAACGACCCCGATCGGCGCAACGCGGTGACGGCGGAGATCTCGGCCCGGCTGCGCGCCGCCGTCGAGCGGGCCGAGGACGACACGGGCGTACACGCCGTGGTGGTCACGGGGGCGGGCAAGGCATTCTGCGCCGGCGCCGATCTGGCCGCCCTCGGCGCCGCGGGCGCCGGGGCCGCCGAGACCGGGCTGCAGCAGCTCTACGACGGATTCATGGCCGTGGGCGGCTGCCGGCTGCCCACCATCGCCGCGGTCAACGGCGCGGCCGTCGGTGCGGGGCTCAACCTCGCATTGGCCGCGGATGTGCGCATCGCCGGCCGGGCCGCGCTGTTCGACGCCCGCTTCCAGAAGCTGGGGCTGCATCCCGGCGGGGGCGCCACCTGGATGCTGCAGCGGGCGGTGGGCCCGCTGGTTGCCCGCGCCGCCCTGCTGTTCGGGATGCGTTTCGACGCCGAGGCCGCCGTCCGGCATGGCCTGGCGCTCAGCGTCGCCGACGACCCCGTCGCCGCGGCGCTGGAACTGGCCGCCGGTCCCGCGGCGGCCCCGCGCGCGGTGGTCCTGGCCACCAAGGCCACCATGCGCGCCACCGCGGCCCCTGGGTCGCTGGACAACCAACAGCATGAGCACGCCATGCGCACCGAGCTGGGCCCGCAGGCCCACTCGATCCAGTCCCCCGAATTCGTCAGCCGACTGGCCGCGGCGCGACGTCGCTAAGCGGCGGCCTCGTTGCGGGCGACGGCGCGATACGCGGGGTCCAGGCGCCGGGCAGCGAAGACGAACGTCAGGGCAATCAGGGGCGCCACGGCGCCGTAAACGGCGGCCGGCGTCGCCATCTCGACGCTGTTCAGCAGCTGGGGGCTCAGCGCCACGCCCATGGCCACCACGGCGTTGTGCATCCCGATCTCCAGGCTGACGGCGACGGACTGGCGCGGCGCCAGACGCATCCAGCGGGGCACCAGGTAGCCGACGCTCAGGCTCGCGGCGCAGAACGCCGCGACGGCCCCGACGAGGACGCCGAAGTTGTTCCACACCGTCGTCTTTCCGCCGGCGATCGCCGCCAGGATCGCGAGCACCAGGAGCGCCACCGCGGCTATTCGCACCGGCTTCTGCAGCCGCCTGGCCAGCTCGGGGAACCTGTGGCGCAGAGCCACCCCGACCGCCGTGGGCACCAGCACGAGCCCGAAGATCGCCAGGAACTTGTCGAGCTGCAGCGGAAGGAACCGTCCCTCGCCGAGGAACCAGGTCAGCGATACCGCCAGGATCGCGGGCAGGGCGAAGATGGAGAGCACGGCGTTGATCGCGGTCAGCGTGAGGTTCAGGGCCAGGTCCCCGTTGAACAGATGGCTCAGGACGTTGGCCATCGTCCCGCCCGGCGTGGCGGCCATCAGCATCAGCCCGACCGCCAGCGTCGGCGGAAGGTGGGAGGCCTCGGCGATCAGCAGGCACAAGATCGGCAGGATCAAGACCTGGCAGACCAGCGCGACTAGCAGGGGCCGTCGCAGCGTGGCGGCCCGCTTGAAGTCGTCGACGGTAAGCGTCAACCCGAGTGCGAGCATGATGACCGCAACGACCAGCGGGAAGTACCGGTTGTCCATGACGCTCCGAGATGTTGTGCGCGGACGGCCTCACTACCGCGGATAGTTAGCGCGTCTTACAGATAAGCAAGGTACTGGAAGACCGCCGGCGCGCAACGCAAGCCACGTCACGCGGCCCCGGGCCCGGCTTCGAGGCGGGAAATCACGATGAGCGAATCACGTCGGCCGGCGTCGGCGAGGCGTCGGCCCGCAACCCCTTCGCGACACGTAAACCACGCACACGACACGCCGGGAAACGTCGCAGCCAGTTACGTCTCGCGCCCGCCAAGGCGCGCCCGTCAGCCCCGCCCGGCCCGGCGCACCAGCATCTCGGCGTGCTTGAGCACCGGCGAGTCGACCATCTGGCCTTCGAAGGCGAACACGCCCCGCTCGGCCTTGGCCGCGTCGAGCACGCGCCGCGCCCACGCCAGCTTCTCGTCGCTCGGCCGGTAGGCGTCGCGCACCACCGCGACCTGCGTCGGGTGGATGCAGACGGTGCCGTCGAACCCGACGGCCACGGCATCGTCGGCCTCGGCCCGCAGGCCGTCGAGATCGCGGATGTCCAGGTGCACGGCGTCGAGCGCGAGGCGGCCGAGCGCGGACGCCGCCAGCAGGACCGTCGACCGCACGTGGCGGGCGACGTCGCGGTAGGTGCCGTCGGCCCGCCGGCTGGAACTGCCGCCGAGCGTGGCCACCAGGTCCTCGGCACCCCACATCATCGCGACGGTTCCGTCGGCGGCGGCGATTTCGGTGGCGAACACAGCGCCCCGCGGCGTTTCGACCAGGGCGACGACGTCGCGCGGCGCAAGCGCCCGGACCTGCTGCGCCGACTCGGTCTTCGACAGCATCACCGTCGTGTACGACGTGTCGGCCAGCGCCTCCACGTCGCGCGCCTGCTCACCGCTGTCGGTGGCGTTGATCCGCACGACCGTGCGCTCCGGGTCCAGCGGCGTCTGCCGCAGCGCGTCGCGCGCGGCGGCCTTGTCCGCCGGCGCCACACCGTCTTCGAGGTCGAGGATCACCACATCGGCGGTGGCCGCGGCCTTGGCGAAACGTTCCGGGCGGTCGGCCGGGCAGAACAGCCATGCCGGGCCGGCGCCGCGCAGGTTCATCGGGGCTCCTCGCCGGCGGGTCGCTTCTGCACCAGGGTGGTGCGCACCGCGCGCGCGATGACGTCGCCGTGCTGGTTGCGCCCGATGTGCTCGAGGGTGACGACGCCCTCCCCCGGCCGGCTCTTCGACTCGCGTTTGCCGGTGCACACGGTTTCGGCGTAGAGGGTGTCGCCGTGGAAGACCGGCTTGGGGAACGACACCTCGGAGAAGCCGAGGTTGGCGACGATCGTGCCGAGCGTCAGCTGCGACACCGACAGGCCGACCAGCGTGGAGAGGGTGAACATCGAGTTCACCAGCCGCTCGCCTCGAAAACCGGGCTGCTCGGCGGCCCACGCCGCATCCAGGTGCAGCGACTGGGTGTTCATCGTCAGCGTGGTGAACAACACGTTATCGGCTTCGGTGACCGTGCGGCCCGGCCTGTGCAGGTACTTCGTCCCGATCTCGAACTCCTCGAACCACAAGCCGCGCTGAACAATTGAATTGTCGTTCATCGCAGCCCCAGCGACCGCGCGATGAGCATCAACTGCACCTCGGTGGTTCCCTCACCGATCTCGAGGATCTTGCTGTCGCGGTAGTGGCGCGCCACCGGGTATTCGTTCATGAAGCCGTATCCGCCGTGGATTTGGGTGGCGTCACGGGCGTTGTCCATCGCCGCCTCCGACGAGATCATCTTCGCGATCGCCGCCTCTTTCTTGAATGGCTTGCCCGCCAACATCTTCGCGGCGGCGTCGTAGTACGCAGTGCGGGCCACGTGGGCCCGGGCCTCCATGCGGGCGATCTTGAAGCTGATCGCCTGATACGAGCCGATGGGCTGGCCGAACGATTGGCGTTCCTTGGCGTACTTAACGCTTTCGTCGACGCAGCCCTGCGCGACGCCGGTGGCCAGCGCGGCGATCGCAATGCGGCCCTCGTCGAGAATGGACAGGAAGTTGGCGTAGCCCGTCCCCCGCGCCCCCAGCAGGTTCTCCTGCGGCACGCGAGCGTCGTCGAAGCTCAACGGGTGGGTGTCCGACGCATTCCAGCCCACCTTGTTGTAGACCGGCTCGACCGTGAATCCCGCTGTGCCGTTGGGCACGATGATCGTCGAGATCTCCTTCTTGTCGTCGGCCAGGCTTCCGGTGACCGCTGTGACGGTGACCAACGAGGTGATGTCGGTGCCCGAGTTGGTGATGAACTGCTTGCTCCCGTTGATCACCCACTCACCGCCGTCGAGCCGGGCAGTGGTGCGGGTGGCGCCCGCGTCGGAACCGGCGCCCGGCTCCGTGAGCCCGAAGCCGGCCAGCGCGCGGCCGGCCGTCAGGTCCGGAAGCCACTTCTGCTTCTGCTCGTCGGTGCCGAAGCGGTAGATCGGCATCGCGCCGAGGCCGACGCCGGCCTCCAACGTGATGGCCACCGATTGGTCGACCTTGCCGAGTTCCTCGAGCGCCAGCGACAGCGCGAAGTAGTCGCCGCCCATGCCGCCGTACTCCTCGGGGAACGGCAGGCCGAACAGACCCATCTCGCCCATCTTGGCGACGACCTCGTACGGGAAGCTGTGTTCCTCATCGTGTTTGGCGGACACGGGCGCGACCACGGTGCGCGCGAACTCGGCGACCGTGTCGCGGAGATCCGCGTACTCCTTGGGCAGGGTGCCCGCAGTGATTGTTGTGGTCATGATTGATCCTTGACTCGAGCCAACACCTGGTCGACTTTGACTTGGTCCCCGACGGACACCAGAACCTCAAGCTGCCCGGCAGACGGCGCGGCCAGCGAGTGTTCCATCTTCATCGCCTCGACGACCACCACTACGTCGCCCTCGGCGACCTCGCCGCCGTCGGCGACCTGGACGGCGATGACGCTGCCGGGCATCGGGCTGACGATCTCCGCCTGTCGCTCGCCCGAGGCGCGATGAATCTTGTGTTCCTCGGCCTCGCGCAGGTGCCACGTGCCCCGCTCGTCGGCGATCCACAGATGCCGGTCGGCCTCGGCGCAATGGTATTCGCGGCGCAGCCCGTCCAGCGTCACGCTCATCTGACCCGCGGCCACTCCCGCGCTGGCGCAGCGGGTTTCACCGTCGCCGAGCCGCACCCGCGCGGCCTCGGGCGGCCCCCACACCGACACCGTCTCGGTCCGCTGCGGGGTGTTCATCTCGGTGCGCACCGGTGCCGCGACGCCGCCGACCCGCCACCCGGATGGCGCGGACCAGGGGTCACCGTGCGCCCGCGACGCCAGGGCCCATTGCCGGTAGAGGCCGCCGGCGGCGAGCACGTCGTCGGGTGCCGCCAGGGGCGCGAAGTCCGCCAGCCGCTCGTCGAGCAGCGCCGTGTCCAGGTCGCCGGCGCGCACCCGCTCGTCGGCCAGCAGGAAGCGCAGGAACTCGATGTTGGTCTGCACACCGAGGACCGCGGTCCGGGACAGCGCCCCATCGAGTTTGGCGAGTGCCTCGGCGCGGTCGACACCGTGCGCGATGACCTTGCTAAGCATCGGGTCGTAGTCGCTGCCGACGACCGTGCCGGCCAGCAGCGACGAATCGACCCGGACGCCATCCCCGCTCGGCTCGACCACGCGCAGCACCCGGCCCCCGGTGGGCAGGAAACCGCGCGCCGGGTCTTCGGCGTACACTCGCGCCTCGATGGCATGCCCCCGCAATTCGATGTCGTCCTGGGCGAACGCCAGCTTCTCGCCGGCGGCCACCCTCAGCTGCCACTCGACCAGGTCGAGCCCGGTCACGGCTTCGGTGACCGGATGTTCCACCTGCAGACGGGTGTTCATCTCCATGAAGAAGAACTCGTCGGGGTGGTCGGCGGAGACGATGAACTCCACCGTGCCCGCGCCGACGTAGTCGACGCTGCGGGCGGTGTTGCAGGCCGCCGCCCCGATTCGCGCGCGGGTCTGCGGATCGAGCAGCGGCGAGGGCGCCTCCTCGATGACCTTCTGGTGGCGGCGCTGAAGGCTGCACTCGCGCTCGCCGAGGTGCACCACGTTGCCGTGGGTGTCGGCGAGTACCTGAACCTCGATGTGCCTGGGCCGCAGCACGAATCGCTCCAGGAACAGGGTGTCGTCGCCGAAGGCCGACGCGGCCTCGCGGCGGGCGCTGACCAGCGCCTCGCGCAGCCGGGACGGGTCTTTCACCAGCCGCATGCCCTTGCCGCCACCGCCCGCCGACGGCTTGATCAGCACGGGGTAGCCGACCTCGCCGGCCGCGGCCACCAGGTCGTCGTCGCTCAGCCCCGGTTTGGCCACACCGGGCACCACCGGCACGTCGAAGGCGGCGACGGCGGTCTTGGCGGTGATCTTGTCGCCCATGACCTCGATCGCCCGCGCCGGCGGGCCGAGGAAGACCACCCCGGCGCGTTCACAGGCGGCCGCGAACGCCGCATTCTCCGAGAGGAACCCGTAACCCGGGTGGATCGCCTGGGCTCCGGTGCGGGCGGCCGCATCGAGCACCTTGTCGATCGCGAGGTAGCTCTCGCGCGCGGCGGCGGGCCCCAGCCGGACGGCCTCGTCGGCCTCGAGCATGTGCCGCGCGCCGGCGTCGGAATCGCTGTAGACCGCGACCGACCGGATGGTCATCCGGCGCAGGGTGCGGATGACGCGCACCGCGATCTCGCCGCGGTTGGCCACTAATACGGTGTCGAACATCAGCCTCACATCCGGAAGACGCCGTAGGAGACCGGCTCCAGCGGCGCTTGCGCGCACACCGAAAGAGCCAGGCCGACAACAGTTCTGGTATCGGCGGGGTCGATGATGCCGTCGTCCCACAGGCGGGCGGTCGAGTAGTACGGGTTGCCCTGCTCCTCGTACTGCGCACGGATGGGCGCCTTGAACGCCTCCTCGTCATCGGCCGACCACGGCTTGCCCGCCGCGCCGAGCTGCTCGCCGCGCACGGTCGCCAGCACCGACGCGGCCTGCTCGCCGCCCATGACCGAGATCCGCGCGTTCGGCCACATCCACAGGAAGCGGGGCGAATACGCCCGCCCGCACATCGAGTAGTTGCCCGCGCCATAGGATCCGCCGATCACGACGGTGAGCTTGGGCACCCGGGCGCACGCGACGGCGGTCACCATCTTGGCGCCGTGCTTGGCGATGCCGCCGGCCTCGTAGTCGCGGCCCACCATGAAGCCGGCGATGTTCTGCAGGAACAGCAGCGGGATCCGGCGCTTATCGCATAGCTCGATGAAATGCGCTCCCTTCAGCGCGGATTCGCTGAAGAGCACGCCGTTGTTGGCGACGATACCGACCGGGTGGCCGTGGATGTGCGCGAACGCGGTCACCAGGGTCTTGCCGTAGTTTGCCTTGAATTCGCTGAATTCGCCGCCGTCGACCAACCGCACGATCACCTCGTGCACGTCGTAGGGCACCCGCGGGTCGGGCGGCACGACATCGTAGAGTTCGTCTTGGGAATGCTTGGGCTGCAACGCCGCCCGCACCTCCCACGGCGCCCGCTCCCGCGGCGCGAGCGTGGCCGCGATGGAGCGGACGATGCGCAGCGCGTGCTCGTCGTCATCGGCGAGGTGGTCGGTGACGCCGGAAATCCGCGAGTGCAGGTCACCCCCGCCCAGTTCCTCGGCCGAGACGACCTCGCCGGTGGCCGCCTTGACCAGCGGCGGACCGCCCAGAAAGATCGTGCCCTGCTCACGGACGATGACGGCCTCGTCGCTCATTGCCGGCACGTACGCACCGCCCGCCGTGCAAGATCCCAGCACCGCCGCCACTTGGGGAATTCCCTTGGCGCTCATGGTGGCCTGGTTGTAGAAGATCCGCCCGAAGTGCTCGCGGTCGGGAAACACCTCGTCCTGCCGCGGCAGGAAGGCGCCGCCGGAGTCGACGAGGTAGATGCACGGCAGCCGGTTCTGCAACGCGATCTCCTGGGCGCGCAGATGCTTCTTGACCGTCATCGGGTAGTAGGTGCCGCCTTTGACCGTCGCGTCGTTGGCGACGATCACGCACTCGCGGTCCGACACCCTGCCGATCCCGGTGATGATCCCGGCTCCGGGTGACTCGTCGCCGTACATGCCGTCGGCGGCCAGTGGGGACAGCTCCAGGAAGGCGCTGCCGGGGTCGAGCAGGCGGTCGACCCGTTCGCGCGGCAGCAGCTTGCCGCGGCTCACGTGACGTTCCCGCGCGCGTTCGTTGCCCCCCAGTGCCGCCGCGGCGAGCTTGGCGTTCAGCTCGTCCACCAGCCGGCGGTGCTCGTCGGCGAACAATGGCGCCGTCATCACAGATGAGCTCACGCATGCCTCCCGTCGGTGGCCACCACCAGGGGCGGCTCGGTTTTCGCCTGCACCTCGTCCGCGCCGACGCCCGGGGTGCCCCGCGGGATAAGTTCCGCCTCGAGTTCGCCGGCCGGGAACTGGCGGGCGAATTCTTTGTTGTCGCCGACAAAGGAGGCGACGGCCCGGCGGATCCGCTTGTGCCGCAACAGCTGGACCAGCCCGACGCCGCTTCCGCCGCAGTCGTTGGAGACGGTCTCCAGGTCGCCGACGCCCGTGGCGACCAGCGCCGCGATCAACGCCTCGGGGACGCCGCAGAAGCCGAATCCCCCCACCGCCAAGGACGAACCGTCGGCGATGTCGGCGACCGCCTCGGCGGCCGTCGCCACGACCATGTCCATCGCCGCAGCAGCCTCCTTGCCGTCGGGGCGGTCTAGAATTCAGTTAATGTTGATTAACTCGTGCGACAATACCACCGTCCGCGCGGCCGCGTCCACACCGCCGCAGGCGGTCGGACGGTGTTAAGTTAGTGACGATTAACCGATGACGACACCCGCCCCCCAGAGCCGGCCCGCTCCCGCAGACGCCCCCAACCGGCGGAGCCGGCTGAAGTCCGACCGGCGCCTGCAACTACTGTCCGCCGCCGAGCGGCTGTTCGCCGAGCGCGGCTTCCTGGCCGTGCGACTCGAAGACATCGGCGCGGCCGCCGGGGTCAGCGGACCGGCCATCTACCGCCACTTCCCCAACAAGGAGTCGCTGCTGGTGGAATTGCTGGTCGGCATCAGCACCCGGCTGCTCGCGGGCGCCCGCCAGGTGCGCGATAGCAACGCCGACGCCGCCGCGGCGCTGGACGGCCTCATCGACTTCCACCTCGACTTCGCGCTCGGTGAGCCCGACCTCATCCGCATCCAGGACCGCGACCTGGCGTACCTGCCCGAGGCGGCCGAGAAGCAGGTGCGCAAAGCGCAGCGCCAATACGTCGAGGTCTGGGTGAATGCGCTGCGCGATCTCAACCCCGACCTGGCCGAGGCCGACGCCCGGCTCTCGGCGCACGCGGTGTTCGGACTGCTGAACTCCACCCCGCACAGCCTCAAGTCCCCCGACCAGGCGCGCAGCAAACCCGCTCGGGCGGCGCGTTCACGCGCCGTCATGCGCGCCATGACCGTCGCCGCGTTGAGCGCCGGGAACCGGTGCCCCTGAAAACCCGGGGCTCCGCGCGCCGCCGCTGAGGCGTGTCGCACGGGTACCCTGCAAACCATGAGGTGGACATGAACGATCCACGTCGACCCGAACGGTTAAGTCTCCCTCTCGCGGGGTCGGAGCCGAGCGGGCCGCAGGGTCCCTGGTACCCGCCGATCGCTGACCCGGCATACGCCGACCAAGCGCCCTACGCGCCTACCTACAGCTCGTACTACACCCCGCAGTGGACGCCCGGCGCCAACGACACCAAGCAATTGCCGGCGTACTGGCAGCAGCAGGACGCCCCTCCCCCGGGTGCGCCGACACCGGACGGTCCGGCCCCCGCGCCGCCGGGGGGCCCGAAGCCACCCCGCTGGCTGTGGATCGTCGCGGGCGTGGGCCTTTTCCTGGTGGTGGCCCTGGTCATCGCGCTGGTGCTGGCGAATGACGCCATCAAGAAGCAGACCGCCGTGCCGCCCCTGCCCCCCATGCCCGAGCCGACCTCCGAGTTCCCTGCGCCGCCGCCCTCGATCCGCACCACACCGCCGTCGCGCACCCACCTGCCGACGCCGACGCCCAGCGAATCGCCGACGCCCAGCCAATCCACCGTTCCCGGCGCCATGCAGGACGTCGTCTACACCGTCAACGGCGACGGCCGCGCCATCAGCATCATGTACATCGGGACCGGCGACGTCGTCCAGACCGAGTTCAACGTCGCGCTGCCGTGGAGCAAAGAGGTCAGCCTGTCCAAGTCGGCCATCCACCCGGCAAACGTCACAATCGTGAACTTCGGCCACAACGTCACCTGCTCGGTCACCATCGGCGGCGTTCAGGTGAGCCAGCGCGTGGGGGTCGGGCTGACGATCTGCGACGCCCGGGGGTAGCGCCTAGGACGGTCCGGCCACCGCGACCCGCCCCGGAACGCGGACCATCAACATCCCCAGCAGCCCGGCGATCAGCACCAGCGAGATCCCGCCGAGGCCGGCGCGCACGGCGCCGAAGGCGTCGACGAAGACGGAGAACAGCCACGGCGCGACGAAGGCGACGGCCCGCCCGGTCATGGTGTACAGGCCGAACGCGACCCCCTCCCTACCGTGCTTGGCCATCTGCAACAGCAGCGCCCGCGCCGACGACTGCGACGGCCCGATGAACAGCGCGAGCAACAGCCCGCACACCCAGAAGGCCGCCGAGCCGGACAGCGCCATCAGGGTGAGCCCCGCGGCGATGATCGCGATGAGCGACGCCACGATCACCGGTTTCGACCCGATCCGGTGGTCGACGAACCCGCCCAGCACCGCACCCACGGCGGCCACCACGCTCGCGACCACACCGAAGACCAGCACGTCGGCCTGTGAGATGCCGTACACATTGACACCCAGCACGGCACCGAACGCGAAGATCGCCGCCAGCCCGTCGCGGAAGAGCGCACTGGCGATGAGGAAGTAGACCAGGTTGCGGTCGCGGCGCCACTCCGCGGCGACCTCCGTCCATAGCTTGCGGTAGCCGCCCAGCAGGCTCGTCCGCTGATGCGGCTCGTCCGGCGTGGGCATCCGGTTCGCGACCAGCAGCAACGGCAGCGCCAGCACCGCGAACCACGCCGCCGCCAGCAGCATCGCCTCTCGCACGTAAAGCCCGTCCCGCGCGGGCACCCCGAGCAGCCCGCGGGCGGGACCGCTGCCGGAGATGAACCCCGTGTAGATCAGCAGCAGCAGGAAGACGCTGCCCAGGTAGCCCGCGGCCCAGCCCAGGCCGGAGATGCGGCCCGCCGTCTGTGGCGTCGAGAGTTCACGCAGCATCGCGTTGTAGGGGACGCTAGCCAGGTCGCCGCACGCCGCCGTGCCCGCGAGCAGCACCAGGCCGGCGGCGAGATAGCCGGGGCGGTCGTGGATGAAGAACATCCCGCAGGTCAGCGCGACACCGACGGCCGTGAGCACGCTCAGGACCACCCGCCTGCGGTGCGGGGACTCTACCCAGACGCCGACGAGAGGCGCCAGCAGCGCGACGGTCAGCCCCGCGATCGCCGCCGCGCGCCCGAGCCAACTGGCCGGTGAGGTGCCGCCGGACAGACCCGCCCCGACGCTGCTGGTCAGGTAGACGGAGAAGACAAACGTCGCAACGATGGCGTTCAGGCCCGTGGAGCCGCAGTCCCAGAGCGCCCACGCCACGATGCGAGACGGCACCGGCGTGACCGAACGTGATTGTGGCTGGCCCATGTTGGCACTGTATTTAATTGGCGGGCGACCCGCTTCGCCCGGCTTACGCCGCCCTCGCGATCACCCGCGAATTCGTCTGGCGGGCGACCCGCTTCGCCCGGCTTACGCCGCCCTCGCGATCACCCGCGAATTCGTCTGGCGGGCGACCCGCTTCGCCCGGCTTACGCCGCCCTCGCGATCACCCGCGCCCGCGCAGCCCACCACGCCCATCTGTCTACGATTGCCTCATGCCGATTCCCGCTCCTAGCCCGGACGCGCGCGCCGTCGTCACCGGAGCTTCGCAGAACATCGGCGAAGCGCTCGCCACCGAACTCGCCGCCCGGGGCCACAATCTGATCGTCACCGCGCGGCGCGAGGACCTGCTCAACGAGCTCGCCGCCCGGCTGTCCGACCAGTATCGGGTCGCCGTCGACGTGCGACCCACCGATCTGGCCGACCCGGGCGAACGGGCGAGGCTGTGCGACGAACTGGCCACCCGCCCGATCTCGATATTGTGCGCCAACGCCGGCACCGCAACGTTCGGCCCGGTTGCGGGCCTCGACCCGGCCGTCGAAAAGGCTCAGGTCCAGTTGAACGTGCTTGGGGTGCACGACCTTACGTTGGCGGTGCTGCCTGGCATGGTCAAGCGCGGGGCGGGCGGGATCCTGATTTCCGGCTCGGCGGCGGGGAATTCGCCGATTCCCTACAACGCCACCTATGCGGCCAGTAAGGCGTTCGTGAACACCTTCAGCGAATCGCTGCGCGGCGAGGTGCGCGGCTCCGGCGTACACGTCACGCTGCTGGCGCCGGGCCCGGTGCGCACCGAGCTGCCCGACGACACCGAAGCCTCTCTCGTGGAACGACTGGTGCCGGACTTCCTCTGGATCTCCACCGAGCACACCGCCAAGGTGTCACTGGATGCTCTGGCGCGCAACAAGATGCGCGTCGTCCCGGGCCTGACGTCGAAGGCCATGTCGGTGGCCAGCGGATACGCACCCCGGGCGATCGTCGCGCCCATCGTCGGCAGCTTCTACAAGAAGCTGGGCGGCGGGTAAGTCACTTCCGGCGGCGCCGGCCGGTGTTGAAGAGGTTCTTGGTGATCTCGCGGATCGCCGTGTTGATACCGCTCTTCACGGTCGGATTGTTCAGTACCTCTTCCCACACGGCGGGGCCTTGGGGCTCCGCCGGCTCCGGCATGGGCGGCACCGGGTCGTTCGGCGGCACGGGCGGGTAACCGGACTGAGCCTGCGGCGGCCGCTGCGGGCCGGGGCGCTCCTGCTTCCGCGGGCCGGCCTGGGGAGGGGCCGGTTGTTCGATCGTTCGGCCGTATTTCGCCTGCAGCGGACTGTCTTTTGCTGTCTGCGCGATCGTGTCGGTGCCGATCGAGGCCATCAGCGAGCGGGGCACCCGCATCCGGGTCCACGCGACCGGCGTCGGTGCCCCCTTCTCGGAGAGCACGGTGACGACGGCCTCCCCGATCCCCAGGGACGTGAGGGCCGACTCCAGGTCGTAGACATCGGTTTTCGGGTAGGTGCGGACCGTCTTACTCAGGGCCTGCTGGTCGTCGGGGGTAAATGCTCGCAGCGCGTGCTGAATCCGCGCGCCCAGCTGCGACAGCACGTTGTTGGGCACGTCGGTGGGCAGCTGGGTGCAGAAGAACACCCCCACACCCTTGGAGCGAATCAGCTTCACCGTCTGTTCGACCTGCTCGAGGAAGGCCTTTGACGCGTCGGCGAAAAGCAGGTGCGCCTCGTCGAAGAAGAACACCAGCTTGGGCGTGTCCACGTCACCGACCTCGGGCAACGTCTTGAAAAGGTCCGCCAGCAACCACATCAGGAAGGTCGAGAAGATCACCGGACGCAACGACTGGCCGCTGAACTCCAGCAGGGAGACGACTCCGCGGCCCTGGTCGTCGGAGCGCAGCAGATCCTGCGGATCGAGTTTCGGCTCACCGAAGAACGTGTCACCGCCCTCCCCGCCGAGGTTCACCAGCGCCCGCAGGATGACCCCGGCCGTCGTCGGCGACACCCCACCCAGCTCCTTGAGTTCGGCCTTGCCCTCGTCGCTCGCCAAATGGCTGATGACGCCGCGCAGGTCGTCCAGGGTGACCAGAGGCCGGTTCGCCGCACCGGCCCAGTGGAAGATCAAGCCCAATGTCGACTCTTGAGTCGCGTTGAGGCCCAGCACCTTTGACAGCAAGACCGGACCGAAGCTTTCGACCGTCGCCCGCACCGGCACGCCGACTCCCCCGGTGCCCAGGGACAAGAACTCCACGGGGAAGGCCGTCCCCACCCAGTCGTCACCCGTATCCCTCGCGCGGGCCGCGGTCTTGTCGTTGGCCTCCCCGGGCCGGGCCAGACCGGAGAGGTCGCCCTTGACGTCGGCCATCAGCACGGCCACGCCGGCCGCGCTGAGCTGTTCGGCGATCAACTGCAGTGTCTTGGTCTTCCCGGTTCCCGTCGCCCCGGCCACCAGGCCGTGCCGATTGATGGTGGCCAGCGGGATGCGAACCTGGGCGGTCGGATCCGCGATGCCGTCGACGACGACCGTGCCCAATTCCAGCGCCCGGCCGTCGACGGCGTAGCCGTTCGCGATCCGTTGCGCGGCTCCGTCAGGCCCACCGGCCGCCGATTCGGTGCTCATCCTGAAGCGCCCCTCCTCCCGGGGTGGTTCCCCCTGCGGTTCGGCACCGCTCACCCTACTTGCCGGGCGGAGCGGCGGACGGGCCTATGCGGGGCCTAATGTGAGCGCTGTGCGCGACGAACTGGTGTGGATCGACTGCGAGATGACGGGGCTCGACCTCGGGTCGGACAAGCTGATCGAAATCGCGGCGTTGGTCACCGACGCCGACTTGAACGTGCTCGGCGACGGAGTCGACGTGGTGATCCATGCCGACGAGGCCGCGCTGTCGTCGATGGTCGACGTGGTCGCCGAAATGCATACGCGCTCCGGTCTGACGGACGAGGTGCGGGCGTCGACGGTCGACCTGGCCACCGCCGAGGCAATGGTGATGGAGTACATCGGCAAGCACGTCAAGCAGCCCAAGACGGCGCCGCTCGCGGGCAACTCGATCGCCACCGACCGGGCGTTCATCGCCCGCGACATGCCGGCCCTGGACGCGTTCTTGCACTACCGCATGATCGACGTCAGCTCGATCAAAGAACTCTGCCGGCGCTGGTATCCGCGGATCTACTTCGGGCAGCCGGTCAAGGGGCTTTCCCACCGCGCTCTGGCCGACATCCACGAGTCCGTCCGCGAGCTGAAGTTCTACCGGCGCACCGCGTTCGTGCCCCCGCCCGGGCCCTCTACCAGCGAAATCGAGGCGGTCGTCGCCGACATCGGCGACGCCGGCGACCCCCCGGGAGTAATCGATTCGGCCGCCGAGCCACCGACCGGCTAGTATCGACGTCGCCGCTCGTCAGCCCTCCCGAAGGCGGGCCCGCGGCCATGGTGGCTGTAGTTCAGCTGGTAGAGCACCAGGTTGTGATCCTGGGTGTCGCGGGTTCGAGTCCCGTCAGCCACCCCACAGGTCAGAGGGGTTATCAGCCCCTCTGACCTTTTTAATTGAATCCGTGTCGTGCGTAGCGTGCGACATGCGCCATGGCGTCAACGGGAACCAAGCGAACTTCTTCAGCTACGTGCTAATGGGAAGAAACTACCCAAAATGGGCAAGACGATCCCGACCTGCAATGACAGGTCCGTAGCCGAGGTCGGCCCACGAAACTGACCTAGCCTCGATTTTTCGTCCAAGGTGGTGGGGGCCGAGCTTTGCGATGTGAAGCGTCGCGAGCTGGGTTCTGCGGTTCGGGGGCGTGCTGGGGTGGTCCTGTGTAGCCGGGTGGGGCGGGCTTTCCCAGGTCCAGTGGGTCTTTCGTGGTCGGTCGGTCAGATGGGTTGTCGGTTAGTCGAAGGCGGTGCGGATGGTCTGCCAGGCGGTCGCGATCGCTGAGGCCCACCGCCAGGTGGCGTCGATATGCAGCCGTAGCTGGCGGGCGCTGCGGGTGATGCGGGCGGCGACGTGCAGTACCCGGTAGCGGAATGTGGTGATCTCAGTGCGGGCCAGGCCGGAATGGTTGGTAAAGCCGATGAGCCGGGCCCAGGCCACGAGGTCGACGGCTGCCAGGACGATTCCTAGCCAGCCGGCGTTGGCCGAGAAGGAATGGCATGGCAGGTTACGCAGCCCGGTGGCTTTGAGTTCGCGGATGCGGTCCTCGACTCTGGCGTGTTGGCGGTGC
>NZ_JAZGLV010000041.1:0-18417 GCF_036409085.1 Mycobacterium sp. 050134
CCCCGCCAAACACTGAACTGGAAAACACCGGCCGAAGCGCTCAACGAACTACTCTCACAACCAACAGCTGTTGCATCGATCCCTTGAAACCACCGCCGCATTTCGCGTACATTTACGCACGCTCGCGCCCGGTGACGACCGGGGCGGCGGTGTGACCGAGCTGGTCGAGCTGCCCCGGTTCGCCGCGGAACTGCCCTTTGCGCTCGACGACTTCCAGAAGCGGGCGTGCGCGGCCCTCGAGCGGGGACACGGCGTGCTCGTGTGCGCCCCGACGGGGGCCGGCAAAACGGTGGTGGGCGAGTTCGCGGTGCACCTGGCGCTGGCGGCCGGCGGCAAGTGCTTCTACACCACACCGCTCAAGGCGCTGAGCAACCAGAAACACACCGACCTGACCGCCCGTTACGGGCGCGACCGGATTGGCCTGCTGACCGGCGACGTGTCGGTGAACGGTGACGCCTCGGTGGTGGTGATGACCACCGAGGTGCTGCGGAATATGCTCTACGCGGATTCCCCTGCACTGCAAGGACTTTCGTACGTGGTGATGGACGAGGTGCATTTCCTCGCCGACCGGATGCGTGGCCCGGTGTGGGAGGAGGTGATCCTGCACCTGCCCGACGAGGTGCGGTTGGTCAGCCTCTCGGCCACGGTCAGCAACGCCGAGGAATTCGGCGGCTGGATCCAGACGGTGCGGGGCGACACCACCGTGGTGGTCGACGAGCACCGGCCCGTGCCGCTGTGGCAGCACGTCATGGTGGGCAAGCGGCTCTACGACCTGTTCGACTACCGCAGTGCGTCGGCCCACACGCTGCCCGACGGTAAGCCCCGCGTCGACCCGGACCTGCTGCGGTCGATCGCCCACCGACGCGAGGCGGACCGGCTGTCGGACTGGCAGCCGCGCCGGGGACGGTCCACGGGACGGGGAGGCGGCTCCGCGCGGCCGCGGTTCTACCGGCCGCCCGCGCGGCCCGACGTCATCGCGACGCTGGACTCCCACGGCTTGCTGCCGGTGATCACGTTCGTCTTCTCCCGCGCCGGCTGCGACGCGGCGGTCGCCCAGTGCCTGCGCTCGCCGTTGCGGCTGACCAGCCAGGAGGAGCGCGCGCAGATCGCCGAGGTGATCGAGCACCGCTGCGGCGACCTGGCCGACGCCGACCTGGCGGTGCTCGGGTACTACGAGTGGCGCGAGGGGCTGCTGCGCGGCCTGGCTGCCCACCACGCCGGGATGCTGCCGGCGTTCCGGCACACCGTCGAGGAGCTGTTCACCGCCGGACTGGTCAAGGCCGTGTTCGCCACTGAGACGCTGGCGCTCGGGATCAACATGCCCGCGCGGACCGTAGTGCTCGAGCGGCTGGTGAAGTTCAACGGCGAGCAGCACGTGCCGCTGACGCCGGGGGAGTACACGCAGCTGACCGGGCGCGCGGGCCGGCGCGGCATCGACGTCGAGGGTCACGCGGTCGTGCTGTGGAATCCCGCCGAGGACACCACAGACCCGGCGGCGGTGGCCGGGCTGGCTTCCACCCGCACCTTTCCGCTGCGCAGTTCGTTCGCCCCGTCCTACAACATGACCATCAACCTGGTGCACAGGATGGGGCCCGAGCAGGCGCACCTGCTCCTCGAGCAGTCGTTCGCGCAGTACCAGGCGGACCGGTCGGTCGTCGGGCTGGTGCGCGGCATCGACCGGGGCAAGAAGATGCTCGACGAGATCGCGGCCGATCTGGGCGGGCATGACGCGCCGATCCTGGAGTACGCGCGGCTGCGGGCGGGGATCTCGGAGATGGAGCGCGCGCAGTCCCGGGCGTCGCGGCTGCACCGACGGCAGGCGGCCACCGACGCGCTGGCCTCCCTGCGCCGCGGCGACATCATCAACATCACCCAGGGCCGGCGCGGCGGCCTGGCGGTGGTGCTGGAGTCGGCCCGTGACAGTGCCGACCCGCGGCCGTTGGTGTTGACCGAGCACCGCTGGGCGGGGCGCATCTCCTCGGCGGACTATTCGGGCGCGTCCGCGCCGGTCGGCTCCATGGTGTTGCCGAAGCGGGTGGAACACCGCCAGCCGCGGGTGCGGCGGGACCTGGCCTCGGCGCTGTTGTCGGCCGCCGCCGGGCTGGACACCCCGACCACCCGTCGCCGCGGCCACGGGGATGCGGACGAGGGCTTCCACGACCCCGAGCTGGCGTCGTTGCGGGCCGAGCTGCGCCGGCATCCGTCCCACAACGCGCCGGGCGTCGAGGAGCTGGTCCGCCAGGGTGAGCGCTACCTGCGCATCGAGCGCGACAACGCGCAACTGGAGAAGAAGGTGGCCGCCGCGACGAATTCGCTGGCCCGCACCTTCGACCGCATCGTCGGGCTGCTCACCGAGCGTGGGTTCATCCAGGGCCCGGCCGACGACCCGCACGTCACCGACGACGGCCGCCTGCTGGCCCGCATCTACAGCGAAAGCGATCTGCTGGTGGCCGAGTGCCTGCGCAAAGGCGCCTGGGCGGGCCTGAAGCCGGCCGAGCTGGCGGCGGTGGTCTCGGCGGTTCTTTACGAGACCCGGGGCGGTGACGGGCCGGGCGGCGTTGCCGCCGAGGTGCCCACGCAGCGGCTGCGCCAGGCGCTGCAGCAGACATCGCGGCTGTCCACCGAGCTGCGCGCCGACGAGCAGGCGCATCGGATCGGGCCGAGCCGGGAGCCCGATGACGGCTTCGTCACGGTCATGTACCGCTGGGCCCGGACGGGCGACCTGGCGGCCGCGCTGGCCGCCGCCGATCTCGGCGGCACCGGCTCGCCGCTGCTGGCCGGCGACTTCGTGCGGTGGTGCCGCCAGGTGCTCGACCTGCTGGACCAGGTCCGCAACGCCGCGCCCGACGCCGAGCTGCGCGCCACCGCCAGGCAGGCCATCAACGATGTTCGGCGCGGCGTCGTGGCAGTTGACGCCGGGTAGGCTGAGCCGCAGCTACGGTTAAAGCCGTATCGGAAGCCAAGACAGCAAGGGGCTGAGGAGAAACGATGAGCGGACCGCAGGGATCCGACCAGCAGTGGCAGCCGCCCGGGCATGCCGGTGACCAGTCCTCGGAACCGACTCAGGTGGGCTCGCCCTGGCAGCAGCAACAGCCGCCGGCGACCCAGGAGGCCACCTGGCAGGCGCCCGCCTATACGCCGCCCGCCGAGTACCCGCAGTACCAGCAGCCCACCGAGCAGCAGGGCTACCAGCAGCCGTACCCGCAGCAGCCTGGCTATGGCCAGGGTGGTCAGTACGGTCAGTACGCCCAGCCCGGCCAATATGGCCAGCCCGCGCAATACGGTCAGCCGGGCCAATATGGGCAGCCGGGGCAGTACGGCCAGCCCGGTCAGCCAGGGCAGTACGGTCAGTACCCGCAGCAGTACCCGCCGTATGAGCAACCGGGCAAGAAGCGCTCCGGCGCGCTGATCGGCGGCGTCGCCGCCGCGGCCGCCGTGGTCGTCATCGCGGCGGTGGGGGTGCTCGGCTTCCTGTGGCCCGGCTGGTTCGTCACCACGAAGCTGGACGTCAACAAGGCCCAGGCCGGGGTGCAGCAGATCCTCACCGACGAGACCAACGGTTACGGCGCGAAGAACGTCAAGGACGTCAAGTGCAACCACGGCCAGGATCCGGTCGTGAAGAAGGGCGGCACCTTCGACTGCGACGTCAGCATCGACGGCGCGGCCAAGCACGTGACGGTGACGTTCCAGGACAACAAGGGCACCTACGAGGTCGGCCGCCCGCAGTAGTCACGAGGGCAGTGCGTCCAGCGCCTTCTGCAGCCGCGCGATCGAGGACCCGACTCCCAGTTGGGTCGCCAGCTCCGCGGTGCGCTTCGGGTCGGCGGCCACCAGGGGCAGGGCGTCGGTGCGGGTCGACAGTTCCACCGGTGCGTCGGTGGCCACCCGGACCACCTGGTGGGCGGCGTCGAGGTAATCGGTGGCGGCCAGCAGCTTGGCTCGCAGGCCCTTCGCCAGCTTCGACTTGGGGTCGCGCGCGGCGGCGCGAATCTGGTCCAGCGAGCCGTGCTGAGCCAGCAGCGTGGCCGCCGTCTTCTCGCCGATGCCGGGTACGCCCGGCAGGCCGTCGGACGGGTCGCCGCGCAACAGCGCCAGCTCGGCATAGGCCTGCCCGGCCCGATCTTTGGGCACGCCATAGTGTTCGGCCACCTCGGCGGGCCCGAACAACGTCGCCTTGGCCAATCCGCGACCCAGGTAGAGGACCCGAACGGGGACGGGATCGTCTGACACCACCTGGAGCAGGTCGCGGTCCCCGCTGACCACCACGACCGGGTTGCGGCGTTCCTGAGCCGCCAGCGTGCCCAGCACGTCGTCGGCCTCGAACCCGGCTGCGCCCGCCGTCGGGATTCCGAAGGCGTCCAGCAGGTCGGCGATCATGTCGATCTGGGGCGTGAGATCGTCAGGGACTTCCTCGACGTCGGGCTCACCCTTTGGCTCCGCCTCCGCCACGCGATGGGCCTTGTACGACGGGACCAGGTCGACCCGGAATTGCGGGCGCCAATCAAGGTCCAGGCACACCACGAGGCGGCCGGGCCGCTGCTGGCCGATCACCACAGCCATTGAGTCGATGAATCCACGCACGGCGTTGACCGGTCTGCCATCGGGGGCGGTGATCGACGACGGCACCCCGAAGTACGAGCGGAACCACATGCTCGCGCCGTCGAGCAGCACCAGGGGCGATTGCATGCCGGCTATGGTCTCACGCTCGCCTCATGCCGCTGGTCGCATGCCTCATGCCTCATGCCTCATGCCGCATGCCGCATGCCGCATGCCGCATGCCGCCGAGCGTCGACTTGTTGCTGGCCATGTGGGGTTTTTGGCGCAACAACTCCACGTTCGCCCGTCGCGGTTAGCCTGGCAGCCATGGATTCGCACCGCTTCGACGCCTCGGTGTATGCCCGCCGGCTCAGCGCGGCGGCCGCCGCGACCGCCGGCGCCGGCCTTGCGGGATTGGTCATCACCCCGGGCTACGACCTGCGCTACCTGGTCGGCTCGCGCGCCCAGACGCACGAACGGCTCACGGCGCTGGTGGTGCCCGCGTCCGGCGAGCCGACGGTCGTCGTTCCGCGGCTGGAGCTGGCCTCGCTCAAAGAGTCGGCGATCGCGGAGCTCGGCGTGGCGGTGCGCGACTGGGTGGACGGCGACGAGCCCTACCGGCTGGTGAACGCGGCGCTGGGTGGCGGCCCGGCCGCGACGGCGGTCACCGACTCCATGCCCGCGCTGCACCTGTTGCCGCTGGCCGGCGTGCTCGGCGTGCTCCCGATCCTGGCGACCGACATTCTGCGCTCGCTGCGAATGGCCAAGGAGGAGTGCGAGATCGACGCGCTACGTAAGGCCGGCGCGGCCATCGATCGCGTGCACGCCCGGGTGCCCGAATTCCTGGTTCCGGGCCGCACGGAGGCCGATGTGGCCGCCGACATCGCCGAAGCCATTGTCGCCGAAGGGCATTCGGAGGTGGCGTTCATCATCGTCGGCTCCGGTCCACACAGCGCCGACCCGCACCACGGGTATTCGGACCGCGAGCTGCGCTCCGGTGACATCGTCGTCGTCGACATCGGCGGCGCGTACGGGGCCGGATACCATTCCGACTCGACGCGCACGTACAGCATCGGTGAGCCCGATCCAGAAGTGGCGCAACAGTATTCGGTGCTGGAAAGTGCGCAGCGCGCCGCCCTCGAGGCCGTCCGGCGAGGCGTGACCGCCGAGGAGGTCGACGCGGCCGCCCGCGACGTGCTGGCCCGGGCGGGCCTCGCGGAGGCCTTCGTGCACCGCACCGGGCACGGCATCGGCCTGTCGGTGCACGAGGAGCCCTACATCGTCGCCGGCAACGACCTGCCTCTCACCGCGGGCATGGCCTTCTCCATCGAGCCGGGCATCTACTTCCCCGGTCACTGGGGCGCCCGCATCGAGGACATCGTCATCGTGACCGAAGGCGGCGCCGAGCCCGTCAACCACCGACCGCATGAATTGATCGTGGTGCCGGGGGCTTAGAAGCTCATCGCCAGTGGCTTTGTCCACAGCCCGATCAGCGGGTGAATAGCGGCGCGGACCGCTCCGGGCGAAAATTTCGCGCGTGGTTCCCCTGGTGGTCGATCCCGAGGCCTTGTTCGCCGCGGGAGGTGCCGTTGTTGCCGCCGGTGGGGGCCTGGCCGCCAACCTGACCATCTTGGCCGCGGGTATGTCCGCCCACACCGGGCTGGACGTGGCCGGGGTGGTGTTCGGGCTGGCGTACCAAGAAGCGGCCGGGTCATTGTTGAAGGGTGCGGCCGCCGCGATCAATGCGTGTCGCTCCTGTGGCGTGACCATTCAGCAAGGGGCAGTGAACTATTCGAACGCCGAAGCGGCGTCGACGCTGGGCGGCGGTAGCGGTGTGCTGCCACCGCCGGCCGAACCGGCGAAGGTGACCGCCCCGGGACCGCCGGGGACCCTGGGTCCCGGCAAACCACCACCGTCGCTGTGGGCGCTGGTGCAGTCGTTCCTCGACGACATCTGGCCCGATGGCGATGTGGCGCGGCTCCGCGCGGCGGCGGGGCGGTGGCGCAACTTCGGCGCGTCAATCGGCGGCATGCAGGCTGCGCTCACCGCGTCGAAGTCGCTGTTCGATTCGCAGCACCTCCCCGAAGGCGGCCTGATCGACGATGCGCTTTCGCAGATCGGCGCGTTGATGGCCAGCATCGGGGAGGCGTCTGGGAAACTGGCCGCCGGTCTCGAGGAGTTCGCCCGGGAGGTCGAAAAGGCACAGAACGCAATCCGGGACCTGCTGGACCAGTTGGGGTCGCTGACCGATCTGGTGCACGACGTGGTGCTGATCATCGAGGGCGATGCGCTCGACGAGGTCAAGCGGATTGCCGCGGATATCGGCGGCGTCCAACACAACCTGGGACGCCAAGCGGAGGCCTTCGAGCAGGGAATCAAAGTCCTGACACAGCTCGGCGACGGCCTGGTGGTCAAGCTCGAAAAGTACACACGCCGGCAGTTGACGCACTTTTTGGGCGACGAGGTTGGCAATCCGGTGGCGACGGTCTTCGACGCCGTGGTGAACGCGAACGAGGGCTCGCTCAAGGGTGCGCTCGGCATGGTGCAAGGCATGGCCGCGACGGACCCGCGCCGATTCCTGATCGATCCCGAGGGCGCTGCCACCACCTGGAAGGGCATGTTCAGTGGCAGCCTGGTCGACATTGCCCTGCACCCGAAGGAGGGCATCGAAGCAGATCGTCAGAACTGGAGAGCTCTTCTCCACCTTGACGATTGGAGTGCGGCCCGGCCCGGGCTGGGCCTCGGCGAGAACCTCTTCGATGTGGCGTCGCTATTCATCCCCGGGATCGGGGAAGCCGGTGCGGTGACGGACGGAACTTCCGCTGCGGCGCGCGGTGCCGAGGCGGCGGCCGACGCGGCCGAGCGTGCGGGCGGGAGGGCCGCTGACGGGTTGCGGGGTCTCGCGGCCGCACGGGGCCCCCTGGGCGAGATCGCCAAGTCGGCCGCCGGATTGACCGAAGACCTCGACGGACTCGCCGGGAAGCTGCCGAAGATTGAACCCCCCGGTGGCCGTCCGGTGGGTCTTCCGCCCACCAGGGCGCCGGAACCGCCGGCCGGGCCGACAGCGCGGCCACCGGAATCCGGGCCGGCGCACGCCTCGCCTAGCACTGGCCGGTCCGATGCGCCCGGCGCGCATGCGCCCACCTCTGCAACTGTTCCGAGCGAGCAACTCCCCGACAGAGCCTCCGTACCGCCTAGGAATGCTCCCGTCGACCCCGTACCAGTTGAGGCCCACTCATCGGAGCCGGCGCCCGCTGCGTCGACTCCACGAATCAGGACGCCCGAGCCCGATTTGCCGACGTCGGAGGCAGGCGCAAATGGGCTCTGGGATGCCCGGTCTCCGGGCGGAGGCCCGCACGAACTTGCGCCTCATCAGGGGGAACCGCACGAGCGGGGCGATCGTGACCCAGGTGACGGTGGCCGCGGCGCGAGCTCTGCCCCCGGCGAGTCCTCTGAGACGGATATCCATCCGGGCTCTTCTGCAGACCCAACACCGAATGATGTAGCCGCGCTTGCCGACTACACTGGTACTGGCTATGAAGATTTAAACGACGCGTTGAGGAGAGACGTTTTGGACGCGTCTCAGAGTGCTCGGGTTGAGGCGCTCAACAACGCGCTTTTCAAGCTTCCTCCGTATGAAGGCCCGGTAGTTCGCGGCGCCCATTTACCGCCCGAGATGCTGGCATGTTATCAGCCCGGTGAGTATATTATTGAAAAGGGATTTTTGAGCACTACGACCGATCCAGCCATAGCGCAGTCGGATGCGTTCGTCGGGAACGTCGAATTTAGGATCATTTCTTTCACCGGCCGCGATGTTGCCGCATTCTCAATCTTACCGGAGGAGCAAGAAGTGCTGTTTCCGTCGCACACGAGATTTTTTGTTTTGAGTAAGACGATTGATCCGATGACGGGTCGCGCGATCATTGAAATGATTGAAGATTAGTCAAAGGTCAGTCAGGGCAGGAGATACGAGTGAAAGAGATCGCTGGAAAGATCTTCTTGTCGCCTGAGGAGGCGGGGGTCCCTCCGCCGACGAAGGAGAAGATCGAGCGCGCGCGGAGGATGTTCGCTGAGTTTCAGGAAAAAGTGGATGCCGTGCCAGATGAGGACCGGCCCACGAAGATATCGCCGAAATTCTGGGATGACATATCGGGTACCGAATATGAGAAACCAAGTCAAGGGTAGGCTTCCATCGCTTCGATTGCTCATGAATCCGCTGGTCACGATGTTGTGTCTCAAAGGATTCGCCTGTCATGTCCAAATTCAGGAAGAGTAGTCAAACGGTCACTCGGGACAGGAGGTAAGGATGGAAGAGATCGCTGGAAAGATCTTCTTGTCGCCGGAGGAGGCGGGGGTCCCTCCGCCGACGAAGGAGGAGATCGAGCGCGCACGAAAGGCGTTCGCTGAGTTTCAGAAAAAGGTGGATGCCGTGCCGGATGAGGACCGGCCCACGAAGATATCGCCGAAATTCTGGGATGACACATCGGGTACCGAGTTCGACCCTCACAGGAAAGACCGCTGAAGCGCGCAACCTAGCTCTCGGCCCGGTCCAGCAATCCCGACGACCCGAGCACCCGCTCGATCTGCACCTCGATGACCACCCGTTTCGGGTTGGCGCGCGGCGTCCGGTAGCGCTGCGCGTAGCGCAGCTCGGCGTCCCGCACGGCGTCGGCGTCGCCGTTCACCTGTGACCGGCCCTCCAGCGACAGCCAGCGTGCGCCGTCGACCTGGCTGAGCACGGCCACGCCACCGCGGTCGGCGTTCACGGCCTTCTGCGAACCGCCAGTGGTGATCACGCGCGCGATGTGCGTCCTGGGATCGAACGTGAACCCCACCGCCACCACGTGCGGCGAACCGTCGGCGCGCAGCGTAGTCAGCATGGCCAGGTGGCGTTCGGAAAGGAAGGCCAGCGCGTCGTCGGTGAGCCGCGTAGTGGTATTCGCCATCACCGCTCACGCTAGCGCAGGCGATAATCGCAGCCGTGGACGACACGGTCGCGGGTCCGGTTCTGGTGCTGGGCGGTCGCAGCGAGATCGGCATCGAGCTCGCGCGGCGCCTCGCTCCCGGTGCAACGGTGGTGCTGGCCGCCCGCAAGGCCGACCAGCTCGACGACGAAGTCGAGGCGGTGAAGGCCGCCGGCGCCGCGGCGGTGCACACCGCGGAGTTCGACGCCGACGACCTGGCCTCGCACGGCCCGCTGGTCGACGCGATCGTCGCCGAACACGGCCCCATCGGCGTCGCGGTGCTGGCGTTCGGGATCCTCGGGGATCAGGCCCGCGCCGAGACCGACGCCGCGCACGCGGTCGCCATCGTCCACACCGACTACGTCGCCCAGGTCAGCATGCTCACCCACCTGGCCGCCGCCATGCGATCGGCCGGCACCGGGTCGCTGGTGGTGTTCTCGTCGGTGGCCGGCGTCCGGGTGCGCCGCGCGAACTACGTCTACGGCTCGGCGAAGGCGGGCCTGGACGGCTTCGCCAGCGGGCTGGCCGACGCGCTGCACGGCACCGGCGTGCGGCTGCTGATCGCCCGCCCCGGATTTGTCGTCGGCCGCATGACGCAGGGCATGACGCCCGCGCCGTTGTCCAGCACCCCCGACCAGGTGGCGGCCGCCACCGCCCGGGCGCTGGCCAGGGGGCGGCGCACGGTATGGATCCCATGGGCCCTGCGGCCGACGTTCTTCGCGATGCGGTTGCTGCCGCAGTCCGTGTGGCGCAGGATGCCGCGATGATTGTCGTCGTGGGGATCGGCGCCGACGGCATGCCGGGCCTCGCCGAGTCGTCCCGCGCCGAATTGCGAAGTGCCACCGTGATTTATGGGTCCAAGCGGCAGCTCGACCTGCTCGACGACGCCGTGTCGGCGCCGCGGCGGGAATGGCCGTCGCCGATGCTGCCCGCCCTGCGGGCGTTGCCCGACGGCCACGAAGGTGACATTCACGTGGTCGCCAGCGGCGACCCGCTGCTGCACGGAATCGGCGGCACGCTGATCCGCCTGCACGGCAGCGACAAGGTGAGGGTCCTGCCGCACGTCTCCTCGGTGACGCTGGCGTGCGCCCGGATGGGCTGGAACGTCCACGACACCGAGGTCATCAGCCTGGTCACCGCCGAACCGCACACCGCGGCGCGCCGCGGCGGGCAGGCAATCGTCCTGTCGCGCGACCGCTCCACGCCGCACACGCTGGCGACGCTGCTCACCGCCCACGGCCGCGGCCAATCCGAGTTGACCATGCTGGAACGGCTCGGCGGCCCGGCCGAAAACCGCCGCGACGGCACGGCCCGCCAGTGGGTCGACAATCCGCCGACGGACGTCGACGACCTCAACGTCACCGCCGTCCGCTACCTGCCCGACGAACGCGTCTCACCGCTGCCCGACGACGCCTTCGCCCACGACGGGCAGATCACCAAGCACGCGATCCGCGCGGTGACCCTGGCCGCGCTGGCGCCGCGACCCGGCGAGCGACTGTGGGACGTCGGCGCTGGCTCGGGAAGCGTCGGCGTCGAATGGTGCCTGAGCTGGTCCGGGTGCGACGCGGTGGCGTTCGAGCACGACGAGCGCCGCCGCGCCAACATCACCCGCAACGCGGCCTCTTTCGGCGTCAGACTCGACGTGCGCGGCTCGGCGCCGGACGCTTTCGACGGCGCCGAGCCCCCGTCGGCGATTTTCATCGGCGGCGGGCTGACCCAGCCGGGCCTGCTCGACGCGTGCCTGGACCACCTGCCGCCCGGTGGACGGCTCGTGGCTAATGTCGTCACCGCCGAATCCGAAGCGCTGCTCGCGCAAGCCTATTCGCGTCGCGGCGGGGAGCTGCGCCGCTTCCAGCACTACCAGGGCGAGCCGCTCGGCGGGTTCACCGGCTGGCGCCCGCAGTATCCGGTCACCCAGTGGACGATGACGAAATGACGGTGTACTTCATCGGCGCGGGCCCCGGCGCCGCCGACCTCATCACCGTCCGCGGCCAACGGCTGCTGCAACGCTGCCAGACCTGCCTGTATGCGGGCTCCATCATGCCCGACGACCTGCTCGAGCTGTGCCCGCCGGGCGCGAAAATCGTTGACACCGGACCCCTTACGCTCGACCAGATCATCGATGAACTCGCCGATTCCGACGCGGCCGGGCGCGACGTGGCCCGGCTGCACTCGGGCGACCCGTCGCTGTACAGTGCGCTGGCCGAGCAGTGCCGGCGCCTGGATGCGCTGGGCGTCGACTACGAGATCGTGCCCGGCGTCCCGTCGTTCGCCGCGGCGGCCGCCGCGTTGAGACGGGAGCTCACCGTCCCCGGCGTCGCGCAGACGGTGACGCTGACGCGGGTGGCCACCCTGTCGACGCCCATGCCGCCCGGGGAAGATCTCGTCAGCCTGGCCCGTTCGGGAGCCACCCTCGTCCTGCACCTGGCTGCCGCGCAGATCGACACCATCGTCCCGCAGCTTCTCGAGGGCGGATACCGCCACGAAACACCAACGGCGGTTGTCGCTTTCGCCAGCTGGCCACAACAGACCGTGCTGCGCGGCACCCTCGGCGACATCGCCGAACAGATGCGTGGCGCGGGCGTCACCAAGACCGCCGTCATCGTCGTCGGCGACGCGCTCGCCGCCGACGGGTTCACCGATAGCTACCTGTACTCCACGGGGCGGACCCGGGGGAGCCGGCACTGATGCGGGTGCTCTTGCTCGGCGGCACCGCCGAGGCGCGCGCGCTCGCGAAGGCGCTGCACCCGCGCGTCGACGTCGTCAGCTCCTTGGCGGGCCGTGTCCCGGACCCCGCGCTGCCGGTCGGCCCGGTGCGCATCGGCGGATTCGGCGGCGTCGACGGGCTCCGCCGCTGGCTGCTCGACGAACGCATCGACGCCGTCGTGGACGCCACCCATCCGTTCGCCGCGACCATGACCGCCCATGCGGCGCACGTCTGCGGAGAGCAGCAGATCCCACACCTGCTCCTTGCCCGGCCTGCCTGGGACCCCGGCGATTCCAAGGTCGTCGAGTCGGACATCCACGCCGCCGAAACGGTTGAGCAACAGGGTTATTCGCGGGTTTTCCTGACCACCGGTCGTTCGGGTGTCAATGCCTTCGCCTTCAGTGATGCCTGGTTCCTCATCCGCGCGGTCACCGAACCCGACCGTTCCGTCCTGCCGCGCCGGTACGAGCTCGTGTTGTCCCGGGGCCCCTACCGCTACGACGACGAACTGGCGTTGCTGCGTGGCCACGGGATCGATGCCCTGGTGACCAAGAACAGCGGCGGCGACATGACGCGGGCAAAACTGGATGCGGCTGCGGCGCTGGGCGTTCCGGTCGTGATGGTGGCCCGACCGCCGCTGCCCGCGGGTGTGCGGACGGTCGGCACGGTGGGCGAGGCCGCCGAATGGCTGGCGGGACTGCCCTAGCCCGTCAGGTCTTCCCGGTCGACGTCGGCGAGGAGGGCGTCGCGCGCGCGGGCCACGCGTGAGCGAATGGTGCCCACCGGGCAGCCGCACACCGCCGCCGCGTCGGCGTAGGGGAGTCCGAGCAGCTGGGTGAGCAGCAGGGCTTCGCGCTGTTCGGTGGTGAGGTTCGCGATCATGTGGTTCACCTCGACCAGGTCTTCGAAACCGCGGGCGTGGCGGTCACCGCGAATGAGGTGGGCCGGATCGGCACCCACCGCGGTGCGCGGCCGCGACTGCGCGTAACGAATGTGATCGGCGACGACGCGGCGCGCGATCGCCAAGAGCCAGGTCCGCGCGCTCGAGCGTCCGGAGAACCGCTCGATCGCGCCGATGGCGCGGAGGAAGGTCTCCTGGGTGAGATCGTCGGCGTTGCCGGCGTCGCACAGATACGTGACGAACCGCCACACGTCCTGCTGGGTGGCCCTGATGAACGCCTCCAGGGCCCGGGCATTCCCGCGTGCGGCTTCGAGGGCCAGCTCGGTGACGGCCTCGTCGTCACTTGACGCGGTCATGGCCAACCACCTTAGTTTCGCGGGCTCGACCAGTCTACGACGGGTCGTCGTAGAGCCAGCGGCGGGGGACCGATTAATCGGCCACAGGTGACCGCGCCATCGCGCCGGGGGTGAAGGGGCCCGCGCCGGGGCGCGGTCTGTATATAAGGTATCGCTCTGAGGCGTGTGGGTGCCGACCCGCTCCCGGGCCACCAGCAAGGTGAAGACCAGGCCGAGCAGGATGGGCATGTGGCTGGCGACGCGAGCAGCCGTCACCTCAGCGTTGAACGCGTCGACGACCACGTAGCTGAGCAGCGCGACCGAATACACGGCGGTGATCGCCGCGACACCGATCGCGGTGATGGGCCACACGCCGGCGGCGACCATCGCCAGGCCGAGGGCCAGGAGCCAGGCCGTGGACTCGTGCATCAGGTGCTCGCCGGACATCGCGCCGTGCATGTGGGTCGACACCATGCCGAAATCCATGCCGCTGATCTGCGCGGCAGCGATCGCCACCTGGAACAGGCCGACGGCGATCAATCCCCAACGCCGGTAGTGCTTGCGCACCGCCCGCATCCAGCGGCCCTGCCGCGTCGTTGCCTCCTCGCCGACGCTCGCCAGGATCCTGTCCACCAGGTCCGGCCCCTGACCGGGCTCGATCGAGGCGAATCGCCGAGTCTGGACGGCCGCACCGATGAGCCAGGATCGACAACCTCGACACGATTCCAGATGGGCGTCGACCTGCTGCGCGAGCACCTGCGGACGTTCGCCGTCCAACCGCGCAGAAAGCGCCTCGCGCGCAACGTCACACCGCATCCCTGCATCGTTGCGTATGGCTGGTCCAGGCGCAAAGACGTTGCCGAACGAGTAGCCGGGAAACCAAACCGCCCGGCCAACCGACCACTGGAGGAGCGCAGCCGGCAAAGCCACCGAAGAGGTGTTCGCGTCCCAGCGCATTCGCAACGGTCCCCGGCGATGACCGCCCCCGATCTGGATGGCCTTCCCCCCGGAGGCGCACTCGGCCTTACTCAGTAGTGGCCCCGACCCCTGCCGGAGGCGGCGGGGGTTGGCGCTCGCCAGCGAATACGATGCCGCGGCAGACGAACTCACCGCACTGCTGGGCGAGGCGCAGGCCGCCTGGGATGGCCTGACCGCGGAGCGATACGTGCTGGCGCACGCTCCCTACCTCGGCTGGCTGCTCGGGAAGGCCGCGGACGCCAATTTCGCCACCGCGCCGCGCCACACGGATGCCGGCGCCTATGCCGTTCGCAACCATGCCCACGCTTGCTGAGATCGCTGCCAACCACGCGGTGCACGGCGTGTTGGTCGCCACCAACATTTCGGGATCAACGCGATTCCCATTGCGGTCAACGAGGCGGACTACGTGCGCATGTGGCTGTAGGCGGCCGAAACCATGACCACGGACAAGGTCGTCGGCCTTGCGGACGCCGGCACGGCGGGAGTGCATTCCGCCGCGGCGGCCCCGCGGCCGCCGCGGGCGTCAACCTCGACCACGCCGACGCCTCGACGACCTGCCACAGGCATCCGCGGCCGCCATCCGGCCGCGCCATGGCAGGACCAGCTGACCGCGATCCTCAAGCAGTACACCAGGCAGCAAGTGATCCAGTTGGCGGTGTCCCTGTCCCTGTCCCCGGCCATGGCCGCCGTGGTTCCGGCCGTCGGTGCCATCGGGGTGACCGCGGGCGCGGGGGCGCGGCCGGCATAGCGGTTCCGGTGTCGTTGGCGACGGGCATCCCGGCGGCGATGCCTTTGGGCGCTGCGCCGGCCCCGGCGGTCGCGCCGGGCGTGCCGGCGACCGCGGGCACCGCACCGTTGCTCTCGAGCCCAGCCCCGGCGCCGAGTCCGGTGACGACTTTGGGCGGCGGGCCCGTCGGTGGAGGTCCCGGTGTCGGCTTTGGACTGGGGGCGACGACGGGGCTCGGCGCCGGCCTAGCCGATTCTCTGTACGCCGTCGGGTTAGCGGGATTGTCGGCTCGCGGCAGCGCGAGCGCCCGCGCGCGTCGGCGTTCGGAGGAACCGGCGCCCGACGACGCCGACGAGCCGGCAGAGGCCGCGGCCGCGGCGGCCGATCGAACGCGCCGGCGCCGGCGTCGCGGGGCGACGATCCAGGATCGCGCGCATCGCTATTAGTTCATGGACATCGACGACGCCGCGGATCCGGGGCCCCGAGTCTTTCGACTTAGGAGCGGGTCCGCTCGGATTCGCCGGCGCCACCGCGAAATCCGGCGCCGGCCGGCCTGCTGGCTTTATGACGCTCGCGGGTTCCTTTGGCGGCCCGGCTATTCCGAGGGCGCCGAGTGGTTGGGGCCATCACACGGCCGACTGATGCTGTCGTGCAACATACTTCGTATCATGCTGCCATGAGCGGTGATGATCCGTGAGTGCCAAGGTAGAGGAATCTCCAGGCCCTGCAGGTGGCTTAACGGGCCTACCGGCGCCGCAGCGCGGCGGCGAGTTTGCGTCTGATCGGCCAGGTGCATATTCCCCGGCGGGTGCGTCGAAGCAGACCTTCATCGAAATCGGTTGTAATCCAGACTATTCCGCGAAAGTGCGCTCAATTGCGCCGCCTCGCGAAACTCGCCCACGTGTACTGAACAGTGATCGCTGCTGCGTCGACTCGACCTCTTGCCGCCGCGTCGGTTGGGGCGGGCCGGAGCTTCCACCCGCGCCTTGGGAGACGTCGGGGGAGCGCTGAAGCTGTTGACTCCTGCATGCCTGCTCGCACGGCCGAACCGCCGCGGATTGCCTGGGCGGAACGTCAAACCTGACATGGTCCATTTTAAAAATTCGATCGCATCCAATTTTGAACCTGACCGAATCCAATTTCCAGAATTGACCGCTTCCATTTTAAAACTCGACATCGTCAAATTTACAGAATTGACCGTCCCCAATCTGGAAAATCGACGGTTTCCAATCTGTAAATTCGACCGTTTCCAATGTGTCAAAACCCGTATCGAATTCCGAATCGTGCGCGGTACTGTCTCGATTCGATTGCTTCCAGCGCAATCTTTGATCACGCCCTTTGCGGGGCTGACGACGAATATGGGGTGCGGCCATGAGCTCTCCGTTCTACATCTCGCCGGATGCCGTCCAGTGGGTGGCTGCGAATCTCGACAACATCGGCGCGAACTTGGCCAACGCCACCGCGGCGGCGGCTGTGCCGACGACCGGTGTGCTCGGTCCGGCGGCCGATGAGGTGTCGACGGCGATCGCGTCGCTGTTCTCCCAGTTCGGACAGGACTACCAGGCGCTTGCCGCCCAGGCGGTGGCCTTCCATGATCAGTTCACCCGCGCCATGTCGGCCAGCGGGGCGTCGTATGTGAGCGCTGAGGCGGCCAATGCCGCGCAGATGCTGCAAGACGTTTTGGGCGCGCCGGCCGCCGCGGTCAACGCGGTGAGCGCACAGTTCACAGGCCGTCCGCTGATCGGTAATGGCGCGAATGGGACGACCGGGGCGCAGGGAACGGCCGGTGGTCCCGGTGGCTGGTTGTACGGCAGCGGTGGATCCGGTGGTAGCAGCACTGGAGCGGGGAATGCCGGTGGTGCCGGTGGGTCTGCGGGGTTGATCGGTAACGGTGGCGCCGGCGGCATGGGCGGCCCCGGAGGCGCCGGTGGTTCCGGCGGTAACGCTGGGTTGTGGTTCGGCACCGGTGGTGCCGGTGGCGCCGGCGGTAACGCGGGCATCGGCATTGGCACTGGTGGTGCCGGTGGTGTGGGTGGTGCCGGCGGGTTCTTCCTTGGCCAGGGCGGTGCCGGTGGTGCCGGTGGTACTGGCGGCACGCTGGGTGGTAATGGTGGAGCTGGTGGTGCTGGTGGTGCCGGCGGCTGGTTCCTGGGCCAGGGCGGCGCCGGTGGTGCCGGCGGATCAGCGCTCGCCGCTGGCGGCAATGGCGGTGCTGGTGGTGCCGGTGGTGCCGGTGGATTCTTTGCGGGTCATGGTGGCGACGGTGGCGCTGGTGGGGCGGGCGCCCCAGGTGCTCCTGGCACTGCCCTACACCCGGATGGCTTTGCTGGTGGTGCTGGTGGTGCTGGTGGTGCCGGTGGTGCCGGTGGTTTCCTCTTCGGCCATGGCGGTGACGGTGGCGACGGCGGGGCCGCCGGCGTCGGTGGTCAGGGTGTCAATGGTGGCGCCGGCGGTCCCGGCGGCATAGGCGGTCTTGGCGGTCATGGCGGTCACGGCGGGCTGTTCGGTCAGGACGGACGTGATGGCCAAAACGGTCAGTCCGGCGGTGGCGGTGGCGGTGGCGGCAACACCGGTGCCACCGGGCCGATTGGCCCGACCGGGCCGACTGGGCCGATTGGGCCGACTGGGCACACTGGGGCGACCGGGCCGACTGGCGGCACCGGCGCGACTGGGCACACCGGGGCGACTGGCCCGACTGGGGCGACTGGTTCCACGGGTGCGACGGGTCCGACTGGGCACACTGGGGCGACTGGGCCGACTGGTCCGACTGGCCCGACTGGTTCCACGGGTGCGACTGGGCACACTGGGGCGACTGGGCCGACTGGGCCGACTGGGCCGACTGGTCCGACTGGTCCGACTGGCCCGACTGGTTCCACGGGTGCGACGGGTCCGACTGGGCACACTGGGGCGACTGGTCCGACTGGGGCGACTGGTTCCACGGGTGCGACGGGTCCGACTGGGCACACTGGGGCGACTGGTCCGACCGGCTCGACTGGTGCGACCGGCTCGACTGGGGCGACTGGTTCCACGGGTGCGACCGGGGCGACTGGGGCGACCGGCTCCACGGGTGCGACTGGGGCGACCGGCTCGACTGGTGCGACCGGCTCGACTGGGGCGACTGGTTCCACGGGTGCGACTGGGGCGACTGGCCCGACCGGCTCGACTGGCTCCACCGGTGCGACCGGCCCGACCGGACCGACTGGTTCCACGGGTGCGACCGGGGCGACTGGGGCGACCGGCTCCACGGGTGCGACTGGGGCGACCGGCTC
>NZ_JAZGLV010000042.1:0-18314 GCF_036409085.1 Mycobacterium sp. 050134
CGAAGGGGATCGCCAGCCCGGTGAGCTGCTGCAAAGTCAAGATATTAGCCAACGCCGAATACACAATCGTGCTCGGCAAACGCCCCCAATCGACAGGGTCAGGGTCCGTGTATTCAAGTCGCGTTGTACGTGTGGGGCGCCTTCTTGTCCAGCCACTCTCCTCGGCAAGGCCTTCCGGGGTGAGTTCTGTCATCGGCTGGCCTTCCCGTTGGTGGGGTGCGTGACGTGCACCGCATCAAATAAATCCGCGATCCAGGACGAAATAACGGCACAGCACCGCACCCCAATCACCCAATTAAGGATACCGGCCACGCCCCACTTAACCTGAGCACCAAATCAGTTCAGCCCTCGGCACGCGGCTGCCACACGCGTGGTAGCGAACAGAGGCAAGCAAGGCTGCGACCGCGACCAGCGCCGAGACCAACGGGCCGCCCGGTCGCAGCCGGTATCCACCACCGGCGGCATCAGCAGCCTTCGAAGCGCCAGGCCACGGCAGGCAGGGGTGTCATCAGCAGCCAAGAACGTCGGCGGGTCAGCATCCAGCAGTCTGGCCCAGAAGACTTTCGCGGCAGCGTCGAGCTCCTGGGTCGTACCCGGTTAGTCGCGCCTCCGGCAAGGCAATTGCGCGCAAGCAATCCCTTCCGACGAGGCTTGGGCCGGTGTAAGGAGCCGATCATAGCCACCCGCGCCGTCGAGCCGATAGAAGAACGATCAACGATCGCGTCACGCGCTCGCAGCTGCTACCAAGACCGGCGCCTCGGTGTCGGGGCTCGTCGCCGAACCGCGTCGTTATCCAACAAGCACGCGATACCGCCCAGCCAGACGCGGAGAGATTGGTGCCTGTGACGAGCGCAACACAATGCTAGGCTTTCGACGAACCGTTGGACGACTGCGCATTTACTCCTAGCTGACTAGTAAGTACACGAAACGGTTGCTCGTCCATACCGCGATAGTCTTAGAAGATCGAGGCGCATTGGATCAGACTTTAGAAGTCTTAAGCGAATCGCTTTCAACCGAGGTCACGCCTTTGTTGGGAGCTGAGCAACTTTAACCGGGATGCCGGGTCGATCCCGATGAAACTGTCCGCACAAAGCTTGACCGCGGCGCTGTCCCACACTACGGCTGGGCCGGGTCTGTCGCGGATTATGACTCGCTCGCATTCAGCGCCGGGATGGCGTTCGTGGCCGTCCCAGTCAGTTGCCGCCCGCGGAAGTTACGCGAACCATGACCGGGCCAAAGCAGACAAGTGTCGGTCGGAAGGAGCGCCATTAGATGCAACCGCCTATTCAAGCCGCGATGATCATCCTAAATTTGGGTGCCTTGGGATCGCAATTCGTTGGTCTCGACGATGGTGGATTCGCCGATGGTGAGTACTTATCGAGCACGACGATGAGTACGAACGCAGATGGATTAGCCGCGTTGGGCGCTTTCGTAAGCCCGGAAATTCAAACAAAGATAGTGGCTTCAAAGACGGGACTAGGATTTATCGACGACGACTACTTCCAAGACGAAAAAAAATCTTCAGCCACTGCGGCCAGCGCCATTCTTTGGGCAATTAGTATAGCCGACGTTCTGGAGTCAACGACCGGCTTCGGTCCGCCTGCCGAGGGCGCTGGCGTGCGAGCCGGGTCGCGAGAATTGTCCGCGCTCATCGACATGCTCCAGGCCGCCCTCCCGGACGACAGGTGGCAGGGCGCGGCAGCCCAAGTGTATGCCGAAGCCTGCGAGGCATTGCAACAGTGTGCTCGCAAGATGGCACAGCTGGACGCCGAGCTGACGGCAGTCGTGACAAATCACGCCGATTGGGTGACTCACATCCGATTGGGCTTCGGCCTGCTCAAGGGTCTCCTCGTCGCCGCCATCGCGGTCGAACTCGCGCTCTTGGCTTGGGTGCCGTTGCCGGCAAACTTCACCGCGGCGCGGGCATTCGGATGGCTTGTCGCTGTGCTGGGGGTAACGGTCGCGGTCGGATTGGTAACTACGTTGTTTGGCCTCTCGTTTCGTCACGCGGCGGAGGCCGATGATTTGGGCAACCAGTACGCCGACCTGACTGCTTGCGCACGGATGGCGCTCGCGATCCCAGCCGACGCGACAACACCCGCGGTTGTGTCGCAGCAGTCATCGGTGTCCAACTTCGAGGAGTTGCCTACCGTCGTGGCGCCGGCTTTTGTGCCAACAGCGGCGCCTGCCACCGTAGGAGTGACAGGGTCAGCGGGTCTGCGGAGCATCGCAGCGCCAAGGCTTGTCTCCTGGGGCGCATCCGGTGAGGTCAACCGTGGGCAGGCCGATCTCACCTATCTCGACACGAAATCAAGGTCTTTCGCTCGGGCCAGAGCCGCCGCGGGAATCAACGCTGCGGCACACAGCGGCTCAGGTTCCCGCGCGGATAAGCCAGTGACCGCGTCCGCCGTGTCAGCGCCCACGCCGGCATCCGCCGCCGACGCTGATGATCAACAGCACACCATCCAAGAGGAGGCACGTGCCGGTTTAAGAAGCGCGCAGCGGCATGCAACGCTGCCTGGGGGAAGGAGAGCGACTTCCCGAGAAGGCATTCCGCTGTGACGATTGTTCGCAGTCACGATCGCTAACGGTTGTGCGGGATTGAGTTCCCGCCGCAATCAGCAAGTGGCCGGCCGAGAGTAGGCACACGGCATGCATCCCCTCGCTCAAGCCGGATTTATCATCGTGGATCTGGGCGACGACTCAGCGACGCCAGCTTCGAGACCGGTGCGCAGGCCCCCCGGGGACAAGACGTTCCCGGCAGGGCCGTGGTCCTTGGGGCTCGAGCCACGCTGGCCGGGATGCTCGCAACCCCGTCACCACCGTGACGAACCATCCGCCTTGATGATCACGTCGACGACAACCGAACTGATCGCGGTCGCCTTGAGCCAGCGCCCGATCGCAA
This sequence comes from Mycobacterium sp. 050134, assembly GCF_036409085.1. Lineage (NCBI taxonomy): Bacteria > Bacillati > Actinomycetota > Actinomycetes > Mycobacteriales > Mycobacteriaceae > Mycobacterium > Mycobacterium sp. 050134. Next base: position 2,906 of record NZ_JAZGLV010000042.1, read on the forward strand.
TGCCTACCAAAGAAACTCGGCCAGCATGTGACTTGCCTCGCACGTTCTGCGGTCCTGCCCACGGCTAGGATAAAAGAGCCCGCTCGTCGACGAGATCGGTTGTGTTAGGGGCGTCGATGGCCGTGCTCTGGTCGTGGCCACATTGAGGCTAGAAGGGCCGGGGACTTGAACCCATTCCGTTTGATCGCAGATGGCGTTCGGATCATCGTCGCTCTGGGTAACCTCGGTGAGCATGTCAACAACCTCGTCACCGGTAAGTTCGCCGATGTCGAACTAGCCCTCGCGGATCTCGGTAGTATCGCGGGGAGTCTTGGGATTGCTGCGAAGCTGGGCGGCAAACAAGCCGCCCTATTCAATGGTGTCTTGGGCGGTGCGGAGATCATCGCCTGGGCGATTACGCTTGTCGAACTGCTAGAGCAAACGACTGGATTCGAGACTCCCGAAGACGGGCATAGCCTCGAGCAGGGTGCGGGCGAGTGCACCAGAGTCGGTGAGCAGTTGAGGTTAGCCCGCCCTGACGGCCGGTGGCAGGGTTCGGGGTCAAACGCCTATTCCAGCCAAAACGCCAACCAACGAGACCGCGCGCGCGAGCTGGCGACGCTGGACCTCCGACTCGCAGACATTGTTAGCGATCAGTCCAAATGGGTCAGCCATACCCGCCTCTCCCTGGCGGCGGTGAAGGACGGGCTTGTCGCGGCGATGATAGTCGCGCTGGCCCTGGAGACCTACGTCCGTTCCAACCCCGGGGAGGCCTTCGCCATCAGCAAAGCCTTCAGCGTTGCCGGCTTGTCTAGCCCTGGCAACAACGCATTCAACGCGGCCCAGGCCACCCTGGCCCATCACGTCCCCGGCACGCACGCCCAAACCGCCGCCTCGGATACCGCCGCCGCAAAGGCGATCGCGACAACCTTGTCGATGTGGTTTCAACTTTCGGTTTGCACCGCTGCGCTCGTCGCTGCCTCAGGCGTTCTTACCGACTTGGCCGCGTTTAGGTCGCGCGACAACGCGGGCAAGGTGCGTGATGTGATCGCTCAATACGAAGCTCTGGCCTCGAACGCGGCGACCGGTGTCTGAATCGCCCCGGCATTGGGTTTGATGCACACCTTCTTTCGAGGGAAGGTTGTGCACATCATGCTGAGGAAATGCGACGAGGAGTTCGAGGCCGGGGCGGTGCGGTTGGTCACCGACCATGCCGAGGAGTACGACACCCGCACGGCCCGTATTACCGCGGCTGCGAAGCGGTTGGGAGTGTCCTACGAATCGCTGCGCCGGTGGGTCAACCAGGCCGAGGTCGAGGCCGGAGTCTGCGACGGGTGTCCACCGATACCGTACGGGAGTTGCGCGAACTCAAGCGCAAAAACCGTGAGCTTAAAGAAACCATCGAAATCCTCAAGGCGGCAACAACTTTCTTCGTGCGGAGAGCGACCCGCGACAGCGCTGATCCGTGTGTTCATCGGCGAGCATCGCGCTTGGTTCGGGGTCGCTTCGATCTGCCGCGTGCGTTCTGAGCACGGCGTCACGATTGCCCCGAGAACCTTCTACGCCTGGCTGGCTCGGCCCCCGTCGGCACGGACCCTGTGGGATAACTAGCGCCGCGTCGGCCGGTCAAACAGAACGGCATTCGCGGAAGAGTAAACCCGACCTCCCCTCGTCGGCTTACACTGCATCGGTCGGTTTTGCCGCCACCGAGCCGGCCCAGGGGTCGACTAACGCGGGGCGAATCGCCTACCCGACACCGTCGACGCCAGCCCCGACAGCGCACGTCGTAACAGGGGACGCTTTCACGTCCCGCCTATCCGGTGATTTGTGGCATAACTCCTGACGCGCTACCCTCTGCGCGCCGGATCGGGGCCGGTGGCGCCGTCACCGCGAATTTTGGCGCATCCGGGCCGCGTGACCTCGATTAGGCTTATTAGCCATGAAGTCTGGCGTCCTGCAGCGCTCGGATGAAATATGCCGACTGCTGGCCGCCATCGATTCCTCATGCGAGGGGAGTTAGGTGATGGGCATCGAGAGGCCAACCGGCCCGTATGCCGGGCAGATGCTCGATCCTGATGCATGGCCAGAGGTCGACGAAGATACCTTTTACGATCGAGCGCAGCAGTATACGCAGGTCTTGCATGAGCTCACTACGGTCCTAGAAGCTTGTCAGCATCAGTCCAACCAGGTTTTCAACGGCGGCATCTGGTCGGGCGGGGCCGCCAATGCTGCCCGGGGCGAGATCGAAACGATTGTCGGTGAACTGGACAACCTGCAAAGCGACTTGGCCACGGTAATTACCTGGCACCGCCAGACCGCCCAGGCGGTAGCACATGCCAAGTCCATCGTCGGCGACAACGTTGAGGCTGCCCAAAAGCAGATCATCGATCTCGAGAATGATTCAGAATTGGACGCCTCGGAGCGAGCTGCGGCAATCAAGTCGACGGTCACTGTCACGTATGCAGCGAACGTCCGCGTAGTGGCTGATGCTGCACGGCAAATAGACGAGAGCAGATCGTGGCGAGCTCCACGGAATGCACTGCAGGAGCTACTCGACCAGAAGACTCCACCATCAAACCCATCGCCGGAAGCGCCTCCCGCTTCTCCGACCCGTCCTGAAACGGACGAGCGTCCGGATACCGACTCGCCGGCGCAAACGATCTCCCCGACTGCGCCGGTAAGGCCGTCGCAGCCGACGCCCGGTGGGTCGCAGTCAAATGGCGTTGTACCACCAACTCAGGGACCTGCGGGCGGCCAAGTCCGGCCCGGGCCGAGTCCCAATGGACCTGGTCTTGGGATGCCTGCGGCCACGGGTGGTGCGCCGGCAGCTCCGTTGAGTCCGGCAGCATCCGCGAAACCAATCACCACGGCCGGTACTAGCAAGGGAATGACGCCCGCTTCGCTATCGGTGGCCTCGCGCACCGACGAGTCGGCTTCACCGGCAAACCCGTCTCCAGCTCTTGGCGTCCCCGCATCGGCCATGGCGCCCGACGGCTTGAGCAGCGGTCGCGCGGCTGCAGGCGCGGTTGCTCCCGCTAGCAGAAAGCCGTCCAGCGCGCCGAGTGCGTCGCCGAACGTACGGCCGACAGCCGGGGGCAACAAAAAGCAAGCGGGTTCCGGCGCGTCCGCGCACGGTCACGGCGACACATCGAATGTTGTTGTGGTGCCACCAGTCATCCCGGTCTCGGCGTCGAGGGTTCGACGCGATCTCGTCGCCGAAGCCGCGACTGCTGAGGCTGCGCGTCGCGCCGGTCCTGATCCGGTTCGAGTGGCGCGGCGGATTGCCGCGGCTTTGAACGCGCCCGGCAGCCCCGGGGCCCGCGACCTCGGGTTCTTCTGGGTTACCGCGGTGACGACCAGTGGCGCAATCGTGCTGGCCAACAGTTATGGGCTGGCCTACATCCCGGAAGGTGTGCAGCTGCCTGAGGGTGTAGAGCTTGCCACTGCAGACGACGCGATCGCCATTTCGGAGCGGGCGCGTTGGGCCACCTACCCAGTGATGGCCGTTCAGGGTTGGGCGGCTCACCGCAATGTAGAGCTACGCGCGGTTATCGGGACCGAAGAGCAACTGGCAAATTCTGATTCGGGCGCCGTCAAAATTCTGCTGGAACCGGAGGACATCCCCGATAGCGGCGCAATTGTCGGTCGCTCTCGACTTGAAATTGTCGATCCGGAGGCGGCGATTCGGTTGGTAGCTACCGCTGATTCTGAATTGAACGGCTTACTGCCACCGCCGCCGGCAAGGGCCGGCATCAAATCCGATGCGCTGGCTTCCGAGCGGGCAGCGGACGCGACTGAGAAGGGGCGCGGAGGGCGCGACGCCGAGCCGTCTGACGATCGACGTCCCCTCTTGTGGTTCGACGTAATGAAACCCCTGAGCAGCCGTGCCAGTGGACGTCGAGTGGCACATCTGCGGGCGTTTCACCGCTATGCCGTTGACGCGCAGGAAGTGAGCCTCAGCCAAGCCCATTCCGCGATCGAACCGACGGCGCAACGCGCTGCCATCGCGGACTGGCTGTACTGGACCAAACTCGGTGAATTACACGGTGCCGCGCTGCAGGAGCAACGACCGAAGCTCTCGCGGATCACGCGCGACTTCAGTTGAGGCTCAATAGGTTGTCAAACCGTGCATTGGCGGTATCGCCAACCGCCGGCTGCGCTCCGGCAGCGATTTCCGCACGAGAACTGCTGCGCTAACGCTTCTTTGGCGCCTCGGCTGATGCTGGCAACGACGGTCGGTACGAACCAGAGCATCACCCTGGCGAGGCTGTGAACTGGGTAACTCTGCGGTGGTGCTGCTTGCCGAAATCGTTGACAGAACTCGATTTTCGGGCTCCGCCAAGCTGGCCCGCCGCACGGGCGGCGTTCCAATGCCGGTCTACGTGCCGAACGAAGAATGTCGCCAATTCAGTGGGGAGCAAACCGTGGCTTCGAAGCGTTCTTTGGGTAGCAGCTGTAGATCAGATGCGCTTCAGATGGGTGACCAAACAACTTGTCGGACACCAGGAGCCGGCCGAACGTGCACGCGCCGCCTAACGCAGCATCAAGCGTCTGCTGCGTTAGTACTTCCCTAATGGCCCGGCCCGTCGCTCGACTGCCCAGGAGGCCGAGGGTCGGTGCCTGCAAGGACATCATCGCGCGAAAAACATCGGTCACCCCGTGGCGCCGGGGCTGCCGAATATCAGCCCACCGCTGCCGCCCGCGCCCCCAAGCCCGTCGATTCCCGGAAAGCCGCCGGTCCCCGAGCCGGTGCCGGCTTTGCCGCCGCTGCCGCCGACGCCCCCGCCGCCAATGAACCGAGCGCTGCCTCCGCTGCCTCCAGTGCCGCCATTGCCGCCGCCCAGGCCGCTGCCGCTGTTGTTGCCGGCGCCCCCATCACCGCCGCCGCCGCCATCGCCGTATAGCCAGCCACCGGCTCCGCCCACACCGCCGGATCCGCCAGCCCCGCCGACGGTGCCGCTGCTCGTCGTGCCTGAGTTAGGACCGCCCGAGCCGCCAACGCCTCCGTGTCCGCCGGCGCCGAACAAGCCGGCAGTGCCGCCGGTCCCGCCGGCTCCGCCGGCACCACCGCTGCTGGGACTTGGCGAACCGGTACCCCCGCCCGCGCCGCCGTTGCCGCCACTACCGGCGATGCCCTGGAGCAGCCCAGCGGCGCCCCCTGCGCCACCGGCACCCCCGACGCCGCCGTTGCCACCGAGATTGCCGCTCATGCCGCCGCTGCCGCCCTTGCCGGCGCCGCCGCCGTTGCCCCACAGTCCAGCGTCGCCACCGCTGCCGCCAGTGCCGCCGTTCATGCCGTTTGCATAGGAGGCGGATCCGCCGGAGATCCCGTTTCCGCCGGTTCCGCCATGACCGCCGTCACCGAACAGCAAGCCGCCGTGACCGCCGAAGCCGCCGGACCCACCGGCGCCGCCAGACCCACCGGTCCCGCCGTTGCCCCATAGTCCGGCCGCTCCACCGGCACCGCCCGACACGCCGGTACTGGTGCTGTTGCCGCCGTTGCCGCCGTTGCCGAACAAAATCCCGCCCGGCTTGCCCGGCTGTCCGACGCCGTTCACGGTGCCGCCATCGGCGCCGTTGCCAATCAAAGGACGCCCGAACACCGCCTCGGTGGGCGCATTGACCGCATTGAGCAGACTTTGCTCGACGTTCTGGGCCTCGGTGTTCAGATACTGTGCAGCGCTGCCGTTCATCAGTTCGACGAACTGTTGGTGGAAGAGCGTCGCTTGGGCACTCAGAGCTTGATACGCCTGAGCGTGCGCGCCGAACAACCCGGCCACGGCCACCGATATTTCGTCGGCGCCGGCAGCCAACACTCCGGCAGTCGGCGCTGCCGCAGCCGCATTGGCTTCGCTGATCAGCGAACCGATACTTGCCACATCACCTGCGGCCGCGCTCATGATCTCTGGTACCGCGATCAGGTACGACATCACTACCTCTTCCTAGGTCCCTACGGACCTGGGCACAGCGATATCCTATGATCGATCGAACCACCCTAGAGCGCAAATTAACTCGGCCACCACTGTGCGTGCGCTCCCCGCCGATTACCGCGGTGCTGGTTTCGAGCGCACTATGTGACCGTTCCAACCAATCAGTTGCGTAGCCGGACGGCGGGGCCGACGTTAGTCTGTAGCCCAGCGATGCGCGTTTGGTCGTTGGTCAGTGAAGGCGGCATATCTTGGCGTCCGTACCGGTCAACCGAAAGTGGTGAGCATGTCCTACCTGGTTGCGAGTCCCGACTTACTGGCAGTAGCAGCAACAGATTTGATGCGCATCGGCTCGGGTTTGGACGCGGCACATTTGGCTGCGGCGGTTCCGATAGCACAGGTGGTGCCCGCCGCCGCTGATCAGGTTTCGGAGGCCATTGCCGAACTCTTCTCTGGGCATGGACAGGCTTACCAAGCGCTGAGGGCCCAAGTGGCCTTATTTGAGCAAGATTTCGTCCAGACGCTGAGCGGCGCCGGACGATTATATGCGGCAGCCGAGGCGACCAATAACTCTTCGCTGCAGAGCGTCGAGGAAAACCTGCTGGGCCTGATCAATGCGCCCACCAATGCCTTGCTGGGTCGCCCGCTCATTGGAGACGGCACTAACGGCGCGCCTGGAACAGGTCAGAACGGCGGTGCGGGTGGCCTCCTCTTCGGCAACGGTGGGGCAGGCGGCTCGGGCGCGTCCGGGCAAGCCGGCGGTGCCGGCGGGGATGCCGGTTTGCTGGGCACGGGCGGCGCCGGCGGGACGGGTGGGGTTGGCGCGTCGGGCGGCCGCGGCGGCAGTGGCGGCTGGCTGTTCGGTAGTGGTGGTACCGGTGGTGCGGGGGGCGTGGGCGGCGCCGGCGGCGCGGGCGGCAATGCGCTGTTGTTCGGCAACGGCGGGTCCGGCGGTGTGGGCGGCGCCGGCTCGGCGGGCACTGGCGGTACGCCAGGTAGCGCGGGCACCCCGCTGTCGGTGAACGGCACTAGCGGCGGAACTGGCGGCACCGGCGGTGCCGCCGGCAACGGTGGGGCTGGTGGTAACGGTGGGCTTCTGTTCGGTGACGGCGGAAGCGGCGGCACGGGCGGGATCGGCGGCGCCGGCGGCGCTGGCGGGGGTGGCGGCGCGGGCGGGCAAACGGCCGCTGGGGCCACCGGCAACGGCGGCGACGGCGGCAACGGCGGATCCGGTGGCGCCGGTGGGCAAGGCGGGCAAGGGGGACACGGCTCGGCCTACTTCGGCCATTCCGGCGCCGATGGCGACAGTGGCAGCGGTGGGGCGGGCGGCGACGGCGGCAAGGGCGGTCATGGCGCCGACGGACCCCCGGTTACAAACACGGCGGCCGCGGGCCAAGCGGGTGGCCAGGGCGGTAACGGCGGCGTCGGCGGTAATGGCGGGGCCGGCGGAGCGGCCACGGGCACGGGCAAAGCTGGCGCGGGCGGCGCGGCCGGCGCCGGCGCTGACGGAGGCACGGGTGGCCACGGCGGATTCCAGAGCGCCCACATCGGCGGCAATGGTGGGGCCGGTGGGGCCGGCGGGGCCGGCGGGGCCGGCGGGGTCGGGGGCGTTGGTGGCACATCCAGTGGGCCCACCGAGGCGGGTAGTGGCGGCGCTGGCGGCGCCGGCGGCAAGGGAGGTTTCGCGGGGAACGGCGGTGACGTCAGCCAGAGCGGCTCCCTGAGTAACCTCGAAGGCGTGGGCGGCATCGGCGGTGTGGGCGGTGCCGGCGGTCAGGGCGGCAGCGGCGGGCTCGGCGGTACCGCGCTGGGTTCCGGCAACGCCGGTCCCGGCGGCCTCGCCGGCAACGGCGGCACCGGCGGCGACGGAGGATCCGGCGGTCTGGGCGGCGTCGGAGGCGGGAAGGGCGGCGATGGCATCGGCGGTAATGGCGGTGCCGCCGGCAATGGCGGCACCGGCGGGGCGGGCGGCATCGGTGGGGTCGGTGGTACCGCGATGGGAACGGGTAACGGCGGTGACGGGGGTGCGGCCGGCAACGGTGCCGGCGGCGGTAACGGTGGCACCGGAGGTACGGGCGGTGACGGTGTCCCGAGCGGCGACGGCGGTAACGGCGGCAGCGGCGGTGCCGGTGCGACCGGCGGAACGGGCGGGGCCGGGGGTGATGCCACCGGTGGTGGTAAGGGCGGCGACGGCGGCGTCGGCGGCACCGGAGGGACCGGCGGCGCCTTAGGTCCCGGAGGCTCCGGCGCGACTGCTGGAACCCCTGGTGGACCCGGCGCGCCCGGCGGTCCGGGCAATGGCGGCGCGGGCGGGACGCCCGGTGGTGCCTCTGGTCGTCCTGGAGCGCCGTGAGGCACAGCCAGCTAACAGGAGCGCATCTGGCGGCCGTGATCGCTGTGCTGACCTCGGCGAGCGTCGCTGTGTACGAAGGCCTTTCGGGCGGCGTCGTGAGGACCGTCGAGAGACGGGTTGGCTGCTTTTCGCGGTGTTAGCGTATTAGCCGTGTCGACTCCCCCGTTAATGGCACCCGCACCGCCTCCTGCGTGGCAGCGACCTGGCAGGTTGCCGAGCGCGATGATTCTCCTGGCTCTGGCTGCTGTGGTGAGTGCCGGAGAATTGGCTGCACTGTGGGTCCCGTTCGGCCTCGGGCTTTCCACACCGTATGAGGGGGACTGTCTGGAGAAGCGGTCGCAGTGTTTCGCACAGGTGGCTTCGCTGCTAAGTCATGGCAGTGTTCCGGGTTGGACCGGTTCGGCGGCCGGGGCGTATTCCGACATTGTGGGGCAATTGATCTCCGCGGCCGGCGAGCTGGCAAAGCATGACGCCAAGGTCGCGAACCTCGTCAAGGACCAGGCCGCGATGGTCGGAGAAGCGCAACTTGGACTTACAGTCGAGCAAGATGTTTTGATCGCCGCTCTGCCCTTGATACTGGCTCTCGAATGTAAACCGCAGTGTATGCCAATCGCTTACGGTGTCGCTTTGCTGCTTGCGGGTGCTGCGATAGGAGGTGCTATTACCCTTCTCATCAGGTGTTTAGCGGAGGCTACCAACGTCCAGAAGTCGGTGGATCAGATGGGCTACCAAGTCCCGTCGTTTCCAACTTTGGACAGCGCGATCGGCCCTGGGATTACCACCGGTGTCCAGATTGGCCGTGTCGGGATGGAGTCTGATGAGGCTGGCCGCTATTCGGGCTTCGTTGCTGGTGGGGACGTGACCGCAACAGCTTCGATGTCGCGACGGGTTGGTGCGGGGTTGGCTGCGGTTGAGAGTTCAGGCGTTGACGTGAGGCGGGCTGGGGTGGTTGGTGCGGCGTGCGGGCCGAGACTGTCGGGCCGGTCGGCGAACGGTGTAGAGGCGGGGGCTTCGTTGCGTGACCATTCTCCTGTGCGCGGCCCGCGTACGGCCTCGGTTCGTGACGGCTCTGCTGGTTCTGCGCACGTGGCGGGGGCGGCCGGGGTGTCGAGTGGGAAGCGTGCGCCTGTTAATGCCGGGTTGGCGGCGGCCTTGGGCGATGCGGATTCGTGCGGTGAGGATCTGGTGCGTGCATGAGTGAGGACGTGAAGAGTTCGTTGATGGCCGAAGTGACCTCGAACCGGGCAGCTGGAGGAAGCCGCTAAGGATTTGCGGCAAGCGGCCGAGGAGGCGGCTCAACGGGTGAAGGCGACCGAAGAGGCCGACTTACGGAGCGATCAACGCTGTGTGACCATCCGACAGTTTCGGCTCGGGCGGATCGGTGACTGTCCGGTCATTCGCCGTAGATGCCTCCCGTTCTGGCAGAGGTATTTCACGTGAGCGGCCGAGTCGCCAACGTGAAAGGCGGGAAAACGACCGCGTTCAATGTGGCTGCATCGTCTCGCAACAACCCGGGTCGGCGGGTCGAATTTGACTTACTTCGGCCCGCTTTCGAAGATGACGTGGCGGAGGTGCTAGGCCGCGCCATTGTAGCGGCGCCTCAGAAGCGCTATGGACAACCATTGGTTGGTGCGTTTCGGCGCGATTTCTAATTGGGAAGTGCTGTGGGTAGCTTAAACTAGCACGTGGTGCGGGCGGTCGCTGACTGCTCGCATGCGAGCCGGGAGAAGGTGGAACCATTGTCGATTTTCGCGAAAGCCGCCAGCATTATCGCTAGCTTATCCGGCCTGGCTCAAGAAGGTGCCGGTTTAGGCGTCGATGCGAGCGGAATAAGCGAGAGGCCGCGCGGTGTTGAAGGGCTTACGTCTCTCGCTCTCAATGGCAGTGGCGATCTTGGCGCGTTCTTCGTCGGCAACTTCGGCATGATGACGGCGGATAGTTTCACCCATGAGTATTTGAGAAATTCCGTCGATTTCGGCGACGACAAAGCGCGGCAACGGCTTTATAATTTGGCAAACGAGATAGAGTCGGCCGAGCGTGGTCTCCTGCTCACCGCTCGCACCCTCAACGCCGTTCAGTTGTTGGAGCTAACGATCGGGTTCGCAGCACCATTTGAGGGAGCCAGCGTCAGAACTGGAGCACGGACAATTAGGGCGCTCTCAGAGAGCCTGGCATCTACGCTTCCGGACGAGAGATGGCTAGGTACCGCGTCGGAAAACTATGCCAAGGCCCACATCGGACTACAAGTAGCCGCGCTATCGATGGCGAAACTGGATGACCAGTTGGCGGACGTCGTAAAAGATCACGCTGATTGGGTCAATCACACGCACCTTGTGTTAGGCATTCTCAAAAACCTCCTGACGGCGGCGATCTTTATCGAACTGGCCCTAATCTTTGCAGTGGACGGCGGTGTGGCCACTGCCCGATTGTTTGCAATCACGGTATGCACGCTTGGCCTCGCAGCCGCCGTCGGTTTCATCTTAAATCTGTGGTACCAATCATTCGGGAACAAATTAAAGGCCGCCGCCATCACGGATCAGTACATGCAATTGGCTGTGGACGTGGTGTCGTCAGATGTAGCGGCCGGGGCTGCGTCGCCACAGGGGCGGTCGGCAATGGCGAGTTTGGGAGCCGTTCTAGGCAGACCGAATGCGATGCGGGGTGGCCGGGTTTCGGCGTTACCAGCAACGCCGCGCGGGTACGAAGGCGCTTCCCCGGGCACTGCTGCGTTGCTCGCCGCCGATGACGAGTGCCCTGAGAAAGCGCAAGACTCACCGCACACGACGAGGGTCGCGTTCGGTTCCACACGCCCTGCATCGATGCCATCGCCGGATCGAGTTGCAATGAGCTGTGGGAGCGCTGGGAAGTCATCCTACGGCGGCGTGCCCGTGCCGGGGAACCACAATAAGGAGCAGGGCGGTAAGCCCGAGAGCTGGTACGACAGACCGCTGTCAAGGACGGCGTGCTCTCCAACCAGCACCGGCATGGGTCTGACGAGGATAGTCCCAAGACTTCAGTAGTGCGTCCCCTCTGTTGAGCGGATGCCCGGTCGGTGGGCGCGCTTGCCAGCGGCGCATTCGCTCGCCGGCGACCTGTCACAGCGCACAGTCCCACGTGTGGTTTTCAGTAAGGCTTCGTTCACCTCGGCTGACCGCGCTCACTGAAATTCCCCACTGATGCTCATCGAATCGAACTCCTCACCCGTGTGGCTCCGCCGAGATGGGCGTACGGGTATGCCAGCGGTGATACGTCGCTTCCGGGACACGCCAGCTCGCGGCACACGCCGCTTACCAACAGCTCATCGCCGCCTACGCCCACCCCGACCGGCGCCGCGGCAAGACCATGATGACCGCGATCGTCACCCACACTGCGCCGCGGCGTGCCACCGTCTTGCAGGAACTGGCTCAGCTCGGTCGCACCTTGTGGCGCCGCCGCGCCGACGTGCTCCTGAGTTTGGACATGGCAGCCGAATTCTCTGAAACGCAACATCGTGACCAGCGGATTCATGAGCAATCGGAGCGAGTCGGGGTACTAAACGGGCCATCTGGCGCGCGCCGATCGACGCCACCTCGCGGGGCGAATCACATCTCACTATTTGAATACTGCTGTATCGCAGTCGATTTCGAAGCTCGGATGATTTGACTGGCGGTTGCGTAGCACCCGGCGGTACATGTCACGAGTGGGATCGGCGCACGTTCCCCGGTCAACGAACGGATGAACGTCGCAGGTCAGCGACCTATGCCAGTCCACGCCGCGCCGCCCAAACACCCAGATCGAGGACACTAAGCCAAATGTCCTAACTCAGCAAAGCGGCGCCGTTGGCGCGCCGTGGTTGGTGAAGATTCGGCAGTGGTCACCTGTTGTGCTCACCTCGGGCGCGGCGGGATCATTATTTGTGTTCGTCGTGGTGGTCCCCGCAAAGACCTTGGTGCTTTGAGTCTGTAAGTCAGCATGGTGGCGGAGGGCTTCCACGGGAACCGTGGATTGGTGCCTTGAGCCCGTGCGTCAGACTTCCGACTCTCCTGCCCTCCCCACGACGGAGACCTTCGATTGTGGGTTATCAGAGAAGGGAGCGGCGCCGTGGACGTGATTCATCCGCGCTGCGCGGGCCTGGACATTTCCAAGAAGGACGCCAAAGCCTGCGTCCGAATCAACGGCGCCGGACGCCGAAAGACCACCGAAACGGTCTCCACGTTCGGGGCGACCACCCGACAGATCATGGCGCTGCGGGATCACCTTGCCGCGCAAGAAGGTTACGTGCGTGGTGATGGAAGCCACCGGCGACTACTGGAAGCCGTTCTATTACCTGCTGGAGAACCTGGCCGGCGTAGAGGTGATGCTGGTCAACGCCCGCCACGTCAAGAACCTGCCGGGCCGCAAAACCGATGTCGCTGACGCCACCTGGTTGGCGCAGCTCGGCGCCCACGGCCTGGTCCGGGGGTCGTTCGTCCCGCCCGAGCCGATCCGGCAGCTGCGCGATCTGACCCGCACCCGCACCGCCGTCACGCGGGAACGCACCCGCGAGATCCAGCGGTTGGAGAAACTCCTCGAGGACGCCGGGATCAAACTGTCCTCGGTCGCCGCCGATCTCAACGGCGCCTCCTCACGGGCGATGCTGGAAGCCCTGCTCGCCGGCGAAACCGATCCGGCGGCCATGGCCGATCTCGCCAAGAAACAATTGCGGAGGAAAATCCCGCAGCTCACAGAAGCTCTCTACGGTCGGTTCAGTGCCCATCACGCGTTTCTGACTCGGATGCATCTGGACCTGATCGACCAGCACACCGCGGCCATCGAGGCGCTCACCGACCGAATCGAGGTGGTGATGGAACCCTTTCGCCGTTTCCGCGACCTGATCTGCACCATCCCCGGCATCGGCGGATTCACCGCCGACGTCGTCGTCGCCGAGACCGGCGCCGACATGACTAGATTCCGCACCGCCCAACACCTCGCGTCGTGGGCGGGCACACCCCGGGCAACAACGAATCAGCCGGCAAGGTCAAATCACGGCGCACCCGACCAGGCAATCCATACCTGCAAGGAGCACTGGGCACTGCTGCGATGTCGATCTCGCACACCCGCGACACCTACCTGGCTGCCAAGTACCGCCGGATCGCTGCTCGTCGCGGCCCGCTGAGAGCCAACGTCGCCATTCAACGCGCACTGCTCGTCGCGATCTGGAACCTTGCCACCACCAACACCGCCTACCACGATCCCGGTGGGGACTACTTCACCCGCCTCAACCCGCACAAAGCGCGCAGCAACGCCGTGCGTCAACTCCAAGCCATGGGCTACCACGTCACCCTCGAGCAGGCATCCTGACCGAGCCACCCACCCCGCCAGCACATCTCACGTCAATCTTCTCGTCAGGTCTTACAGGAACTGGCTCAGCTCGGTCGCACCCTGTGGCGCCGCCGCGCCGACGTGCTGGCCTACTTCGACCACGACGCCTCCAACGGCCCCACCGAAGCCATCAACGGCCGCCTTGAAGCACTACGCCGCAACGCCCTGGGATTTAGAAACCTCACCCACTACCGACTGCGCTCACTACTACACTGCGGCAACCTCGCCCAACGCATTGATGCGCTCTAATTTCGGGAGTCGGCGGATCGCATTTGATTGGGCGCATCTTGGGACCGTCGAGAGGCGGGGTTGGCGGCTCCGATGAGATTTGGTGCAGTGAGCGGCTTTTCGGCGTGGTATCGTCTTGCGATGCCTGGTGTCTTTGCACCTCCCGCTGGAGCACCCCCCGCCGGAGTACCCGCAATGCTCCCTGTCTGGCAGCGGCCTGGCAGGTTGCCGAGCGCGATCGTTCTTCTGGCTATGGCCACTTTGGTGGGCGCCGAGGAATTGGCTGGGCTGTCGATCCCGGGCGACGTCGGTCAGTGGGGCGGATTGCTTCCCGGTCCGTATGGCGGGGACTGTCTTGAGAAGCGGTCGCAGCGCTTCACACAAGTGGCTTCGCTCCTAAGCGATGCTGGTGTTCCTGGTTGGACCGGTTCGGCGGCTAAGGCGTATTCCGACGTTTTGGGGCAATTGATCTCCGCGACGGGCGAGCTTGCAAAGAATGATGCCAAGTTAGCCGACTTCGTCAAAGACCAGGCCGAGGCGGTCGGGGAAGCGCAACTCGGAATTGCAATCGAACAAGATGTCTTGGTCGCCGCTCAGGCAGTGGTATTTGCTATGGAATGTAAGCCCGCGATGTTGACGGCAGCTTACTACGTTGCTGTTTTGCTTGCGACTGTTTCGGTAGGCGCTGCCATTGTCCTTCTCATGTGGTGTTTACTGACATCTGCCAGCGTCGCGGGAGGGGCGAAGCGGCTGCCCTACAACGTCGAAGCGTGGTCACTTCCAGTCATCGCGATGCACTCTGCGTTCGCTACCGGTGCCCAGGCTAGTCCTGTCGGGGCGGAGTCCGACTGTGCTGGCAGCTATTCGGGCTCGGTTGTTGGTGCGGATGTGAACGTAACAGCTTCGACGTCGCGTCGTGTTAGTGCGGGGCTGCCCGCGTTTGATAGTCCAGGCGTTGGTGTTGGGCGTACCAGGGTGGTTGGTGCGATGTGCGGGCCGGGGCCGTCGGGCCGGTCGGCGAACCGTCCGGAGGTGGGGGGTTCGTTCCGCGACCGTTCCCCCGTGCGCGGCTCACGTGCGGCCGCGGTTCGTGACGGGTCTTCTGTTTCTGTGCGCCTGGCGGGGGCGGCTGAGACGTCGAGTAGCCAGCGTGCGCCCGTTGATGCCGGGTTAGCGGTGGTGGTGGGTAATGCCGATTCGTGCTCTGAGGAGCCGGTGCGTTCACGAACACAGACGTAAGCCCCAGTTGGGCCGTTTGCTCTAGTTAGACTAGTGAGGAATTTCAGCGAGCGCGGTCAACACGCGATGACCTTCATTCATTCGGCTATGACGCGCCGAGCATCCTGGTCAGGCTGGTCAGGCTGGTCAGGCTGGTCAGGCTGGTCAGGCTGGTCAGGCTGGTCAGGCTGGTCAGGCTGGGCACGGGCACCACTCTGCTGGACGCACCCACGAAAATTGGTGCGCCGAGCGGGCTTTGCAGGGTGTTAGCGTATTAGCCGTGACCGCGCGTTCAATTTCCGCTGCGCTTTCTGGCTGGCAGCGGCCTGGCAGATTGCCGAGCGCGATGGTGCTCGCGGGTATA
>NZ_JAZGLV010000043.1:0-12411 GCF_036409085.1 Mycobacterium sp. 050134
AGTGACGGTCGCGAGTGCGGCGCAGCCGGACGCTGCGGGCCGTCACGGTTGTTTGAGTGACGGTCGCGAGTGCGGCGCAGCCGGACGCTGCAGGCCGCTCAGTGACCCAGCCGCCCCCGGCCCAGCCGTAGCAACAGCATTGCCAGGTCCTTACCGTCCGGGCCGAGCTCGCTGTAGCGTTCGATCACCTTCATCTCGCGGCTGTGCACCAGCCGCGTGCCGCCCGATGCCATCCGGACCTTGCCGATCGCCTGCGAGACCTCGGCCCGCCGCTTGACTGCGGCGAGGATCTCGGCGTCGAGCCGGTCGATCTCTCGGCGCAACTCGTCGATGTCGGTGGCCTGGGGGGGCTCAATCATTTCGGTGTTCATCTCTGCTAACTCCGCGTTCTCCTGATGTGGGGGTTCTGGTCTCATCCGGTGCGGGCCTCGCAAAGAAACGAGCCCCGAATCCTTCAGCGGACCACGGGGCTCTGCGATAGCAGCTAGACCATGGGCACCGCTGGTCGGTACCCATAAAAAAATCGGCGCTGCGCGTGGAGCACTCACCGAGTGTGCACCAAAGGCCGCGCACGCGCAAAGGCTACGTCGGGTATGGTGCCGCCGCGCGGCGCCGTCTGCCCACGCGTGTCGGCGGGTGGCGGTAAGTTTGGACAGACATGAGTGTGCACGCAACCGACACCAGACCCGCCTCCGAAGCCGAAGAACTGCTCGAGGGCCTCAACCCGCAACAGCGCCAGGCCGTGGTGCACGAGGGTTCCCCGTTGCTGATCGTCGCCGGCGCGGGCTCGGGGAAGACGGCGGTGTTGACGCGGCGCATCGCCTACCTGATCGCGGCGCGCGGCGTCGGTGTCGGCCAGATCCTGGCCATCACCTTCACCAACAAGGCCGCCGCGGAAATGCGCGAACGGGTGGTGCGGCTGGTCGGCCCCCGGGCCCGGGCGATGTGGGTGTCCACCTTCCACTCGACCTGCGTGCGCATCCTGCGCAACCAGGCGACGCTGATCCCGGGCCTCAACTCCAACTTCTCCATCTACGACGCCGACGACTCGCGGCGCCTGCTGCAGATGATTGGGCGCGACATGGGGCTCGACATCAAGAGATACTCGCCACGCCTGCTGGCCAATGCCATCTCCAACCTGAAGAACGAACTGATCGACCCGGAGCGGGCGGTATCCGACCTGAACGAGGGCTCCGATGACCTGCCCCGCACCGTCGCCTCGGTGTACGGCGAATACCAGCGCCGGCTGCGGGCGGCCAATGCGCTGGACTTCGACGATCTCATCGGGGAGACGGTGGGGGTGTTGCAGACGTTCCCGGACATCGCCCAGTATTACCGGCGGCGCTTCCGGCACGTCCTGGTCGACGAATATCAGGACACCAACCACGCGCAGTACGTGTTGGTGCGGGAGCTGGTGGGGCACGGCGGTTCAGCGAGGCTCGACGGAGTCGGCCCAGGGGCCGGCGGAGGCGAGGCGAAGCTGGGACCGCCGAACGAACACCACACCGAGGACGGTGTTCCCCCGGGCGAATTGTGCGTGGTCGGTGACGCCGATCAGTCGATCTATGCGTTCCGCGGCGCCACCATCCGAAACATCGAGGATTTCGAACGCGACTACCCGGACGCGACGACCATTCTGCTGGAACAGAATTACCGATCCACGCAAAACATCCTGTCGGCGGCCAACTCCGTCATCGCCCGCAACGCGGGTCGCCGGGACAAGAGATTGTGGACCGACGCCGGCGCCGGCGAGCTGATCGTCGGTTACGTCGCCGACAACGAGCACGACGAGGCCCGGTTCGTCGCCGAGGAGATCGACGCCCTCGCCGACCGCGGCGAGATCACCTACAACGACGTCGCGGTGTTCTACCGCACCAACAACTCGTCGCGGTCCCTGGAAGAGGTGTTCATCCGCGCCGGCATTCCCTACAAAGTCGTTGGGGGAGTGCGGTTCTACGAGCGCAAGGAGATCCGCGACATCGTCGCGTACCTGCGCGTGCTCGACAACCCCGGCGATGCCGTCAGCATGCGGCGCATCCTCAACACTCCGCGCCGTGGCATCGGCGACCGGGCCGAGGCATGCGTCGCGGTGTACGCCGAGAACACCGGGTCAAGCTTCGCCGACGCGCTGGTGGCTGCCGCCAAAGGAAAAGTGCCGATGTTGAACACGCGCGCGGAGAAGGCGATCGCGGGTTTCGTCGAGATGCTTGACGAGCTGCGGGGGCGGCTCGACGACGACCTCGGCGACCTGGTCGAGTCGGTGCTGGAACGGACCGGGTACCGCAGGGAGCTGGAATCGTCCAACGATCCGCAAGAGCTGGCGAGGCTGGACAACCTCAACGAACTCGTCAGCGTGGCGCACGAATTCAGCACCGACCGGGCGAACGCCGTCGCGCTCGGCGAGGGATCGGAAGCGCCGGAGGACGAAGACGTGCCGGAGACCGGTGTCCTCGCGGAGTTCCTGGAGCGAGTGTCGCTGGTCGCGGACGCCGACGACATCCCCGAGCACGGCGCGGGTGTGGTGACCCTGATGACGTTGCACACCGCCAAAGGCCTGGAGTTTCCGGTCGTGTTCGTCACCGGCTGGGAGGACGGAATGTTCCCGCACATGCGGTCGCTGGACGACCCCACCGAGCTTTCCGAGGAGCGGAGACTCGCCTACGTCGGCATCACGCGGGCGCGCCAGCGGCTCTATCTGAGCAGGGCCATCGTCCGGTCTTCATGGGGACAGCCGATGCTCAACCCCGAATCGCGATTCTTGCGGGAGATCCCGCAGGAACTCATCGAGTGGCGTCGCACCGCACCGGCCCCGTCGTTCAGCGCGCCGGTCAGCGGTGCCGGCCGGTTCGGGACGCCGCGGGCCGCGCCCACCCGCTCCGGCGCGGGCAAGCGCCCGCTGCTGGTGCTCGAGCCCGGTGATCGGGTCACCCACGACAAGTACGGCCTGGGCCGGGTCGAGGAGGTCGCGGGTGCGGGCGAATCCGCCATGTCGCTGATCGACTTCGGCAGCGCCGGTCGGGTGAAGCTGATGCACAACCACGCCCCGATCAGCAAGCTCTAGTCGGCCCGCGCCGAGCGTGCAGCCAGTGTGGCGAATCGGCGAATCACTCGCCGCCAGTACACGTTCGGTGCGAATCAGGCCTGCAGCCAGCGGGTGGTCCGCGGATGCAGCGCCAGGAGCACACTGGCGATCGGCAGCAGGGGCAGGGCGTGCACGATCCACGCCACCCGCGCGCCGGCGATGAAAACTCCGCCGTAGGTCAGCACTGCGACGACCGCACCCGCCACGATGAGGTGCCGCCCGAGCGGGCGGCGCTGCAGCATTATGATCACGCCCGTGATGGTGGTCGCCGCGAACACCAGGGTGAGGAAGGCGACCGCGATGCAGAAGAGTCGGTCGGTGCGCCACCAGCCGGCGATCAGGTCGGTGGCCACCACCGACGTCGCCCACCCGCTGACGATGCTGACGGCGCACGCGGCGACGGCGGTGCGGCCGCCCGGCTCGTCGGTCGGCGCGGCCGGGGCGCGCGCAGGGCCCTGGTATCCGCGTGATTGCGGGGGAATGTGAGTGGTGGGGGACTCCGCCACAGTGGGGATCGGCCCGGTGGGCGCCCGCCGGATGATCCGCGTCCGCGATTCGGAGGGTGACTCGGGCTCAGGCGGCCGTGAGGCAGCAGGTGGCTGGTTCGGCGCGGTCACCT
Source organism: Mycobacterium sp. 050134 (assembly GCF_036409085.1). Classification (NCBI taxonomy): domain Bacteria; kingdom Bacillati; phylum Actinomycetota; class Actinomycetes; order Mycobacteriales; family Mycobacteriaceae; genus Mycobacterium; species Mycobacterium sp. 050134. Next base: position 3,702 of record NZ_JAZGLV010000043.1, read on the forward strand.
CAGCCAGCGTAGTTGCCGAGCATAAGACCCCGCTGAGCGAGCCACGGCACGGGATCGATCCTCTCGGTGCCGCCCTGCAGCACCTCGAAGTGCAGGTGGGGGCCCGTGGAATTCCCCCGGTTGCCCATGGTGGCGATCTGGTCGCCGGCCATCACCCGCGCGCCGGTGCTCACCAGGGCGGTGTTGATGTGGCCGTAAAGCGTGACCGTGCCGTCGGCGTGGCGCAGCTTGACGAGCATCCCGTAGCCGGCGGCCGGGCCGGCCTCGATGACGACGCCGTCCGACACGGCATAGATCGGGGTTCCGATCGAATTGGCGAGGTCGATGCCGGCGTGCAGCACACCCCAGCGATACCCGAAGTTGGAGGTGAAGATGCCCTTGGTGGGCATGACGTAGAGCGGCTGCTGCAGTCGGGCCTCGCGCTGGGCGCGATCGTTGGCGAAGGCGACGCCATTGGCGAGCTCTTGGTTGTGCACGGCGGCGCTCGCCGCGGGCTGGAGAGCGACCACCTGGGCGCCACGGACAATGTTGCCGTCCGATCCGCCGATCATCGCCGACGCGTTGGCGGTCAGGATGGCCTCGGTCTTGGGTGTCTCGGCGGGGCCGGTCGCAGTGTGCGCCGCCGCGGCTGCCGCCCCGGCGGCCATCGCCGAGATCAGGAGGCGGCCCCTAGCGGCGCTGGTCGGCTCCTTGCGGTGTTGCCCGCCGCGCCGGACCGCCGGGATGATGTCCGTATCCCGGGAGGACTCGAAGAAGCGTTCCAGACGATCGAAGCGCGAGTCGACGGGCACGCGCACCACCACGTCGGCCGTGGGAGCGGCCAGCCGCACGGGGGCCAGATCGTCGGCAGCGTCCAGGTCGTCCAGTTCGGGTGCCGACAGCACCTGTGACGCGATGTCGAAGGTGGAATCGTTGGTGAAGTCGAGATCGTCCAGATCGTGGGCGTCGTTGAAATCCAGGTCGTCAAAGTCGAAGCCGTCGAGGGGCAAGATCTCGGTGACCTCGTTGCGGTGAGACTCCGACCACCGGCCCCCGGCCGCGCGGCTAACCCTCACCACGTCTGAGGTTTCGGCACATGAACGAGCCAAACGGTGCTGGGACAAGCTGAAATGTCCTCATATCGTGACCATAACGTTATCTGGACCCTAGGAAGGTATCCGTTAACGAAGGACGCTGGCAACCTCGCGTCCCAAACCGATCGAAAATGTGACTCGGGTCACGAACCGGGGCGGCCGCGGCGCCGTGAGCTATACCACAACCGTGGGTGCGAACGTAGCAGTCGTTTGGCCAGTGGATACAGTTCGTCCGGGTGAGTTGCCGAGTGCGGCACCGCCCACCTAGAGGCCTAGTAGTTGAGTCGAGCGAAGACAGAGAGCCCATGGACCTTTTCGAGTATCAGGCGAAAGAACTATTCGTTAAGCACAACGTACCTACTTCGCCCGGTCGTGTGACCGACACTGCGGAGGGCGCAAGGGAAATCGCGACCGAAGTCGGCGCCCCGGTGATGGTCAAGGCGCAGGTGAAGGTCGGCGGGCGGGGCAAGGCCGGCGGCGTCAAATACGCGGCGACGCCGGACGACGCCTACGAGCACGCCAAGAACATCCTCGGCCTCGACATCAAGGGCCACATCGTCCACAAGCTGCTGGTCGCCGAGGCCAGCGACATCGCCGAGGAGTACTACATCTCCTTCCTGCTGGATCGCGCCAACCGCACCTACCTCGCGATGTGCTCGGTCGAGGGCGGCATGGAGATCGAAGAGGTGGCTGCCACCAAGCCCGAGCGGCTGGCCAAGGTGCCGGTGGACGCCGTCAACGGAGTCGACCTGGCGACCGCGCGCTCCATCGCGGAGAAGGGCCACCTGCCGGCGGAGGTCCTGGACGCCGCCGCGGTCACGATCCACAAGCTCTGGGAGCTCTTCGTCGCCGAGGACGCCACGCTTGTCGAGGTGAACCCGCTCGTCCGCACCCCGGACGACCGGATCCTGGCGCTGGACGGCAAGGTCACGCTCGACGCGAACGCCGACTTCCGCCACCCGGAGCACGCCGAGTTCGAGGACCGCGCGTCCACCGACCCGCTGGAGCTCAAGGCCAAGGAGCACGACCTCAACTATGTGAAGCTCGATGGTGCCGTCGGCATCATCGGCAACGGCGCGGGGCTCGTGATGTCGACCCTGGACGTCGTGGCCTACGCCGGTGAGAAGCACGGCGGGGTCAAGCCCGCCAACTTCCTCGACATCGGGGGCGGCGCCTCCGCGGAGGTGATGGCCGCCGGCCTGGACGTCATCCTGAACGACAAGCAGGTCAAGAGCGTGTTCGTCAACGTCTTCGGCGGCATCACGTCCTGTGACGCCGTCGCCAACGGCATCGTGACCGCGCTCAACATGCTCGGTGACGAAGCCAACAAGCCACTGGTGGTTCGGCTCGACGGCAACAACGTCGACGAGGGCCGGCGCATCCTGGCCCAAGCCAACCACCCGCTGGTGATCCAGGCCGACACCATGGACGCCGGTGCCGACAAAGCCGCCGAGCTGGCGAACAAGTAAGGGAGCCAATCAATGTCGATCTTCCTGAACAAAGACTCCAAGGTCATCGTCCAGGGCATCACCGGCGGTGAGGGCACCAAGCACACCGCGCTCATGCTGAAAGCCGGCACCCAGGTGGTCGGCGGGGTGAACGCCCGCAAGGCGGGCACCACCGTCTCTCACGTGGATCCGGTCGGCAAGGACGTCGAGCTGCCGGTGTTCGGCACCGTCGCCGAGGCGATGAAGGAGACCGGCGCCAACGTGTCGGTCGTCTTCGTGCCACCGAAGTTCGCCAAGGACGCCATCATCGAGGCCATCGACGCCGAGATCCCGCTGCTGGTCGTCATCACCGAGGGAATCCCGGTGCAGGACACCGCATATGCGTGGGCGTACAACCTGGACAAGGGTCACAAGACGCGCATCATCGGGCCGAACTGCCCCGGCATCATCACGCCGGGTGAGGCGTTGGCGGGCATCACGCCCGCCAACATCAGCGGGTCCGGGCCCGTCGGGCTGGTGTCCAAGTCCGGCACGCTGACCTACCAGATGATGTACGAGCTGCGCGACTTCGGTTTCTCCACCTCGATCGGCATCGGCGGTGACCCGGTGATCGGCACCACCCACATCGACGCCATCGAGGCCTTCGAGAAGGACCCCGACACCAAGGTCATCGTGATGATCGGCGAGATCGGCGGTGACGCCGAGGAGCGCGCGGCCGACTACATCAAGGCCAACGTCTCCAAGCCGGTCGTCGGTTACGTCGCGGGCTTCACCGCGCCCGAGGGCAAGACCATGGGCCACGCGGGCGCCATCGTGTCCGGCTCGTCGGGCACCGCGGCCGCCAAGAAGGAGGCCCTGGAGGCGGCCGGCGTGAAGGTCGGCAAGACGCCGTCGGAGACCGCGGCGCTGGCTCGGGAGATCCTGCAGAGCCTGTAGGGATCGTTTCGGGTCGCCGCCATCGAACTGTGCGAAGGCCTCGGACTTGGCCGGGCCCCGACCCGCAGTAGATAGTGGTTCTATGAATCTCGACCCGAACACCCCCGTCATCGTCGGCGTGGGGCAGTTCACCGAGCGCATCGAGGACTCCGGCTACCGCGGGATGTCGTCGGTAGACCTGGCGACAGCGGCGGCGCAGGCCGCGCTGCACGACTCCGGGGCCGACGTCATCGCCGTCTCCGGGGCCGTCGACACCGTCGTCGGGATCCGGCAGTTCGAGCTCTCCGGCCGCACGCCGGCGCCGATGGGCAAGTCGAACAACTACCCGCGGTCGGTGGCGATGCGCATCGGTGCGGCGCCGGCCCGCGCGGTGCTCGAGCCCATCGGCGGCCAGGGCCCGCAGCATCTGGTCACCGAGTTCGCCGGTGCCATCGCCTCGGGCGAGGCGGAGGTGGTGCTGATCTTCGGCTCCGAAAACACCTCGAGCATCAGGTATTTCGCCGACCGGGCTAAGCCGGACCACTCCGAGACCGTCGAGGGTTCCCTCGAGGATCGGGGTTTCGGGTACGACGGGCTGTTCGACGACTACACCGTCGCGCACGGCCTGATCGGAGCGCCGGCCCAGTACGGGCTGCTGGAGAATGCACGCCGCGCCCGGCTGGGCCTCAGCGTGTCCGATTACCGGCGGCGGATGGGCGAGCTGTTCGCCCCGTTCACGAAGGTGGCGGCGAAGAACCCGTTCGCGTCGTCCCCGGTGGAGCGCAGCGTCGACGAGCTGATCACCGTGACCGCGTCCAACCGGATGATCTGTGACCCGTACCCGAGGCTGTTGGTGGCCCGCGACCAGGTTAACCAGGGGGCGGCCGCGCTGCTGATGTCGGTGGCGGCCGCCCGCAGGCTCGGCGTGCCCGAGGAGCGGTGGGTGTTCCTACACGGCCACGCCGACATGGTGGACCAGCCGCTGCTGGATCGCCTCGACCTGACGTACAACTCGGCGTCGGTGCTGGCGGTCCGGGAAGCGCTCGCCGGGGCGGGTGTCGGCATCGACGACGTGTCGACCTTCGACCTGTACAGCTGCTTTCCCGTCCCGGTGTTCAACTTCTGCGACGGCATGGGCCTGGCCACCGACGATGCGAGGGGTCTGACTCTCACCGGCGGGCTGCCGTATTTCGGTGGACCGGGCAACAACTACTCGTTGCACGGGATCGCCGAGACGGTCAGCGAGATGCGGGACCTGCCGGGTCGGTTCGGCCTGGTCGCCGCCAACGGCGGCATCATGAGCAAATACTCGGTCGGGGTGTATTCGACCACCCCGGTGAATTGGAAGCCCGACAACAGCGCCGCGCTGCGCGCCGAGGTCGCCGCGCGTCCCAAGGCGCCGGTGACCATCAGGGCGGAGGGCGCGGCGACCATCGAGACCTACACCGTGCGTTACGACTGGCCGGTGCGCACCGGCCTGATCGTCGGCCGCCTCGACGACGACGGCAGCCGCTTCCTCGCGGTGAGCGAGGATCCCGATCTGGTCGGGCTGCTCAGCGAGGGCGAACCCCTCGGGGCGTCGATCCTGGTCCGGCCGACCGAAAAGGACAACCGGGCCGCGCTGGCCTGAGCGTCTGACCTTTCCACGACACATAATCCACCCCCACGACACGCCGTAAACCGTCGCCGTGGTTTATGTCTCGCGGAGACGAAGCCGCCTCAGACCAGGGCGGCCAGTTTGCCCGCGAGCCGCTCCACATAGGCGGCGATCTCGGCCTCCGGGCGGTCTGGGAGGCCGAACAGCACCTCGGTCACCCCGAGCTCGGCCCACTTCGCGAGCTTCTCGGGTACCGGCTTGAAGTCCAACGCGACGATCTGCGGCGCCCCGTCGCGGCCGGCGGCCGCCCAGGTGTCCTGCAGCAGCTTCACGGGCTCGTCGATGTCGAGGTCGCGCGGAGTGGTGATCCAGCCGTCGGCGCTGCGGGCGATCCACTTGAAGTTCTTCTCGGTCCCGGCCGCGCCGACCAGAACGGGGATGTGGGGCTGCACCGGCTTGGGCCACGCCCAGCTGGGACCGAACTTGACGAATTCCCCCCCGTAGGCGGCCTCCTCCTTGGTCCACAGCTCGCGCATGGCCTCGATGTACTCGCGCAGCATGGTCCGGCGCCGCCCCGGCGGTACCCCGTGATCGGCGAGCTCGTCGGTGTTCCACCCAAACCCAACGCCGAGGCTTACTCGCCCGCCCGACAGGTGGTCCAACGTGGCGATGCTTTTCGCCAACGTGATCGGGTCGTGCTCGACGGGCAGCGCCACCGCCGTCGACAGCCGCACCCTCGAGGTCACCGCGCACGCCGCGCCCAAACTCACCCATGGGTCTAGCGTCCGCATGTAGCGGTCGTCGGGCAGGGAGGCGTCGCCCGTCGTGGGGTGAGCCGCCTCCCGCTTGATCGGGATGTGCGTGTGTTCTGGCACGTAAAACGTTTGAAAGCCGTGGTCGTCGGCAAGCTTGGCGGCCGCCGCCGGCGAGATGCCCCGATCGCTGGTGAATAGCACGAGCCCGTAGTCCATGGACAGAATTAGAACGTGTTCTATCTGCGCTGGGCAAGCGGGTGGCCGTTCGGGTGGCCGTGCGGCGGGGCGGTGGCTGCGCCGCCGGTATCCGTACGTGCGCTAGCGTGGTTCATCGAATCACCTGGGAGCACAGCGTCGCACTGCAACAGAGGCGTCCGCTAAAGCACATCAAGGCACTGGAAGCAACTGGAGGAGTCATGACCTACTCGCCCGGTAGTCCCGGATATCCCCCCTCGCAGCCCGGCGGCTCCTATTCGGGCGGCACCCCGTCATTCGCCAAGGACGACGACGGCAAGAGCAATCTTCCCCTGTACCTCACCGTGGCCGTGGCGGTGCTGGGCCTGGCGGTCTACCTGCTGAACTTCGGACCGACCTTCACCTTCAACGCCGACCTCGGCCCGGGCGCCGGCGGGCGCGCCGGTGACGCCGGCAACGCGGTGATCGTCGCGGTGCTCGCCGCTTTGCTCGCGGGCCTGAGCCTGCTGCCCAAGGCCAAGAACTACCTCTCGGTTGTCGGGGCCATCGCCGTTCTGGGTGCGCTGCTGGCGATCAGCGAGGCGATCAACACGCCGTCGGCGGTGTCGATCGGCTGGGCCATGTGGCCCCTGGTGGCGTGCAGCGTCCTGCAGGCGATCGCAGCAGTCGTGGCGCTGCTCCTGGACGCCGGCGTCATCACCCCGCCGGCCCCGCGGCCGAAGTACGACCCGTACTCGCAGTACGGCGGCCAGTACGCGCAGTACGGGCAGTACGGACAGCAGCCCTACTACGGTCAGCAGCAGCACGGCGGACCGCAGTCGCACAACCCGCAACAGCAGCAGCCGTCCGGCTACGGCGCGCAGTACGGGGGATACCAGTCGAGCCAGGCGCCGACGCAGAGCGCGATTCCGACCGGAGGCTTCGGCGCCCAGTCGCAGTCGGGCCCCCAGCCGGCGGCGCAGCAACATGGGGCGAACACCCCGCCGACCGGCTTCCCCAGCTTCAGCCCGCCGCCCTCGGCCGGCGCGGGCTCGGGGTCGGAAGGGGGAGCGGCCACCGCCAACTACTCCGGTCAGTCCGAGGGTCAGCAGCCCTATGGGCAGGGGCAGCAGCAGTCGCCTTCGTCACCCTCTGGGCCCGCGCCGGCTTAAGCGCGCGGTTGCGCGCCGAGTAGGAGACGTGCGCCAAGAGTGACGCGAGTGGAGGACAACCGGGCGGCGGGTGCTCGCCAGGCGCGCGACCTCGTCAGGGTCGCCTTCGGCCCGGCGGTGGTCGCGCTGGTCATCATCGCCGCGGTCACCCTGATTCAGTTGCTGATCGCCAACAGCGACATGACGGGCGCGTTGGGCGCCATCGCGAGCATGTGGCTCGGCGTGCATCAGGTGCCGATCTCGATCGGCGGTCACGAGCTGGGTGTGTTGCCCCTGCTGCCCGTCCTGCTGATGGTGTGGGCCACGTCGCGCAGCACGGCGCGGGCCACCTCCCCGTATTCGTCGTGGCTGGTGGTTCGCTGGGTGGTTGCCTCGGCGCTGGGCGGTCCCCTGCTCATGACGGCGATCGCCCTGGCCGTCATTCACGATGCGTCCTCGGTGATCACCGAGTTGCAGACACCGAACGCCCTGCGCGCGTTCGTCAGCGTGCTGGTGGTGCACGCCATCGGGGCCGCCGTCGGCGTGTACTCCCGGGTGGGCCCCCGCGCGCTGGCGGCATCGCCGCTGCCGGGCTGGCTGGGCGATTCGCTGCGGGGGGCGACTGCCGGCGTGCTGGCGCTGGTCGGATTGTCGGGGATGGTGACGGCGGCGTCGCTGGTCGTGCACTGGGCGACCATGCAAGAGCTGTTCGGAATCACCGACTCGATATTCGGGCAGTTCAGCCTGACCGTGCTGTCGGTGTTGTACGCACCCAACGTCATCGTGGGCACCTCGGCCGTCGCGGTCGGGTCCAGCGCGCACCTCGGCTTCGCGACGTTCAGTTCGTTCACCGTCTTCGGAGGTGACATCCCGGCGTTGCCCATCCTCGCCGCCGCGCCCAGGCCGCCGCTCGGTCCGGTGTGGGTCGCCCTGCTCATCGTCGGCGCCTCGTCGGGCGTGGCGGTCGGGCAGCAATGCGCCCGACGGGCGCTGCCCCTTGTCCCCGCCATGGCCAAACTCCTGGTCGCCGCGGTGGCCGGGGCGGCCGTGATGTCGTTGCTCGCTTACGCGGGCAGCGGCTCGCTGGGCAACTTCGGCCACGTCGGCGTGGATCAGGGCGCCCTGGCCGTCGGGGTCTTCTTCTGGTTCGCGGTCGTCGGTGCGGTGACGGTGATCATGACCGGCGGCATTCGCCGCCGACCGCGGCGGCCGAAGCCCAGGCCCGCGCCCCCGCCGGCGGCGGGGGAGCCGGCCGACTTCGCGGAGCTGTTCGACGAGCCCGAGGACCAGGAGCCCGAGGGCCGGGAGCCCGGAGCGGGCGCGGGCGGGCACGGCGACGCGGTTCCCGAGGGTGTTCCCGAGACGGCCGGCGACGAGGCCGACGAGGGCCCGCCGCCGGAGGACCCCGAGCGTCCGCTGGATTGAGCATCCGGCCTGTTCCGGCCTCGAGTCTGCGCTGACGGCCTCGAGCCTGCGTCCAGCGCGTCGACACGCCAGCCGCCTCCGCGCGCCGTGCGGGCTCGATGCGACAGCGGCGCCCGGCGTGGTCTGACTGTCGGCCTCCTCCGCGCGCCGTGCGGGCGCGCATCGTCGCCCG
>NZ_JAZGLV010000044.1:0-10417 GCF_036409085.1 Mycobacterium sp. 050134
CGCCCGGCGTGGTCTGACTGTCGGCCTCCTCCGCGCGCCGTGCGGGCGCGCATCGTCGCCCGACTAGGCTCGCCGTGTGCAAGAACCGCTCCGAGTGGCTCCCAGCGCACCGGCGCGGGTGGTGGTCCTGGCGTCCGGCACCGGTTCGCTGCTGAGGTCCCTGCTGGACGCCGCCGTCGGCGAGTTCCCGGCGCGCGTGGTGGCCGTAGGCGCCGACCGCGACTGCCTCGCCACCGAGATCGCGACCGGCGCGTCGTTGCCCACCTTCACCGTCCGCCTGGGTGACCACCCCGACCGCGACGCGTGGGACGCAGCGATCACCGCCGCCACCGCCGCGCACTCGCCGGACCTGATCGTCTCGGCCGGGTTCATGAAAATCCTTGGGCGGCAGTTTCTGACGCGGTTCTACGGCCGCGTCATCAACACCCATCCCGCCCTCCTGCCCGCGTTCCCGGGCGCGCACGGGGTGACCGACGCGTTGGCCTACGGTGTCAAGGTCACGGGCTGTACGGTGCACCTGGTGGACGCGGGGACGGACACCGGACCGATCTTGGCTCAGCAAGCAGTTCCGGTGCTCGACGGCGACAATGAAGAGCTTCTACATGAACGCATCAAAGTCACCGAACGGAAGCTTTTGGTGGACGTGGTGGCTGCCATCGCGACGGGCGGCCTGACTTTGGTGGGTAGACAAGCGACGATCGGACGAAAGGCGACCAACCGATGAGCACCGAGGATTGGCGCGAGATGGCGAGAAGGCCCATCCACCGCGCGTTGATCAGCGTGTACGACAAGACCGGGCTGGTCGACCTCGCCCGCGGGTTGGCCGAAGCGGGCGTCGAGATCGTGTCGACCGGATCCACGGCGAAGACCATTGCCGAGAAAGGCATCCCGGTCACCCGCGTGGAGGAACTCACCGGGTTCCCCGAGGTGCTCGACGGTCGTGTCAAGACCCTGCACCCGCGGGTACACGCCGGCCTGCTCGCCGACCTCCGCAAACCCGAGCATGCCGACGCCCTCGAGGAGCTCGGGATCGCCGCGTTCGAACTGGTCGTTGTCAACCTGTATCCGTTCAGCGAGACGGTCGACTCGGGCGCAAGCATCGACGAATGCGTCGAGCAGATCGACATCGGCGGGCCCTCGATGGTGCGGGCGGCCGCCAAGAACCACCCGAGCGTGGCGGTGGTCACCGACCCGCTCGGCTATGACGGGGTGCTCGCCGCGGTCCGGCACGGCGGCTTTACCCTCGCCGAGCGCAAAACGCTGGCGTCGCTGGCGTTTCAGCACACCGCCGAGTACGACATCGCGGTCGCGAGCTGGATGGAGTCGACGCTGGCGCCCGAGCATCCGCCGACGGCGTTCCCGAAGTGGCTGGGCCGCAGCTGGCGCCGCTCGGCGATGCTGCGCTATGGCGAGAACCCGCACCAGCAGGCGGCGCTGTACGCCGATCCCGCCGCGTGGCCGGGCCTGGCACAGGCCGAGCAGCTGCACGGGAAAGAGATGTCCTACAACAACTTCACCGACGCCGACGCGGCCTGGCGCGCCGCGTTCGACCACGAAGAGACCTGCGTGGCGATCATCAAGCACGCCAACCCGTGTGGGATCGCGATCTCGTCGGTCTCCGTCGCGGACGCCCACCGCAAGGCGCACGAGTGCGATCCGCTGAGCGCATTCGGCGGGGTCATCGCGGCGAACACCGAGGTCAGCGTCGAGATGGCGGAGTACGTCAGCGGCATCTTCACCGAGGTGATCATCGCCCCGGCTTACGCGCCCGGCGCCCTCGAAGCGCTGACCCGCAAGAAGAACGTCCGGGTGCTCGTGGCCTCCGAGCCGCTCACCGGCGGCACAGAACTGAGGCCCATCAGCGGGGGACTGCTGGTTCAGCAGCGCGACGAGCTTGATGCGCACGGCGACAACCCAGCGAACTGGACGCTGGCGACCGGCTCGCCGGCCGACCCGGCGACGCTGAGCGACCTGGTCTTCGCGTGGCGCTCCTGCCGCGCGGTCAAGTCGAACGCGATCGTCATCGCCGCCGGGGGTGCCACGATCGGCGTCGGCATGGGCCAAGTCAACCGCGTCGACGCGGCCCGGTTGGCCGTGGAAAGAGGGAATGCACGAGGCGGCGACCGCGTCCGCGGCGCGGTCGCGGCGTCCGACGCGTTCTTCCCCTTTCCCGACGGCCTCGAGACGCTGACCGCGGCCGGGGTGAAGGCGGTGGTGCATCCGGGCGGATCCGTGCGCGACGACGAGGTGACCGCCGCGGCGGCCACCGCCGGCGTCACCGTGTATCTGACCGGGGCGCGCCACTTCGCCCACTGAGCGACCCGGGTGTCAATCAGCGCGGGGTGAACGAACTGCGCATGACGGAGGCCGCACCACGCCGTAGCGTGGAGTGGTGACATCACCGACTCATCTGCCCCGCACCGTCGGCGAATTGCGTGCCGCCGGTCACCGTGAACGGGGAGTCAAGCAGGAAATCCGGGAAAACCTCCTCACCGCGCTCGCCGCGGGCGACGAGGTCTGGCCCGGCATCCTGGGCTTCGAGGACACCGTCCTGCCCCAGCTGGAGCGGGCGCTCATCGCCGGCCACGACTTCGTGCTGCTCGGCGAGCGGGGGCAGGGCAAGACCCGGCTGCTGCGAGCCTTGGTCGGCCTGCTTGACGAGTGGACGCCGGTGATCGCCGGGTCGGAATTGGGCGAGCACCCGTTCTCGCCGATCACGCCCGAGTCGATCCGCAAGGCTGCCACGCTGGGCGACGACCTGCCCGTGGAGTGGAAACACCGCAGCGAGCGCTACACCGAGAAGCTGGCCACTCCGGACACCAGCGTGGCCGACCTGGTCGGTGACATCGACCCGATCAAGGTCGCCGAGGGCCGCAGCCTCGGGGACCCCGAGACCATCGCGTACGGCTTGATCCCACGCGCGCACCGTGGCATCGTCGCGGTCAACGAGCTGCCGGACCTGGCCGAGCGTATCCAGGTGTCGATGCTCAACGTGATGGAGGAGCGCGACATCCAGGTTCGCGGCTACACGCTGCGCCTGCCCCTGGACGTGCTCGTGGTCGCGAGCGCCAACCCCGAGGACTACACCAACCGTGGTCGGATCATCACCCCCCTCAAGGACCGGTTCGGCGCCGAGATCCGGACGCACTACCCGCTCGAGCTCGACGCCGAGGTGGGCGTGATCGTCCAGGAGGCCCACCTGAGCGCGCAAGTGCCCGATTACTTGATGCAGGTGATCGCTCGCTTCGCCCGCTACCTGCGGGAGTCGAATTCGGTCGATCAGCGTTCCGGGGTTTCGGCCCGGTTCGCGATCGCCGCGGCCGAGACGGTGGCGGCGGCCGCCCGGCACCGCGGCGCCGTGCTGGGGGAGACCGATCCGGTGGCCCGGGTGGTGGACCTCGGCACGGTCATCGACGTCCTGCGCGGCAAGCTGGAATTCGAGTCCGGCGAGGAGGGCCGCGAGCAGGCGGTGCTCGAGCACCTGTTGCGCCGCGCCACCGCCGACACCGCGTCCCGCGTGCTGGGCGGGATCGACGTCGGCGCGCTGGTGGCCGCGGTGGAGCGCGGTTCGGCGGTCACCACGGGTGAGCGCGTCTCGGCCAAGGACGTGCTGGCCGCGGTCCCGGCCCTGCCCGTCGTGGACAAGATCGCGGAGAAAGTGAACGCGCAGTCCGTGGGGGAGCGGGCCGCGGCGCTGGAGTTGTCGCTGGAGGCCTTGTACCTTGCCAAGCGGATCGACAAGGTCTCCGGAGAGGGCCAAACGGTCTATGGCTAAACCGTTCTCGAAGGGCCACTCCTCGCGATACTCGGCGTACACCGGCGGGCCCGATCCGCTGGCCCCGCCGGTGGATCTGCGTGAGGCGCTCGAGCAGATCGGTCAGGACGTCATGGCCGGCACGTCGCCGCGCCGCGCCCTGTCCGAGCTGCTGCGCCGCGGCACCGAGAACATGCGCGGCGCCGACCGGCTGGCGGCGGAGGCCAACCGCCGGCGGCGAGAGTTGTTGCGCCGCAACAATCTAGACGGCACCCTGCAGGACATCAAGAAGCTGCTCGATGAGGCGGTGCTGGCCGAACGCAAGGAACTGGCTCGGGCCCTGGACGACGACGCCCGCTTCGGTGAGCTGCGGCTGGACGCGCTGCCCGCGTCGCCGGCCAAAGCCGTCCAGGAGCTGTCCGACTACGACTGGCGCAGCCCGGAGGCGCGCGAAAAGTACGAGCAGATCAAGGATTTGCTGGGCCGCGAGATGCTGGACCAGCGCTTCGCGGGCATGAAGCAGGCGCTCGAGGGCGCCACCGACGAAGACCGTCAGCGTGTCAAGGACATGCTGGATGACTTGAACGAGTTACTGGACAAGCACTCCCGCGGTGAGGACACCCCGCAGGATTTCCAGGACTTCATGAACAAGCACGGCGAGTTCTTTCCGGAGAACCCGCGCAACGTCGACGAGTTGATGGATTCGTTGGCCAAGCGCGCCGCCGCCGCGCAGCGGTTCCGCAACAGCCTGAGTCCCGACCAGCGTGCCGAGCTGGACGCCTTGGCGCAGCAGGCATTCGGGTCCCCGGACTTGATGCAGGCGTTGAATCGGCTGGACGCCCACCTGCAGGCGGCGCGGCCGGGCGAGGACTGGACGGGGTCGCAGGAGTTCTCCGGCGACAACCCGTTCGGGATGGGCGAGGGGACACAGGCGTTGGCCGACGTTGGCGAGCTCGAGCAGCTGGCCGAGCAGCTGTCGCAGAGTTACCCCGGCGCCACGATGGACGATGTCGACCTCGACGCGCTGGCGCGCCAGCTTGGCGACGAGGCGGCCGTGGACGCTCGCACGCTGGCCGAGTTGGAGCGCGCGCTGGTGAATCAGGGTTTCCTCGACCGCGGTTCGGACGGCCAGTGGCGGCTGTCGCCCAAGGCGATGCGCCGGCTCGGCGAGACAGCGTTGCGCGATGTGGCGCAACAGCTTTCCAGCAGGCGCGGCGAACGGGAACTCCGTCGCGCCGGCGCCGCCGGGGAGCTGACGGGGGCTACGCGGCCGTGGCAGTTCGGTGACACCGAGCCGTGGAACATTTCCCGCACGCTGACCAATGCGGTGCTGCGGCAGGCGGGGACGGCCGCCCGGGACGGCCGCGCCGGTCCGCTGAAGATCACCGTCGACGACGTCGAGGTTTCGGAAACCGAGACCCGCACCCAGGCCGCGGTGGCGCTGCTGGTCGACACCTCGTTTTCGATGGTGATGGAGAACCGCTGGTTGCCGATGAAACAGACGGCGTTGGCGCTCAATCATCTGGTGAGCACCCGGTTCCGGTCGGATGCCTTGCAGATCATCGCCTTTGGGCGCTACGCCCGGACCGTGACGGCCGCGGAACTGACCGGCCTGGAAGGCGTCTACGAGCAGGGTACAAACCTGCATCACGCACTGGCCCTGGCGGGTCGGCATCTGCGTCGGCACCCCAACGCGCAACCGGTGGTCCTCGTGGTCACCGACGGTGAGCCGACCGCCCACCTGGAGGATTTCGACGGCGACGGCTCGGCGGTGTTCTTCGATTACCCGCCGCACCCGCGGACGATCGCCCACACCGTCCGCGGCTTCGACGACATGGCCCGGCTCGGTGCGCAGATCACGATCTTCCGGCTGGGCAGTGACCCCGGGTTGGCGCGGTTCATCGACCAGGTCGCCCGTCGCGTCGAGGGGCGCGTCGTGGTGCCCGATCTCGACGGGTTGGGCGCGGCCGTGGTGGGTGACTACCTGAGGTCGCGGCGCCGACGCTGACCGGACTGGTTGCAGCTAGCCGGTACCCGCGCATGGACGCCAGCGGCGAAGACACACACTCCCCTTGTGGCCAGGCTGGATGCCATGCGCGCGCTCGACTCACAGCAACCGGCCGCGGCCGGGCCTCCCGCCGCCCGCGACCCTCGTCCGGCGGCGAAGTACGCCGTCGAGGCGATCGGTACCTTCTTTTTGGTCTTCACCTGCGGCGCTGCCGTCGGCAGCGGGAGCACCCTGGCCCCACTGGCGATAGGTGGAGTGCTCATGGTGATGGTCTACGCCGGCGGTCAGATCTCCGGCGGTCACTACAACCCGGCCGTGACGCTGGCGGTCCTGGTGCGGCGCGGGATCGGCCCCGGCGACGCCGCCCGATACTGGATCGCGCAATCTTTGGCCGGCGTGATCGCCGCTGCGGCGGTGCGCTGGATCGTCGGACCGGTGCACCCCGCCGGACCGGAACACCGGCCGGTTGCCGTGTTCGCGGTGGAAGCGCTGTTCACCTTCGCCCTTTGCTACGTGGTGCTCAATGTGGCGACGAGCAGGCGAGGCCAAGGCAACTCGTACTTCGGGCTCGCGATCGGTTTCACCGTGGTGTCAGGGGCATTCGCGGTCGGTGGCATCTCGGGCGGCGCGTTCAACCCGGCGGTGGCGATCGCGGCGGTGGCCATGGGGATGATCGCCTGGCCGGCGCTGTGGATTTACCTGGCCGCGCAGGGCATCGCGGCGGCCGGGGCCGGAATCGCGTTCCTACTGCTGGATCCGGACCAACGCCGTTCCGGCCGAACCGCATCGCGCTCCGCGGCGTGACCGCGGGGGGATAAGAGACCGGCTGACCGGGTACACGGATTGACGAAGGAGGAAAGCATGACCAAGGTTCCAACGATCGAACTCAATGACGGTGTCGCCATTCCGCAGCTCGGATTCGGCGTGTTCCAGATCAAGCCCGCCGAGACGGCGGCGGCCGTCAAGACCGCGCTTGACATCGGGTACCGCCACATCGACACCGCCGAGATGTACGGCAATGAAGAGGAAGTCGGACAGGGCATCCGCGATGCCGGCCTCGACCGGGGCGAGGTGTTCATCACCAGCAAGCTGAACAACGGGTTCCACAAGCCAGACGACGCCAGGCGCGCCTTTGATGGAACGCTGAAGGCGTTGGGTTCGGACTACGTCGACCTGTTCCTCATTCACTGGCCGCTGCCCACGCTCTACGGCGGGGATTTCGTCTCGACGTGGAAAGTGTTGGAGGAGTTCGCCAAAGACGGACGCGCCCGCAGCGTCGGAGTCTCCAATTTCCAGCCGGCACACCTCGACCGGCTCGCCGCCGAAACGGAGACGGTCCCGTCGGTGAACCAGATCGAGGTACACCCGTACTTCGCCAACGAGAATGTCCGCAACTACGGGCGTGAACACGGGATCGCCACCGAGGCGTGGTCGCCGATCGCCCAGGGCAAAGTGCTCGACGATCCGGTCATCGCCCGTATCGCCGCGGCCCGCGGCAAGTCGGCGGCGCAGGTCGTCCTGCGCTGGCACATCCAGCGCGGCGACATCGTCTTTCCCAAGTCGGTGACGCCGGAGCGGGTGAAGGCCAATTTCGAGCTGTTCGACTTCGAGCTGGACGGTTCCGACATGGAGGCCATCTCGGCGCTCGACAAGGGCGAGTCGGGCCGCAATGGCCCCAACCCGGACACGTTCGACTACGTGCCGGACTGACCGGCGCGGGGCGAACGCTAGGCGCGGGACCTGCGGGCGCGCCGCTTGATGCCGACGCCGCCCCAGAGGGACCAGCCGCGGATCCGCACCGTCGGTGCGCCCGGGGTGCCGTGCCCGAGCACGGCATGGTCAAAGCCGCCCATGACGCCGCGCCCCTCGATCTCGACGTTGACCTCGGGCGGCAGCAGGATGTTCTGCACGCCCATGATCGAGATCGCATGGATGTCGACCTCGGTCGAGGTGAAGTCGGCATAGCGGAGGTCCAGCACTCCGCTGCCCCACAGGGTGAACGTGGTCAGTTTCTTGGGCACGTTCCACCGGCCGCGCCGTTCGAACCCGCTCAGGAGGGCAAGCAGCAGAGTGGAAGGCGCCGGGTTGGGTGTGCCGCCACGGCGGGGGCTGATCGGCGCGCCGGGCAGGTCGGCCCGAAGCTGGTCGAGTTCCTCATACGTGGTTGCGGCGTACGCCTTGGTGAGGCGGTCCTCGTAATCCTTCAGCTGCAGCCGGCCCTGCTCGGCGGCGTACGCCAGCAACTGCGCGAGCTGGATGCGATCGGTGTCGGCCGCCCGCGACGATTCGTGACGGACGTCCTTCGCGTCGCGCTGCGCTGAGTTGCTCATCACCCACGAGCGTACGACGTCCGGGTAGGGCTGCAAGAGGGTTGGCTAAATCGCAACCATGTCGCGGGCGGCGACCGCTAATTGGCGCTACCGTCAGCGGGAGCCCAGCTCGGTCTCCGCTTCTGCAGAAACGCGAGCATGCCCTCGCGCGCCTCGTCGGACACGAACAACCGCGCCGATTCCTCGGTCAGCCGTTCGGCGTCGCGGTCGAAGCCCTCCAGCATCGCCGCGGTGGTCAGCGCCTTCGACGCCGCGAGGCCCTGTGGCGAACCGCGGCCCACGTCCGCGACGACGCTCCGTACCGCGGCGTCGACGTCGTCGACGGCCATCGTCACCAGCCCGATCTCCGCGGCCCGGCCCGCGTCGAACGTCTCGCCGGTGAGGTAGTAGCGCGCGGCCGCCCGCGTCGGCATCCTCGGCAGGAGCGTCAGCGAGATGATTGCCGGCGCGACCCCGATCCGGGCCTCGGTCAGCGCGAACGTGCAGCGCGGACCGGCGACCACGATGTCGCAGGCGCCCACCAGACCGAACCCGCCCGCCCGCACATGGCCGTCGATGGCGGCAATCACCGGCAGCGGCGACGAGACGATCGCGCGCAGCAGTGCCGTCAGCTCGCGGGCGCGGCGCGCGGCCACGTCGTGTGGCGACGCTGGCAAGCCGCCCTCCGGGCCTCCGCTAGTCGGTGGTGGCGACCCGCTTCGACCGGCTGCGCCGCCCTCGCGATCGCCACTAGTCGGTGGTGGCGACCCGCTTCGACCGGCTGCGCCGCCCTCGCGATCGCCACGGCTGGCCTCGCTCAGGTCGGCCCCGGCGCAGAAGGTGCCGCCGGTATGTCCGAGCACGACCATCCGGGCCGCCGGGTCCGCCGCGGCGTCACGCAGCCCCTGGTGCAGTTGGTTGACCAACGCCGTGGACAGCGCGTTGCGGTTGTGCGGTGAGTTCAAGGTCAGGCGGGCGAACGGGCCCTTGGTTTCGGCCGGGCCGGCGTATTCGACGAGAGCGTCCATCGGGATAGCTCAGTAGCTTCGCGGGAGGCCCAGCGACGTCTGCGCCACGAAGTTCAGCACCATCTCGCGGCTCACCGGGGCGATCCGCCCCAGCCGCGCGGAGGCCAGCATCGCGGCCACGCCGTACTCCTTCGTCAGCCCGTTGCCGCCCATCGACTGCACGGCCTGGTCCACCGAGCGGGTGGCCGCTTCGGCCGCGGCGTACTTGGCCATGTTCGCCGCCTCGGCCGCGCCCGCGTCGTCGCCGCTGTCGTAGAGCGTCGCGGCCTTCTGCATCATCAGCTTCGCGAGCTCCACTTCGACGTGGCACTGAGCGAGCGGGTGCGACAGTCCCTGGTGCGCGCCGATCGGCGTGCCCCACACCTGGCGGGTCTTGACGTAGTCGGCGGCCTTCTTGAGGGCGAAGCGCCCCATGCCGACCGAACTGGCGGCGCCCATGATGCGCTCGGGGTTGAGGCCGGCGAACAGCTGGGCGATGGCGGCGTCCTGGGCACCGACGAGCGCGTCGGCGGGCAGGCGCACGTCGTCGAGGAACACCTGGAACTGGCGTTCGGGGCTGATCAGTTCCATGTCGATCGCGGTGTAGGTGAAACCAGGCGCGTCGGTGGGCACCACGAACAACGCGGGCCGCAGCTTGCCGGTCTTCGCTTCCTCGGTGCGCGCCACCACCAGCACCGCCTGCGCCTGGTCGATACCGGAGATGTATACCTTCTGGCCCTTGAGAATCCAGTCGCCGCCGTCGCGGCGCGCGGTCGTGGTGATCTTGTGCGAGTTCGAACCGGCGTCCGGCTCGGTGATTGCGAACGCCATCGTCAGCGAGCCGTCGGCGATGCCTGGAAGCCAGCGCTTCTTCTGCTCGTCCGTGCCGAACTTGCTGATGATGGTGCCGTTGATGGCGGGCGACACCACCATGAGCAGCAGCGCGCTGCCCGCGGCGGCCATCTCCTCCATCACCAGGGCCAACTCGTACATGCCGGCCCCGCCGCCGCCGTACTCCTCGGGCAGATTGACCCCAAGGAAGCCGAGCTTGCCTGCCTCCGACCACAATTCGGTGGTGTGCTCCTGAGCGCGGGCCTTCTGCAGGTAATAGTCCTGGCCGTAGTTGGCCGCCCACTCGGACACCGCCTTCCGCAGGGCCCGGCGGTCCTCGTTCTCGATGAAGCTGGTCTCGCTCATGTTGATCTCCTTATGCTTCCGGCGCTTCGACCCGTTCCGGGTTTGGATGGTCGTGACCCGCTTCGCCCGGCTCCGCCGCGCTTGCGATCACTGGTGGGACGGCGTGACCCGCTTCGCCCGGCTCCGCCGCGCTTGCGATCAC
>NZ_JAZGLV010000045.1:0-8553 GCF_036409085.1 Mycobacterium sp. 050134
GGTGAACTCACCCCAGCCGAGTTCGCCCTACAGTGGACCACGACCCATCAACCCCAAGCCGCATAGCGACTGGACCACCAACCGGGTCCCTCTCACCAGCACCTTGTTGCGAAGGATGAAGTGGGAGAACTCCTCCAGGTAGCACAGTGTCTCGCTGAAGAGGGTCGTCGCCAGGGTGGCGATGTCCGCAGCGTACGTGCGCGGATGAAATGGATTGGACGACTGTGCGTTCCACACCCCAAGCCTGTCCAGTTGGTCTTGACTCAGCGGTGTGGCGGCGGGGTCGAACTCTGCCAGACCATTGAGGGTGATCGCCACCGTTGTGGACGAGCCGTAGCTGCGAGACAGCCTATGTTTTGTGTCGAGGGGAAGCGCGTGGATTCGGTTGCGCAACTGTCCAATGACCCAGGCGTACGAGCCCAGTGACTCCAGCTGTGCCGTATCGGTCGGCCTGAACTTTGTGATGACGGACTGCAATTCTTCGGTGGATGTGAGGGACCCGCGCTGGTTGTCGGGATCAAGGGTCCTGTCGAACAAGGTTCGGGTGACGCGGGCATATCTGTCCATCGCGGCGCAAAGGTACAGCAGCATTCGATCGAATGCTTCGCCAGCGGTCTCTGACATGTCGGATCGCTGCACGTCGTTCGATGCGGCGTTGCTCAGCGTTGCGAGTAGATGGTCCACAGCCCGAGCGGCGCGGCCGAGGCGCAGTGCAATTGCTGACATGGACTGAACGAGCTTGAGGTCGAAACCCGCTGTCGCCATCAGCCGGATCGAGGTGAGGTGCCGAACGGATGCGTCGATGCCCGCCTGGTATAGATCTGCGACTGAAGTCGCGTTGTAGGTACGGACATACTCGCCACCGCCAAGCAATGGCCCTTTGGTCACTGTCAGAACGGGATTGCCTGTCATGCGAAGGTAGTGCCCGAACAGCGGGACCAACTGGCTCGGCGTCACGCTCACGACCAGATCGTTGTCAGCGACATCGTCGCGCCCCGCCGTCGGCGCAGCGGTCGCGATGACATCAGCCCCGATTGCTGCGGACGCACATGCGAGAGCGGCAGCACGGTGACGGTCGGCCAGCGTGATCCCCGAGTCGTCCGAGTACGAAGCGCGCGCCGCTTCGTCAAGCGTCGCGTAAACACTAAAGAAGTGCCCACGGGTCGCCAGCCTTCTGTCGCCGTCCTCGTAGGCGGAAACCCCGACAGTCGAGGAATCCATGAACTTCGGTGCGTCTGCGACGGTCGTGAACTTGAACTGGTACCACCGGCGACATTCGAGAACCTGCATCCAACGTTGGGGCTCTGGTTCGTCGTTGGGGACGAAAAGGAGGGGTTCGACTTCCTCGTCACGAGCGAGGACTCGCATTAGCTCCGGCGTGGGCTCGGCGAGGGTCTGCACATCGACGGCAACACGCATCTTTCGTGTGTTCGGTCGGAGCGGGAAAAGTGATCCGGCTTCGCGTTGTGTGCTGTTCCGGTCGCCGGGTGGTCGCACGTATCGCATGAACCTGTGTCGGGGTGCGCCATCGGGCACATCGAGAGTCACTGCTCAGTGATAACAGCTGCCCCCGACATCAGCGTGCGACCACAAGCCATGGACGATCTAAAGCATGACAATCCCCGGTGACTTGCCGATAGAACCCCGTGGGGCCCTGTTGATCACTGCCGACACTCCGGGGCACGCGGCTAGTTTTGAGCGGATATGCATTTTGTCGACGGACGATTACACGCGATATAAAGGGGCCTATAAGCAAATATCCGGGCTGCTTTTTGGCTCCGTCTTTACCTATTTCGCTTCGTCAAAAAGCTTGCTGCGCTCGACAATAATGGCTGCCAACCAGGCAGCGGATGCTGGCATGATTCGCCCGAATTCGGCGCCCGGCACGTTCACCACGTGGCTTACCAGCCTGCGCGCTTCAGCGCTGTCGCTGTGTTCGTCGGTCGTCTATCACCAGGATCAAATGCTGCGGAGAATCGAGAAGGCTTACGGGCCAGAAAGCGCTGTATATAGCCACGTAGAAGATAACTTTCACGGAGTCTATGACGGATACGCAGGCTATCGCTTCCTGTGTCGACTGCGCAACGTGATGGTGCACGAATCAATGGAGGCTGTCACGGCGGCGGTCAATCAGATCTTGGTTGGTGGTCACATACAGTCCAGGTTTCGCGTGACGATTGATCGGTCCTTCATTGCCCAATCCGAGATGAAAAATCCGGTAAAAGCGGAGATTATGGGGCTCGGTGAGAATCCGGATCTGCTCGACTTGGCCGATGGAATAACTGAGCCGTTAGCGACGGTGAACACAACCATTGAGACTCTGCTGTTGGATAGCATGTCTTCGGCGTATCAGGCAGTGGCGGAATTCGACGACCTGTTCGGAGGTAGGCCCGGCCTGCGTGCGATTGCCAATTCACCTGATGATGGACCCGGACCCCATGTCCCGTCCTACATGCCGTGGTCTCAGCAGGTGATCGACCTGGCACGCGAGCGCCTCCAGCCGTAATGCGGGGTGTATGAGGGAGTGTGCG
Source organism: Mycobacterium sp. 050134 (assembly GCF_036409085.1). Taxonomy (NCBI): domain Bacteria; kingdom Bacillati; phylum Actinomycetota; class Actinomycetes; order Mycobacteriales; family Mycobacteriaceae; genus Mycobacterium; species Mycobacterium sp. 050134. The sequence continues at coordinate 2,532 of NZ_JAZGLV010000045.1, forward strand.
GTAGGTTATTCCAGGAGGTTGATGAGGTAGCGGCCGTGCTTCTCTGCGGCGTCGATCTTTCGCAGGAGGGCGTCTTCGAGGCCGATGGTTCCCTCGAAGATGATGGCGAGGTCCTGGCCTGTCATGTAGATGACGTTGCGTTTTCCGCTGACGTTGGCGAAGTACTGCAGCACTTCCTCGTCGAAGCCGGCCATGGAGATGAACAGGCCGCGGGTGCTTTCCAGCTTGCCGTCGACCTTGAGTTTGAATCCGGCGAGATCTTCTTTGTCGGGTGGCTGATTGCGCCAGCGCGCTTCGACGAGGTAGGTGAAGCCGCGGAAGTGGAAGGAGCCGTCGACCTGCTCGTGGGGTTGTCGAGTCGACCCGGTGTACTCCAGCTCGTTGGCTTGGAAGAGGTCTGCGAGTAGCTTTTCGAGCTGGTAGCCGCGTGCCTGGCGTTCAGCGGTCGTGGTGGGCTTGCTTCGGGCCAAGGTGGAGAACTCGGCGCGTAGCCGGTCGAGGTTTTGTTGCTGGTCGGTGATGTGCTGTTGGCGCTTGGCGGCTCGCGTGGCCCGGTCGTTTCTTGCGGCCTGTTCGGTGTCGATGATGACGCCTTCGTGGGCGGCGGTTCGGCGCAGCGCGTCGAGGGCGTTGCGGCCGGCGGCGAGGTCTTCGACGCCGTTGGCGGGTCTTCGCATTCCGCACAGTTCGACGACGATTCGGCGCTGGACCGCCCACCCATTGGGCCCAAGTTCTTGCAGCTCGTCAAGGATGCTGCGAGCAATCTTGACCTTCGTGTTTTCCAGGTGGTCATACCGGTTGTAGACCGCCGCGGGGACACCGGCGCCGAGCATGAGCGATTTCAAGTCGCCCCGGTAGTGCAGGGCGCTTCGGCACGCGGCGAGCACTTCGTTACGGATCGCCGTCGACAGCGGCCGTGGTGATGTCATCGAGTTAGTTCCAGGCATCGGTAGACGCTGGATCGGGAAATACCCAAGGTACGGGCGATCTGGGCTCGGGGAGTTCCCGCTTGGTCGAGAGCGTTGGCGGCGACGATGGTGTCACTGCTGAGACCGGGGCGGCCGGGGTGGCGGCCTGCAGCGCGGGCGGTGGCCACCCCATCAGCGGTGCGTTCAGCGGCGATGGCCCGTTCGAACTCTGCGACAGCGCCGAAGACGTGGAAGATCAGCCGGCCGCCCGCAGTGGTGGTGTCCACTGATTCAGTGAGCGAGCGCAGTTCGATGCTGCGGTCTTGCAGGTCACTTGCAACGGCTAGCAGGTGGGTTAGGGAGCGGCCGAGGCGGTCGAGCCGCCACACCATGAGGACATCGCCGGGACGGGCGTAATGTAGCAGGCTGGCCAGCTCGGGCCGATCGTCCCTCCTTCCCGACATCTGGTCTGTCCAAATACGTTCTGCGCCAGCCTCTCGGAGGACCGCTAGCTGCATCTCTGGTGACTGGTGCAGTGTGGAGACGCGGGCGTATCCGAGCAGTGCCATCGATCGCGCCTTTCCTGAGTGTGTCTTTAACCCTGTCCACGTTAGAGCCGTATTGGGACAGAGTTATGGGACTCCGCGGATCGGTGTCGCGCCGGTCGCGTTACGTCCGCGCGGCGTGTCGATTTTTCGTTCATTATTGAGAATCGAATCCCGGCGGGTTCGGGCGAGGACGTCGGCTGCGGCGATGTGCCCAAGACCGAATCACGGTGAGGGACAGTTGTATTGGATGTCCCTCACCGTGACTTACTCGGTTAACGCCGCGGCAACGCCAACAGGTTGTCGGTCCAGACACCGTCGGCTCGTGTCCTCAGATACTTCGGGCCTGACGCCGGGGTAACGACTCGAACGTCAACGCGGTGTCCGCCCGTGTCGACGTAGGCTTTGCCGTTTTCTATCTCAATCCAGTGGACGATCTCGGCGCGGGCGTTCTCCCCATTTTTGCCGTTGCCGGGATTAGTCCACCAGAGCCTCGTGATGTGTTGATGCGTCTGCCCGCCAGTAAGTCGGACAGCGGTAATGCGAATAGACATAGCTACTACCTCGCTCTGTTGGTGCCGTAGAGGCACGGATTAGGAGCGCGAGGCCTACACTCAGATCTGCATGATGGGTCGGGTAGGCCCTCGCAGGTTGGGCGGGCACTCGAATGCTCGCCCAACTTTCTTTCATCATCGGTTGATGGGTTGCTGAATCGGCCGCCTCCGTTCCAGCGCTGTCTGCGGCCGAATCGCAATTGAGCGCTACGTTCTTTAACCCCACGCTGCCGGCGTCACTTGCGAGCAGCGTTCGGCTGGCTGTCTTATCGATACGGCTCAATGATGCGACTGAGATGATTCGCGCAGATTGACTACTAACAGCTCGGCGCGTTGCCTACGGTCCAGAGCACAGCGGCCGCGTGTGCTGCAGGCCAAGAGCAGCGAACATGCATAGAATGAGCAGTGGATTAATACGCGCGAATAAACTCGCTCGTGAAGGGTGGGCTAGGTGTCCGGCGACGTAGTTGGCATAGCTCGGCGTCGAGATGACGCCGAGCTCCTCATCCTCGAGGCCACCTGTGCCAACCCGCGCTGCGACGAACAGTTCCAAAGAGAGCTTGGGCCGGGTCGACGGAAAGACTTCCACAGCGAGGACTGCCGTCGCAGTGCAGAACAAGACCGTCGCAAACTCGCTAGTCGCCTCGAGCACTACGAGCGGCAAGCCGACCACATGCGAGCTCGCCTCGCTGGGTATGTCCGCACCGCGGGCGACGATGGGCAGACTGCAACCGACGCTCGGCCGACCGCCGAGGATTTCCAACGTGCGCGCGAAGCAATCGCCGAAGTTCGAGGCATGGTGCGCTTCCTGCACGGACATCAGGACGAGTTTGCCCAGGACCTGCTCAAACTGTTTCAGGCGGTTGAGCCAATAGTGCCTCGGGTCACATAAGTCGAAGTCTCCGCGGCCGAGCGTACTTGCTTGCCGGTCGGCGAGCGGGAATCGGATCGCCGTCACAGCACTACGGTCTCATTGCCCTCCGACATCGAGATCTGAGACACGCGGCGCGAGACAAGAAATGAGACACCGCGACCTGGGGTTCCGCGATGGGGAGCACGCCTACCGGGCCTGTCTCATTTCTTTACATGCGAGACGCACGGACGATTTGTAGGAACTAAACAACTCGGCTCCAGGGTGCGCCGCCGCGCCGGGGGCGCTGTGGGTGGCTTCGGAAGATGCTGCGCGATACTGGTGCGGTGGGGGCTTGGATTTCGATGTCGTGCTGTGATCGACAGATCTGCGGGCGAAAGACCTGCATAGCCCGATGAAATCGATACTTGTCGCCGCCGGTATAGCCGTGGTGGTCGCCGCTCTGTTGACCCCGGTGTTGTTCCGGACATTCTCCCGGCTCGGGTTGGGACAACCCATCCGCGCCGAGGCCCCGAAAAGCCACCAACGCAAGCAGGGAACGCCCACGATGGGCGGGCTGGCGATCGTCGCCGCGATATGGGTCAGCTACCTGACCAGCACCCTTTTCGACGAACTCGCGCTCGGTGGTGAGGGCCCGACGGCATCAGGGCTACTCGTTCTCGGACTAGCAACCGCACTAGGTGTTGTCGGTTTCACCGACGATTACCTCAAAGTGCGGCGGGGCCGGAACCTCGGCTTGAACAAGCGAGCCAAGAGTGCCGGCCAGCTCGTCGCGGCCATCCTCTTCGGCGTTCTCGCACTGCAGTTCCGCAGCGCGGACGGGTTAACCCCTGGCAGCCCTGCGCTGTCCTACGTCCGCGACATCGCAGCATTCGCACTGCCGCCGGTGGTTTTCGTGCTGTTCTGCATCATGGTGGTTTCTGCCTGGTCGAACGCGGTGAACCTCACTGACGGACTCGACGGGCTGGCCGCGGGTGCCATGGCCATGGTGGCCGCCGCCTACGTCATCATCACCTTCTGGCAGTTCCGAAACCAATGCGCTGAGGCCGCCACACCCGGGTGCTACCACGTCCGAGACCCACTCGACCTGGCACTCGTCGCCGCCGCGACCGCCGGAGCCTGCATCGGCTTTTTATGGTGGAACGCAGCACCCGCCAAGATCATCATGGGTGACACCGGTTCTCTGGCCCTGGGCGGCATCATCGCCGGACTGTCGGTGACCAGCCGCACCGAAATTCTGGCCATCATCCTGGGCGCGCTGTTCGTCGCCGAAGTCGGCTCGGTCGTGATCCAGGTCATCTCATTCCGTACTACTGGCCGACGCGTGTTCCGGAACTCCCCGCTCCACCACCACTTCGAACTCATGGACTGGCCGGAAACCGCGCTAACCATTCGGTTCTGGCTGATCGCTGCCATCTCCTGCGGACTCGGAATCGCACTCTTCTACAGCGAATGGCTGACAGCCGCCGGGATCTAAGCCCGCCACGTCAGCGTCGGTCGGCGCACCGGCACTATGCGAGACAGGACATGAGACGTCCACTATCTCTAGAAATGAGATCGGGCTGGGTCGAAGCTTGCGATGGCGTCGAGGATGGCTGCTTCCATGCGGGGGCTGCCGGTGTGACCGGAGTCCTCGATGATTCTCAGGTCAGCGTCCGGCCAGGCTTGGGCCAGCTCCCATGCTGTAAGCAGCGGACCGGACAGGTCGAGACGTCCGTGTATCAGGATTCCGGGAATGCCCCTGAGCCGGTGGGCATCTCGCAGCAATTGCTCATCTTCCAGCCACGCCCCGTGGGCAAAATAATGCGTACATATTCGCACAAAAGCCAGCTTCGCTAGGTCGGGTTTGGCACCGTACTGACCGGGGCTGCCGAGGGCCTCGTGGGCGATTGCCGCGTCTTCCCACACACACCACTCGTGCGCAGCTCGCTGTCTTACTGCGAGGTCGGGGTCTTCCATCAGCCGCCGGTAGGCCTCGACCAAGTTGCCTCCGCGGTCGGTGACGGGTACCCCGGCACGAAAGCGTTCCCATTCGATGGGCAACAACAGACGCAGGCCGTGGTAGAGCCAATCGATCTCGCGCCGCCTGGTCATGGTGACACCTAGCAGGATGATGCCGATCACCCTGCTGGGGTGGCGCTGGGCGTAGGCGAGGATCAGCGTCGATGCCCACGACCCGCCATAGAGCAGCCACCGGTCGATGCCCAGGTGCTCGCGCAGCGCTTCCATGTCGGCGAGCAGGTGTTCGGTGGTGTTGTTCGCCATGTCGGTAGCCGGATCGGCTGCATGGGGCGCGCTGTCACCGCAGCCGCGCTGGTCGAACAACACAACCTGGAATGCCTCGGGGTCAAACCCTTTGTGGGCGCCGCGCGGCCGGCCTGCTCCTGGGCCGCCGTGGACGACCAACGCTGGCCGGCCTTTCGGGTTGCCCCTGGCCTCCCAGTAAATGCGGTTGCCGTCACCAACATCGAGTCGCCCGTGGTCGAATACCTGCGGCTCGGCGAACGATCGGCGGCCAGACACAACTGCTCATGCTAACCGAGACTGGGGCGGACAAGGGCGACGTCAATTAGAGGCAGGAAGTGATGAGTTCTAAATCTCTAGGAACGAGAAAGCGATTCACCCTACTTCGTTTCGTTCGGATGACTGGTGTGCATCTGCTCCAAGTAGACCGTGCGGTCCTCGACGAAGAACTAGGTGCGGGCCGTGCCCTTAAGCGTCGGCCTGTGTTGCCAGCGCTCGTAAATTTGGGACTGCGGGAGATGGTGCCGAGTTCGCCTTGCAACGGGTAGTTGGTCGGAGTCTCGGCCAGAGGGCTTCGCGCCAGAAAGTCCCAAGCCTCCCCGAGGGGGTTCCTCGAGTAAGGAAACCGGCCCGGCCGCGCGGCACGCTCCGCTGCTCTACAGGGGTGTAGGCATACTCGACCGCGCTGGGGTGCCGATGGTGCGAGCTTGAGCGCCGGGGCCGTCGACTGCCGGTCGACAAAGGTCCGCGCACTGCACGACCCACCAATCCGCTACCGCAGAGGAATTCGGGCAAAATTCACAGTCGGATGCCTCGACGCACACCCATAGGATTGCGCCAGCACGGCGTGAACCGTGTGCGAGCCGAAACGCAAAGGACATGATGCACAGCGACATTCAT
>NZ_JAZGLV010000046.1:0-7315 GCF_036409085.1 Mycobacterium sp. 050134
ACGGCGCTGGGTAATGGCAGTATCGGGGCGTTTGTGGGTGGTGAGCTGCAGACGGGGGCGCAGGCGATTTCGAATGCGATTGCTGGTGCGGGGATTTCGGTGGGGGGCTTGTCGACCGGTGGGGCTGCGGGGGTGCTCAGTGGGTTGAGTTCGTTTGGTGCCACGGTGGCCGGTCCGTATCAGGCGTTGTTCGCCAACACCGCCAACAACTTGCAGGCGATCGGGAACACCTTCTCTGCCAACCCGTTCCCGTTCCTGCACCAGCTGGTCAACAATCAGATCGGTTATGCCCAGCAGATCTTCACGGGCCTTCAGAATCTGCCGACTGAGTTGGCCAACCTGCCGGCGGCCATCCAGGCCGGCATCCAACAGATCGCCAGCTTCAACCCCGGTGCTTTTGTGCAGCAGCTGATCAACACCCAGATCGGCTACGCCCAAACCATCACCACCGGATTGCAAAGTGCGGGCCAGGACTTGATCACTGGCCTTCAAGGGGTGCCCGCGGGTTTCCAAACGGCGGTCCAGGACCTTCTGGCCGGCAACCCTTCCGGCGCGTACAACGCCCTCAGCTCGGCCGTCGTCGGCTCGGTCCTCCCCGGATTCGAGCAGGTGACTGTGGAACTCGGTGGAACGACTCCCGTTCCCGTGATCCCGCTTGGCCCGTTGGGAGACTTGGCCCCGATCGTCGCGATCCCCGGCCAGATGGCGCAGGGCTTCACCAACTTGCTTCCGCCCGGCACCATCGCTGCCGAAATGGCACAAAACTTCACCAATGTGCTGAACACCTTCACGAACTTCGGTACGACGGTGACAGGCTCCCTCGTGCTCACTTTCGGGTTGCCGCTGCAATTCGTCTTCGACTCGATCGGGATGCCGATCAACACGCTGAGCGCGCTGAACGCGAGCTCGGTGGCCTTCGTCAGCGCCCTGCAAGCGGGGAACGCCGCGGGGGCCGCCGCCGCGCTTCTGGATGCGCCGGCCTTTGCCGCCAACGCCTTCCTCAACGGGCAGACGCTCATCGGATTGCCCGAGCTCACCACAAACATCACCCTCGGAGGCATCCCCTTCACGCAGCTCGTGGCATCGGCCGAACTCCCGGTCGGTGGGCTTCTGACTCCGTTGAGCCCGGTTGTCCTCAACCCCGGCGGCCCAATATTCGGGACCCCGATCGGTGGCTTCATCCCCGGCTTGCTGAGCTTCGGCGCGCAACTCGCGGCGGCCATCACGCCGATGGGATAGCGGTACGGGCGGGGACGCGGCTCCGGCCGCGGTCCCGGCGTGGTCGTGTTTCGCAAGCATCTGGTCGCTGCCCGGCACAGATCCGGGCGCGCGGCCGGGGTCCTGCGGCACTTGCTCGGGCCGCACGCCGAGGTGTCTGACCGGCGACAATAACAATTCTCTAATTTTCCCGCCGCCCGCGGCGACGTGTGATTACGCTCACATAACCTGGGTGAACATCCGGTGACCGTCGTACTGGCCGATGGGAGATCGACATGTCGTTCGTCGTCGCGGTGCCGGATGAAGTGCAAGCAGCGGCGCAGAACCTGGCAAACCTCCGGGAAGCGATAGCGGAGGCCAGCTCGTCGATCGCGGGACCCACCACCGGAGTCGTCGCGGCGGCCCAGGACCAGGTATCGGCGGCGGTCGCCGCGATGTTCGGAACCTTTGGCCAGGAATATCAGGTTCTCAACGTCCAGGCCCAGGCCTTCCACGACCAGTTCGTCGGCTTGCTGAACGCGGGCGCCGGCGCATACCTCGGCACCGACGTCGCCAATGCCCAGCAAAGCCTCGTCAACGCGGTCAGCGCACCCGTCCAGGGAATCTTCGGGCAGGCCGGCGCGGCGGCGGCCGCAAACGGCGCCGCGCTCACCGCCGCTGCCGCACGGCCCGCGGCCCTCCTCGATCCAATCCTCGGCGGCGCGACAGTCGGGAGTTCGCTCCTGGGCGGTCTCGGCGGCGGATCGGTGGGTGCGAGCATCAACGGCGCCGTGAGAGCCCTCGAGAGTGGCAACCCCCTTTTGCTTCTTTCGGGGGCGGCCCTGCCGAATGTGTTCGGGGGCATCCCCGGGTTGCCGGCAACGCTTCAGTCGCTCGAAAGTGCGCTGCTACCACAGTTGTTCAATGCCGTAGCGAACCCGGGCGTGCCCGACATCGCGGGTCCGTATCAGACGTTTTACGACAACACCGTCGCCAACCTGCAAGCCTTCAGCGGGCTATGGTCTGCCAACCCCGCGCCTCTCCTGCGCCAGTTCATCGACAACCAAATCGCCTATGGGCAATTGGTCGCCACGTCCTTCCAGCACGCGGCCAACGACTTCGGGGCCGGGGTGGTTGCCTTGCCGTCTGCTTTCCAGGCCGCGTTCCAAGCCCTCGTGGCGGGCGACGTGACCGGGGCGGTCACCGACATCGGTAAGGGATTCGCCAACCTATTCTTCTCGGGTCTCGAGTTCAACACCAACGGGACCGTGACCGTGCTGGGTGCCCTGGGAGACCTGCTGCCCATTGCGGCAATTCCGGGTGACGTCGCCTTGAACTTCAGCAATGTGGTCGGAGCCCTCACCGACGCAAATATCTCGTTTTCGTTCTTACCGCCGTCATTCTCGGTCGGATTGCCTTTAGCGCTCGCTCTCGATGCGATTGGCGCGCCGGTCACCACTTTGAGCGCGTTTGCGAGCAGTGCAAATGCTTTTGCGGGGGCACTACAGACCGGCAATGCGCTTGGTGCCGCGGCCGCCCTCATCGACGCGCCAGCGGTCGTTGCCAATGGCTTCCTCAACGGGCAGCAGTCGTTGACGCTCGAGTTGCCTACGTCCTTATCGCCGATCCCGTTCACGTCCTCATTGACGGCGACCATTCCGCTTGGGGGACTTCTGGTTCCACTCCAGCCGGTCAACGCGACGGCGGTCGTCTTGGGTAATCCGACGACAATCCCGCTCGCTGGAACCGAGTTCGGCGGCCTGATCCCGGGCCTCTACAGCGGGTCGATGCAACTCGCGGACGCGATAACACTCGGCTGATCGATCCGGGTTGCGCCGCGCTTCGGACGCATGTCGACATCCGGGGCCACAGATATTGTGCGCCGACTAAGATTCGCAGCGCCCACATAACGAAACTACGATTTTCCCTCGCGCGCAGCTGAATTCCCCTTACGCTCACTTCGGCCGATGCCATCGGGCGGCTTCGGAAGAGCGGTGGGAGACGAAAATGTCTTTTGTGGTCACAATTCCGGATCTGGTGACGGCCGCTGGCGGAGATTTGGCGAGTATCCATTCGACGTTGAGCGAGGCCACTGCGGCCGCCGCCGGTCCCACCACGGTCGTGGTGGCCGCGGCCGGGGACGAGGTGTCGGCCGCGATCGCGTCGGTGTTCGGGGCGTTGGGTCAGGACTACCAAGCGCTTTACGCGCAAGCGGCGGCGTTCCACGGCCAGTTCGTCAACCTGCTGAACGGGTCTGCGGCCGCCTACCTCAGCGCCGAGGCCGCAAACGTGCAGCAGGCCATGGCGAACGCGGTCAACGCGGCGGTCGCCGCACCAACCGACATAGGTGGCACGCTGGGCGCCGTCGTCGGCCGTTACGAGAGCGTGTTCGCCAACACCGCGGCCAACCTGAGCGGCATCGGCAACACGTGGACGAACGTCACGGAGCCGGCGCTGCTGCAAGCGTTCGCCACCCAAATCGGTGTCCCGCAACGAATTGCGGCGGCATTCGGCAGCGGAAACCTGTTGTCGCTGTTGAACGTGACCGGAGAGAGCGGCCTCGGCTACGCGAACCTGGCACAGCAGCTGACCACGCCGATATCCGTGTCGGTCACGTCGTTGAGCCCGTCGGGCGCATCGATCGCGGTCGGATTCGGGCTGCCGTCCCTGCTGGCCTTCGATGCGTTGGGTGCGCAATTCAACGCCGCTTCCGCGGCGGCGGCCAGCAGCGCGGCGTTCTACAGCGCGGTGCAGGCGGGCGACCCGCTCGGCGCCACCATCGCACTGATCGACGCCCCGGCCAACATCGCCAACGGACTACTCAACGGGCAGCAGAGCCTTGCGGTGAACCTGCCGCTGCCCGGATTGTCGTTGACGGCCAACATTCCCTTCACCGGGCTGTTGGCGCCGCTTCAGCCCTGGACGGCGAGCGCGATGGGCCCCGGCCTACCCCTGATGAATACCGTCACAGTGACGGGCTCGCCGGTGGGCGGCCTGGTTCCGGCGTTGCTCAACTACGCGCCCCAGCTGCTGGCAACGGCACTGACAAGCTGACCGTCGGCGAGACCGAGCCTTCGGGCGGGCCAAACATTTCGCATCGTGCGGAGTTCTTTCGCTTGATGGATGGCAAACCGCGAGATTTCGTCCGCGCCTAAGTAAATCCCGATTAGGCTCAAGTCCAGCCTGGATGAATCGCCGTAGTAGTCAAGGGAGACTGGTATGTCGTTTGTCGTAGCGGTGCCGGAGCTGGTTCAAGGCGCGGCACAGGATTTGGCAGGTATACAGAACGCCCTGGCCGAGGCCGCGGCCAGCGTTGTCGGCCCCACCACCGGTGTGGTGCCGGCCGCGGCGGACGAGGTGTCGGCCGCAATCGCATCGATGTTCGGCAACTTCGGGCAGGAGTTTCAAGCACTCAGCTCGCAGGCGCAGGCGTTCCACGCCGAGTTCGTCAACCTGATGAACGCCGGCGCCGGGGCCTACCTCAGCACGGAGGTCGCCAACGCCGAAGAGGCGCTGGCCAATGCGGTGAACGCCCCGGCGCAGGCGTTGTTCGGGGGTGTGGGCTCCGGCGGCGCGGCGACCTCAGCCGCCTCGGGCGGGCTGCTCGGTGGCCTCCTCGGCGGGAGCGGTACCTCCGGTGGGGCGTTGATCGGCAGCCTCACCGGGCTGACAGCAAACACCGGTATCGGCGGCGTGCTGACCAGCCTGGGCTCCACCACCGGGCTACTCGGTGGCCTGACCAGTGGCGCGACGGATCTCGGCGGCCTCCTCGGCGGTCTGACGGGTGGAACGACCGGCCTCGGTGGGCTTTTGGGCGGTCTGACGGGTGGAACGAGTGGCCTGACCGGGCTGCTGGGGGGTTTGACCGGGAGCGGTGGGCTACTGGGCGGCCTGAACTCACTCGGCGGCAGCCTGGGCTCGCTGCTCACCGGCGTTCCCGGCCTGTCCGGTGCCCTGGCCGGGCTGCAGAATTCGTTGACGGGCGTGGTGAATTCATTGCTCCCGGGCCTGGTCAACGTCCAAATCGGCGCGGGCCCGTACTTCACCGGGCTCTGGGGGCCCTACGAAGCGCTCTTCAACAACACCTGGTCCAACCTACAAAGCCTCGGCGCCGGTTGGTTGGCCGACCCCTTCCCGTTCCTGCGCCAGTTCGTCGCCAACCAGATCGGCTATGCGCAGACAATCGGGGCCGCCCTGCAATCGGGCAATTTCGCACCCGTGTCGGCGATACCCGGCGAGATTGCGCACAACTTCACCAATGTCTTTGCGACGCTGACCAATACGAACATCACGTCGTCGTTGGTAGTCTCGTCACTGCTTCCCCCGAGCCTGGGCATCCAGAACGCGGTCGGTCTGCCGCTGGTCTTCGGGGCGAGCGTGCTCGGCCCGCCGGTCGCCGCCCTGGAGGCGGCCGGTTCCAGTGCGTCCGCGTTCATGGCGGCGGTACAGGCCGGCAACCCCGCGGGCGCGTTTGCCGCCCTCTTCGACGCGCCCGCGTTCATCGCCGACGGCTTCCTCAACGGCCAGGTGACCTTCCCATACGCCCTGAGCCTGTCGAGCGTGACCGGGGCATTGGGGATAAACCTCAGCGAAATAGCGGATCTCAGTGTGGTCGGCAACTTCCCGCTCGATGGCTTGCTGCATCCGCCCGGCTACTACCCGGTGACCGCAACGCTCTCGGTGCTCGGCAATGCCGTCGGTCCCGTCAACGTGAGCATTGGGGCCGGCACTACACCCTTCACCGGGCTGCTGCCCTTCCTTATCAACTACGCGCCACAGCAGCTGGCCCAGGCGATCGGCGCCCCCGCGTCGCCGCCGCCCCTGTTGTCGCTGCCGCTCTTCACTTTCTAGTAATACGAACGCTAGTAATACGACCGGCTTTCGGTGTCCGCCCTTCGGTTCGTGGCCGGCGGCTTCGTTTTGCGTACGCCGGCGGTCACCGCCCGGAGGCTCGGGCAAATCCGGTAGAACAAGACGCTCGTACAAAAAAGTTCTGGGAAAGCGCTTCCGATTTTGCCAGCGGACCGCTATTTTCAGTTCTGGAGGCCCTGCGCGCCGGGCCCACGTACAGAACACGACGGATCGCCCGCACGGCGACGTGCCGTCGTCCGGAGCGCAGGTATCCGAATCGAGCTATCTGAAAACTAGGGTTTTCGGATTAATTCCACTCCGCGTAATTACGCTCAGGTCTGCCTCGACTCGTCGGGCCCTAGTCGTTCATTTGTCGTGGGGAGATGGACATGTCATTCGTATTCGCGGTACCAGATGTAGTCGAGATTGCAGCGCAGGACCTGGCGGGGATCCGCTCGGCGCTGGACGAGGTCGCGCAAGCGGTCATTGCGCCGACGACGGGGTTGGTGCCCGCGGCCGGGGACGAAGTGTCGGCCGCCATCGCGTCGCTCTTCGGGAACTTTGGTGAGGAGTTCCAGGCGCTCAATGCCCAAGTGGGGGCGTTCCACACCGCGTTTGTCAACGCGTTGGGTGGTGGAGCGGCCGCCTATGCGAGTGCCGAAGTGGCGAACTCGGCGGCGTTCCTCTCCGGAAGCGGCAATCTGGCCGCGGACCTCGGAACCGCGCTGTCCGGATTCGGCGCCTCGCTCGGCGCGTCGCTGTCGGGCGGTTTGAGCAGCAGCCTGGGTGCAAGCCTTGGGCCCACCATCGGGACGCTGCTCAGCGCCGGGATCGGCGGGGTCGCCGCCCAGACCGGCGGATTCATCCTCTCGAGCATCGGCAGCGGTCTGGTCGCGACGGGCAATGCAATCACGCAGGCCGGCCTCGCGCTGGAAAACGCCGGGGCGAGCCTCTCGGCCATGGGCGCTCCGCTCATCGCCCAAGCCAACGCCGCCCTCAACGCATTGCTCAACGCGGACTTTGCCGCCAACATCAGCGCGGCGCTCAACGCCGGCGTCAACGGGAGTCTCGCCGGGTTGTTCCAGACCGGCGCCAACTTGGCCGGCAGTCTCGGTGCCAACCTCAATGGCGCGCTCAACGCCTTGTTGAGCGGCAACCTGGCATTGCCTGCCCTGCCGCCGATCACGTTCCCGGCGTTGCCGCCGATTTCGTTGCCGAACATCGGTGCTGACATCAACGCTGCGCTGAACGCGCTGTTGTCGGGCAG
>NZ_JAZGLV010000047.1:0-4681 GCF_036409085.1 Mycobacterium sp. 050134
CCACCGACCCCGACCCCCTCACCGAACTCCAACGCCGAGCACTCGCCCTCGGACAACAAACCGCCACCCTCGACGAAATACTCTGCACCACCACAATCTGACCCATGTCTCCTCGCTTCGGGCCGCAAGTTCCGGATCGACAAGAGCATCCCGCGCAGGCCGGCAACCACGGTGGCGACGACTCCATTCCAGGCCGCCCCGGCCTTCGTCAACCGGCTAGGTGTTGCGCCTATACTTCAGGCCGAGTATTTGGTGCCGGAACCGGATTCGCATATTGAAGCGTCGCCATCGGAAGCCTGAACGTCGTTGAGCCCACCGTGCTGGCCGACCGTTATTAAGCTGACCGTTATGCGGAAACTCCTCGTCGCATTCGCGGTTCTTCCTGCGATCCTCGCCGCGGCCGCGCCCGGCGACACAGGGCCAGCAAGTGCTGACACGGGTGTGCAGCAACCGGACGGCTCGCCGCCGATTGCCGACATACCGGCGCGCGCATGGATCGTCGCTGACCTTGACAGCGGACAGGTGCGGGCCGGCCGCGACCAGAACGTGGCCTACCCGCCGGCAAGCACGATCAAAGTACTGTTGGCGCTCGTGGTGCTCGACGAGCTGAGCCTGGATTCCACAGTGGTCGTCGACAACGCCGACGTCGATATCGGGTGCAGCTGTGTGGGCGTCAGAGTCGGCCGCACCTATACCGCGCGTCAACTTCTCGAGGGGCTGCTGCTGGTCTCGGGCAACGACGCCGCCAACACGCTGGCTCACATGCTCGGCGGCCAACAGGTCGCGGTAGCCAAAATGAACGCGAAGGCCGCATCGCTGGGAGCGATCAACACCCGCGCATCCAGCCCGTCGGGTTTGGCCGTGGGCGACCCCCGTGACCCAGGCGCGACGACAGCGCACGACCTGGCGGTGATCTTTAGGGCAGCTATGGCCAATCCGGTGTTCGCGGAAATGACCGCCGAGCGGTCGGCGATGTTCCCCGGCGACAATGGTGCCCGCGAAATCGTCAACGCTGACGAGATGCTGCAGCACTATCCGGGCACGATCGGCGGAAAGACCGGGTTCACCCCACTCGCGCACACAACCTTCGTCGGGGCAGCTTCCCACGGTGGCCGCCGGCTCGTGGTCGCGATGCTGTACGACGACGAGAGCGGACAACGCTATTGGGAACAAGCTGCCCACCTGTTGGACTGGGGCTTTGCCCTCAACCCAGCGTCGGCCATCGGCACGCTTTGAACGCACGTCACGGACGCCTGCACTAGGGAAAGTTGGAAACCGGTCCGGAGCATCGCGTTCTGCAGTAGCCGAATGACGGGCTTTCGGGCACTGCCTCCAATGCGGGCCCCGTCGGCGGCGGGCCTCTGCGACGCAATCGTTCGATACTGTTCGCCGAATGGCACGTCGCGTCCGCTGATACCATGCGTGAATGGCTGACGAGGAATCCGCGACTAACGTCGAACAGGAAGCGTCTTCTGAGTCGCCCATTACCGACGAAAAAATTAGTGAATTTGCCACCCACGGCTACACGCTCATCGAGCAGCTGGTTCCGCCCAAGGACCGAGCAAGGCTTTGCCAGCGAGCACTAGAGCTTTCCCGAACGGCCACGAAGGCGCCACCCGATCCGGTGCCCAGCCAATTTGCGATGTGGGGCGATTTCCAGATGGAAGACCTTCTCGAGAGCCTTGTTCCGGCGATCGAGCAAGTCGTTCAACGCCCTCTTTTTCCTACCTATTCTTTCTTTCGCGTCTACGAGGCCGGGAATATCCTTGAACGGCACACTGACCGGCCATCCTGCGAGTTTAGCGTCAGCGTTAATTTGGGGTACCACGCCCCTGCTGCATGGCCGCTCTGGGTCGAAGGCCCCTTAGGCGCAACGGGTGTTGCGCTGGAACCCGGGGATGCGGTGGTCTACCGCGGGATAGAGTGCCCGCATTGGCGCGAATCGTTGAACGGCGAGTTCGTTGCTCAGTTGTTCTTGCATTATGTCGACCAAGAAGGGCCTCACTCAGGCTGGAAATTCGACAAGAGGCGTCGACTCAGTACAATGCCAAACGCGATCCGGCTCGCGAATCACTTGCGCGTGCAACCCGAGGGCACTCTTGAGTTTGGCCCAGAAGAACGGATTCCGCTCAATCCTTTGTGGATTCTAGTCCTTCAAAAACTTCAAAGCCAATGCGCAGTGCCGCAGATAGTGAACGACGCTATGACACAATTTGAATTATCGCAAGTCAAGGCGGAGTCGGACATACAGTCTATCATTGTTTGGCTCGAAAAGAACGGCCTGCTATTTGCCGATTAGAGACGGCGAAGGTAGAGAATTTTGAGGAAAGCATCGGAGCCTTGGCAAATTACAGGCGAAGTACACATCAGGGTTAGATTGTGGTGATGCAGAGGACTTCGTCGAGGCTGGCGGTGCTCAGTCCGGCGTTGGCCGACCGTTGTCTGAGTTGGGCGATGGGATCGGAGTCGGTGTGTTTCAAGCCGCCGGCTTTCTCGAGTCGTGTGGTGTCGAACATGGCCGGGCCGGTGGCCACCACATCGGCCAAGACGTATCGGCCAGCATCCGGTGCCCGACGCACCTCCGCCTCAGCGGCGCAAGTGCCCGTCAACTTGACCGCATCGCCATAGTTGACACCAACCTGAAACACCCGCGGTTCAGCGTCAAACACCGCGCTCAGCCGGGTGATGTAATCCTCCGGGGCAAAAAACCGCCAACCCTGACCCAAATGCAACCAAAACCGCCCACCAACCCGCTTAGAGAGCTGCGCGACCTGAGCTTGGGGCCCATCCCCGGACCAGCGAGGCGCGAACTCAACAAACCCGTACCGCTCCTGCAACCACCCACGATCCTCGACGGACAACCCGGCATCGACCACCAAGAAACGCCCCACCCGCGACACATCAGTGCAGCAATGCAGAAACGAATTCAGTGTCTCCTCGGTGGCTCCTCGATCCGGTCCAGCAATCAGGCTGACGGTAACTTCCGCCTCCGGCGGACCCGCAACGAGACCATCCACCAGAGCATCGGGGTATGACGACGCCGCTTCGATCATCGCCGGCACCGAAAAGTCACGATTGGCCGCAACCCCACGTCGACGTTCATCGGGAATATCAGGGCAGGCCACCAGGTGCCGACACAACGTGAACGCTTCGGCCTGCTTGCCGATCCAGCCCGCGCACACCGCCTGCTCATCGATGGCAGCCCAGGCGTAGATGTCTCGGTCAAACACCATGACCTCGTCGGGCAGCGGGATTTGGGCGGCGCGCTCGGCAAACAGGTAACCGAGCTGATATTGTCCCTCGAGCCGGTAGTGAAGACCGATCTGATAAAGCGGCTCGGCGCGCGTCGGCCGAAACGCCCACGCCTTTAGGTAGGCATCCTGAACATCCGGCCACGGCTCCCCGAGGCGCTCCATGGCCTGCGCGAGCCGATACATCGCCACGAAGACTTCCTCGGGATATCCGCCCAGCTCGATGTGCCGTGCATACCACCTACGCGCGTTGCCGAAATCGCAGATGTCGAAGTAAACATGGGCCAAGGTCCCGGTCGCCCATAGATCCGTGGGGTTGCGTTCGACCTTGGCCAGCAGCAAATCGATTCCGTACGGGTCCGCGCTGCGGACATCAGCTGCTTGCACGACACTTTGTACGGCCGCCTCGACCTGGGCGTCGGTCGCGTTCAGCTGCAGCTCGTCTGCGAGGCGGCGGATCACAACGGCCGGTGCGCTTCGAAGCTCCTCGAAATCCACCCGGACCGTCGTGGTGCCCTCCAGCGCGTGGTCGCGCGCGGCGATCAGATGCGCCGTCGACTCGGTCCGCTCTTGCTCGTCGTTCCACCATGCGAGTCGATTCAGCGACGCCACCACTTTCTCGAATGGCCGGTCTACGACGACCGGCACGACCGGGCCGCAGGCGTCGCGGATGAGGTCGACAGCCACGCAAAGAAGCGGGTGCTTAACGCCGGGACGGCGTCCCGCGCTTTGAGCAGCATGACGATGGTCCTCGGCCCAGCTGCGAAGTTTGGTCTTGAGGGAGTCGGCATCCATCTGCAGCTGACCACCAGGCACGCTAAACGCGTAACCAAGCAATCGGCCCAGACGCTCATCCTCCCAGGTTTCGTGTGGTTCGCGGTAGGCCCAGTAGAACTCGGTGCCCATATACACGCCCAGCTCGTCCAGCACCTTTGCAACGGCTGACGTACCACCCCCAAATGGGCCAATCACAACGATAATCGGCTCAACCGCCGCCATCACTCCTCCAGTCTCCGCACCGGTGAATTTTGAGCGGTCCTCAGGGTGAGGCTACGACCCCGCGACAAAACGACCAATCGGTTGTATTTCGTTACTGGGACATTCGGGCCGAATTAACGGGTTATCGAACATCGCCGGGCCTCGATCCGGTCACTGAGGTGGCGTTCTCGGCCTACGTCCCTTCTTAGCCACGCGTGACGGGGCTTTGGGCTGCTGCTCTGGTCGGGCCGCGGTCTTCTTCGCGGCACTTGCCGCGGCTTTGGGCTGTTGTATCGGTCGGACCGGATTCTTCTTCGCTGGCGGTGCTGGAGCTTTGGGCGGCTGCACCGCTCGGTCTGTGGTGGTGCAGAGTATTTCGTCGAGGGTGGCGGTTTGTTGTCCGAGGGCGAGTGCTCGGCGTTGGAGTTCGGTGAGGGGGTCGGGGTCGGTGG
>NZ_JAZGLV010000048.1:0-3759 GCF_036409085.1 Mycobacterium sp. 050134
CCTAGTGATAAATCGTAGCGCATCGAGCGCTCTCGAGGTAACCGCATTAAGCAACCTAGCACGGTGCGGACGTGGCGCGGTGCGGCAACTTATTAGCCCTTCGCATTTCAGGGTGCAGTGACGATCTAGGCGCAACGGCCAACACCAGGCTCAGTCCCGAACACGCTGACGCTGTGGTCAACGCCGCAATCACCGCCTATTGCCCCGAATTTTTGGCAGTAGCGAAACAGCAGTCAGGCTGCTCCGCCGCTCCGATACTGAGGTGTGCCCTCTGGAGTGGTCCAGTCGTTCTGGGACTTTGTTGGTCATCGCGTCGATTCCTTTGCTCGAGTGATTTTGGACGGGTGGTGGAGCCGACCAGTCTGCCGATGTCGATCGGGTCCTGGCGGAGTTGGGCCGCACGTCGGCGTCGTTGTCGACACGCAAACGCACCCTGGGCCGCGCCCGCGTGGGTGGTTACCGAGACCAGAACGCGGCGTCCTGCTTCGCCCATGCCCGCACTGCCGGTGACGTGAGCCTGGTGCTCTACGACGTCACCACGTTGTATTTCGAGGCTGAGAATGAAGACGGCCTGCGCATGGTCGGTTACTCCAAAGAGCGCCGCATCGACCCGCAGATCGTGGTCGGGCTGCTGGTCGACCGTGGCGGATTCCCCTTGGAGGTGGGCTGTTTCGAAGGGAACAAGGCCGAGACACTGACTGTCATCCCCATCGTCAAGGCGTTCCAGCAGCGTCACGGGATCACCGACATGGTCGTCGTCGCTGATGCCGGTATGCTGCCCAGCGGCAATCTGCGCGAACTCCAAGAAGCTGAGCTACGGTTCATCGTCGGATCCAGGGTCACCAAAGCGCCTAATGATCCGGCGTCCCACTCCCGTTGGCACGGAGAGATTTTCACCGATGGTCAGATCATCGCCACCATCACCCCATGCGATCAACGCGGTGCCGCCACCGAGAGTAGTGACCCGAAACTCCGTGCCGAACCCGTCTGGAATCCGAAGACCCACACCAAGTCGTGGCGGGCAGTGTGGACCTACTCGACGAAAAGGGCGGTGCGCGAGAACAAGACGCTCACCATGCAGGAGAACAAGGCCCGCGCGGTCGCCGCCGGAGACAAAGCCGCCCGCACACCCCGGTTCGTGACAGTCCGCAACGGCGCTCAAGAACTCGATCCCGCCGCGCCCGAGGTGAGCACAACAGGTGACCACTGCCGAATCTTCACCAACCACGGCGCGCCAACGGCGCCGCTTTGCTGAGTTAGGACATTTTGCTTAGTGCCCCGGTTCGGGGATGTTGAGGCTGGTCAGAATTTGTCGTTGGGGCTCGGGGACCTCGGGTGGGAAGGTCTCGGTGGTCCCGTTGATCGCGATGGTCGCTGAGCGTAGTGGTCGCAGTTGCTTGACGATCTTGGCGATGGCGAGGCCGGTGCGTTCTTGAATGTTGTGGGCTACGGCCAGGGCGGTGACGACGATGGTCAGGTGGGCTTCGATGGCGTCGCGGGTGCGGTGGAACATCGGCCGGGCGCGAAGGTCGCTCTTAGACATGCGAAATGAGCGTTCGACTCGCCAGAGCTCGTGGTAGTGGGCGATCACTTCACCGGCGGGCATCACGGTGGCTGGAACGTTGGTGACGTAGCCCTTGAGACCGACCAGCGATTGCGCACGAGCCAGGGATGCCTCGTCGAGAACGCGGTCCCCGGCCTGGGTCTTGACGAACCGGGTGGACTTGGCGGCGCGTTCGCCGTTGACCACGGCGCGGGCACGAGCTTCCTGGGCGTAGAGCGTTTTCTGGTCGCGGCGTGCCCGTTTGGCCGAGTACGCCCAGATCGCCCGCCACGCGTTGGTGTGATCGTCGGGATCCCAGACCGGCTCAGCCCGGTGCGCCACATCGTTGACGATGCTGTTGGCGTGCCGCGGAGTGACGGTGTCGATGATCTGCCCGTCGGTGAAAGCGTTGCCATGCCAGTGGAAATGCGACTCGAGATCGCCGGGCGCTTTGGTCATTCGCGACCCGACGATGAACCCCAACCCGGCCTCATCCAACGCGGCCAGGTTCGACGCGGAGAGCATGCCCGCATCGGCGGCGATCACCATCGGCGTGTCACCAAGTTCATGGCGGGCCGCGAAGCCGGTGATGATCGGCACCAGCGTGGTGGTCTCAGCGGTGTTGCCTCGAAACAGCCCACCTCCAAGGGGAATCCGCCACGGTCGACCAGCAGCCCGACCACGATTTGAGGGTCGATGCGGCGCTCTTTGGAGTAACCGACCATGCGCAGGCCGTCTTCATTCTCAGCCTCGAAATACAACGTGGTGACGTCGTAGAGCAGCAACCTCAACCCACCCCGATCCCGTGGCATGCGTGAAGCACTTGGCTGCGATCTGCCCGCGGTAGTTCGCGGTGTTGACCTTGCCGAGGTGACGTTGAATCGTCCTGTACGACACCGTGTCTGCGCCTAGATCGGCCAGCACCCGGGCGGCATCAACCTTGCTGGTGGGCTCGACGATCCGGGCTATCACCAAATCCCGGAACACCGCATCGGCCACGATGTCGAACCCCAGCCAGTCATAGACCGCGCCGAGCACGTCGTAGAGAAGACGCGAATGCGTCGCCGCGGTACGCCCTGCCGGCGCCGGCGCACCTTTGGGGACACCCGGCGACAACAGTAAGGTGCCGGTTCGCCAGTCGGCGATGCCGTCGACGGACTGGGTCCGCGCGGGCACCTCGATATCAAGAACACCCTGGTCCTGGGCGGCGATCCGGCGCGCCTGCTCAAGCAGGATCCCCAGCTGCGCATCGGTGTGCGCCGACCCCACGTGCGCCACGATCATCCGCTGCCCTCGATGTTTCCGAACGACCTGCACAGCCACCGCGCCCGAGGCCGTGCGCACCTTCCGTACGTACGCCACCGCCCGAAACTACCCGCTTAGTGCCCCAAACGGGGCACTAAACCCAACGACGCCGCAGGTAAGCGCACTACTGACTCGAAAACCGGCCAACGGTGTCCGAAGTCAGGGCAACGGCGCTCAAGAACTCGATACCGCCTCGATCGAGCGGGCCCGGCGACTGGTCGGACTCAAGGGCTACGTCACCAAACATCGACGCCACACTCATGCCCGCAACCGATGTGATCGCCAACTACCACGACCTATGGCACGTCGAGGCGTCATTCCGGATGTCCAAATCCGACCTCGCCGCCCGACCCATGTTCGCCCGCACCCGCGACGCCATCGAAGCCCACCTGACCATCATGTTCACCGCACTAGCCGTCAGCCAGGGCGTGAACAGCTGGATCCCCGGCACCGCCGCTGAACAACGCCTCGGCCGGCGGTGGAACCATGTGGGCCCGAACGGCTTTCGGGGTGATCCCCAGATCCAACTCGCCCTGGGTATCACCGGCCACCAGCTGCTGGGCCTCCTCGATGAGCAAACCCAGCTTGGCGTCATCACGCGCCGAACCAACATGGCGGACGATTCCGGCGGCGGCCATCGACGGATTCGGCGATCTGCACCGCCGTCGCACCTGAGGCGGTGCGCACCCGCCGAATCCACACCATCCAGCGAGCCTACTGACCCAAATTAGTGCCTAACGTGTGCACTAAGCCCCAGAATCAATGCAAGTCAACGACCCAGCACCCTCAGAAACTGACCAAAGTGACCCAAGTCGGGCCGTGATTTCGACGGGTGCACGCTCGCCGGCCCCTGTATCGAACGCCGCACCGGCATCTTCGGGGTTTCCCGCAAGCGTGGCCGCCGCCAAGGC
>NZ_JAZGLV010000049.1:0-2500 GCF_036409085.1 Mycobacterium sp. 050134
GTGCCGACGGTCACGTAATTCCCCAGGGGCTGCCGTCACGTAATTCCTCGTGTTGGGGCCCTGCTCGGCTGAGGGTAGCGGGTGGTGTGACGGCTTGTCAGGTGGTGGCTGGTCGTGGTCGCTTCCGGGGTCGATAGGACGGTCCGTCCATGAGGACTTGGTGGCTGGTGTTGATCAGTCTGTCGAGCAGCGATTCGGCGACGACCGGGTTCGGAAACAGCGGGTACCAGTCCTTGGGAGCACGGTTGCTGGTCAGGATCAGCGGTTTGCCGGTGATCGCCCGGTCGGAGACCAGGTCGTAGAGGTCGTCGCTTTGGGTGGGGGTGTGTTCGCGCATCGCGAAGTCGTCGACGATCAACACGAGCGGGCGGGTGTATTCGCGCATGCGTTGGCCGATGGTGCGATCAGCGTGGCCGCCGGCGAGGTCGGCGAGCATGCGGGAGCATTTGACGAATCGGATGTCGCCGCCGCGGCGGGCGACTTGGTGCCCGAGTGCTTGTGCCACATGGGTTTTCCCGACGCCAACCGGGCCGTAGAGAATGACCGACTCGCCGGCATCTAGCCAGCGCAGTGCGGCGAGGTCGCGCAGCATCGCCGCGGGCAGTTTCGGGCTGACGGTGAAGTCGAAGTCCTCGAAGGTGTTGGGTTGTTCGAAGCGGGCGCGGCGGACCCGTCTGGCTAGAGCGGCGGTCTCGCGGCGGGCGATCTCGTCTTCGCAGAGCACCTGCAGGAACTCCAGGTGTCCGAGTTTCCCGTCGCGGGTTTGGGCCAGTCGGGCATCAAGGGTCTCGAGCATCCCGGTCAGTTTCAGGGTCTTCAGGGCTGCCCGCAGGCTGGGGTCGTGAATGGTCACAATAGGGTCCTTATGTCGAAAGTAATTGCAGCACAATGTTTGGTATCAGTGGGCGGTCAGGCGGTGCGTTCGGTGTCGAATGCGTCCGGGCCGCGCAGCATCGCCGGTGGTGGAGGTGAGCTGGTGGTCGGGGTGTCGCCGATTTCGGTGCCGGCGATCAGGATGCCTTTGACGGTGCGATACCGCGGGTCGCCGATCTGCAGGGCGCGAGCGCAGGCGGCATCGAGCCGCAGGTCACCGTAGCGCTCGCGCAGCCCGATGATGCCCTGGATGGCGCGTAACCGGTGGATGGCGTTGACGGCCGACAGCTCGGCCACGATGGCCACGGCACCGGGTCCGATCTGCTCGGCCTGGGTGCGGCACCACGTCACGGTGCGCAGGGTGTGGGCGATCTTGTGCGGTGGGTAGTGTTCGAAGTTCGTCGAGCGTCCCGACGGGTGCAGCACGTGGGTGGCCACCACGGCGTCGTGATGGAAGACCTGCACCACATCGCCGGCGGTGCGCACGGTGACCTTCTGGCCCAGCAGCCGCCAGGGCACCGAATAGAACGCTCGGCCGGACTTGACGTGACAGTCCGGCGCCACTGTGCCTACGGTGTAGATCACCGGCTCGAAAGGCCTGCGCGGCAACGGCATCAACGCCTCGCGCTCGACGGCGTCGAACACCGCTGCGGGAGTGGCGCCGTCGAGTCCACGATGCTTGTGGAGTCCGTAGACCTCACGGGACCAGCGCAGCCCCTCGCGCTGCATCGCCGTGATCGATTCGAACTGGCGGCCGGCGAAGAACGAGTCCCGAATGTAGGGCATGGGTCGCTCGATGCGCGGTTTGTCCTTCGGTTTGTTGGCCCGCGCGGGGTCGATGAGGGTGCCGTAGAACGCCGCCAACTCCCCGTAGGCCAGGTTGATCAGCGGGTCGTACAGATCCGGGCGGATCACTCCGGTCTTGAGGTTGTCACACACCAGCCGGGCCGGGACACCGCCGAAGAACTCGAACGCCGCGACATGCGAGGCGTTCCAGGAGCCCTGGTCCATCCGCAGCACCGGTTGAATGAACAGTGCCCGCGAGCACGACAGGATCATCGCGAACACCCACACCGCCACGCGGCGACCCGTATCCGGGTCCCGCCACATCCCCAGACGGCCGTAGTCGATCTGGGCTTCGCTGCCCGGATCGACAGCTCCACGGGCCACGGTCACCTTGTCCTCGAGATGGTGTTCAGCGAATGCCGTTGCGATGTAACGCCGTACCGTCGATTCGGACACGTCGACACCACGGTCGTCGCGCAGCCGTTGGGCGATGGTGGCCACCGTGACCGGCACGTCGAGCTGCTCGGCGATCCAGTCTCGATGCACCTCGATCCGATCCCAGGTCAACGCCCGTAGGCTGGGATCGATCAGCTCGGGAAACCAACGCCTGATCCGTTCCCGCCACAGCAGCTCGTCGAACGCCTCGCTCGGTGCCGGCTGCAGCCCTTCGGCGATCGCCGGTGCCACGTACTTGCGGATGGTCTTGCGGTCAATGTGCAGCGCCTCATGAATCTGCATCTGGGATCGACCGGCATGCCAGTGCCGGAACATCTCCACGAAGTCGGTCACGTTCCACGATCTCCTCGCCAACTCAGGCCCCTTCCAAGGCCCCGCGGCGGGG
>NZ_JAZGLV010000050.1:0-2443 GCF_036409085.1 Mycobacterium sp. 050134
CCCGGCGGTATCGCAGCGCACCAGCACCGCCGGCTTGCCGGGATCACCGCGGTGCTCGGGGTCAGGCCGCCACGCCGCAGGCAGCGACGCCAACGCCTGCGCCAGGACGGTGATGTGGTCGGCTGCGGTGTTGGAGCCGGCGCGACCGGTGCGCAGCAGTCCGAGCTCCCGCGGCCCAGGCTGCCGCCCGCGACACAGCGCGGGCCGCACCCACCCCGGGCAGGTGTGCGGCATCGATGCGTTCATCGACCAGCCGCCACATCGTGGTCGTCGAAGCTTTCGCACCCAAGACATGCTCACGGTCGCCGCACAGTTGACCGACGCCATCGATGCAGTCCGCCCCGTCAGCGACCGCGGCCGCCAAATCAGCGAACACCTCCCCCGGTGCATACACCCACGGACCTTTGTAGGTGTCCGCCAACACTGCGACATGCGCCGATAACCCCGTCGGGTCGGCGAATTCCCGCACCATGGCCATCCCGGCATGCGACACGACACCATGGCCATCGACCGCCACTTTCACCCGCGACGCGACCGCGATATTCTTCACCTGCAAGGTGCCTTCCAGCTGGAACGATTGAACCCTAGAGAAGTCCAATTATTCCTTGCAGGACTGGAACTTTCGCATATCTACACCCCGAAACTCGCAACAATTCGCGAAAAATCCGGGCTAGGTGGATGGCACCCCGACGGCCATGACCGGCATTACGGAGTCGGTCTGTAATCTCAACGTCGGCTTGGAAATGACCGCTTTGTGGCGGGTTGAGATTGACCGCCACGGTGGTTGTCCAGTGGCCTGTTGGGGCCCTTTGGTCCTTCCCGCCGTTTCGAGCCACGATCATGCGAGTTGGGGGATCGAGTAGGTGGATGTCCAGAGCGTTTCGAACTCTGTGGGGCTGATGTTACCGACGTAGCTGTGACGGCGTTCGACGTTATAGAAGTTGTCGATGTAATCGGCCATGGCAGCGGCCAACTCGATGGGGGTGGCCCATTTGCGGGTGTTGAGCAACTCGACCTGCATTCGTGCCCTGAATCGCCCCGGGTTTGATGCGCACCTTCTTTCGAGGGAAGGTTGTTCGCATCATGCCGAGGAAGTACGACGACGAGTTCAAGGCCCGGGCGGTGCGGTTGGCCACCGACCATGCCGAGGAGTACGACACCCGTACGGCCTGCCTCACCGCGGTGGCCAAGCGGTTGGGAGTGTCTTACGAATCGCTGCGCCGGTGAGTCAACCAGGCCGGGGGCTACACCGGCCTGCGCGACGGAGCGTCCACCGATGTCGCGCGGGAGAACAAGGAGCTCAAACGCAAGAATCGTGAACTTGAGGAAACCATCGAAATCCTCAAAGCGGCAACAAGTTTCTTCGCGCGGGAGAGCGACCCGCGACACCGCTGATCTGTGCGTTCATCGCCGAGCATCGCGCTCGGTTCGGGGTCTCTCCGATCTGCCGCGTGCTCACCGAGCACGGCGTCATGATCGCCCCGAGAACCTTCTACGCCTGGCTGACTCGACCCCCATCAGCGCGGGCCTTGTGGGACACGGTCATCACCGAGGTCCTGGCCGGCTACTACGATCCCGACGTGCACGGCCGCCGCAACGCTGTATGGCGCTACCAAAATGTGGGCTCACCTGCAACGCCAGGGCATCGCGGTGGCCCGCTGCACCGTGGAGCGCCTCATGCGGGCCAACGGCTGGCGCGGGGTCACCCGTCGCAAGAAGGTCCGCACCACGATCGCTGATCCGGCCGCAGCGCGGGCAGCCGATCTGGTCAACCGCCAGTTCCGGGTGCCCGCCCCCAACGTGCCGCTGGTAGCGGACTTCACCTACGTCCGCCTGCCCAGTGGGGCGTTTGCCTACACCGCGTTTGCCATCGATGCCTACGCGGGCCGGATCGTGGGATGGACCTGCTCAGCCAGCAAGCAGGACCGGTTCGTCCGCCAAGCGATCCGCCATGCCGCACAACTCCGCGAAAATGAAGGTAACCCATTGTTGGGCAAAACTATTCATCACGGCGATGCAGGCAATACACCTCCGCGCGGTTCGGGGAAACCCTCGCGCTGTCCGGGTTGGTGGCCTCCATCGCCACGGTCGGGGTGCCTTCGACAACGCCCTGGCTGAGACGACAATAGGGCTATACAAGAACCGAAGCCATCCGCGACGACTCACCGTTCCGACGAGGAACCCTGCACCGCCTCACCGACGTCGAACTGCTCACCGCCAGCCCAACCAGAGGCTGCACACCAATAACCGGTGGGCATCAAACCCGGGGCGATTCAGCTGGACGCACCAGTTGCTGTGGCCGGGGTGCCGTGCGCGTGGTGTGGCACCCGTTGTGGTGTTAAGCGATGCGGCCTACTGCGGTGGTGGGGCGCAGGTGGGGCGGCGGGGTATGAGCCTCGACGGGTGCGCGCACGGCATCAACCATGCCGGCGGCGGCGCCGGC
>NZ_JAZGLV010000051.1:0-2419 GCF_036409085.1 Mycobacterium sp. 050134
CAACACCGCCACCACCAATACGCAAGCACGCCAAAGCCTCCCGCAATACCCTAAATGACGATCACCACCACCACCGACACACATTTTGCGATAACGGGTCTGCGGCACTGGTAGGTGACACCTGAGATGGCTTGCCCTGGGTGGGGTGTCACTGCTATTGACCGGACCTCGTGACCTGGTCCACGGCGAACGAGAGTCGTTCATTGGTGGGTACAGGTGGCAGCGTAGCGGGCCGGCGCCTGGTAGCCCAGTGACGAATGCCGGCGATGGTGGTTGTACTCGTGCTTCCAGTCGCTGATGACCACACGGGCCTGGGCCATCGACCAGAAGCTGTTGATGTTCAAGCATTCGTCACGGATGCGGGAGTTGAAGGATTCGACGTAGCCGTTTCGCCATGGCTCGCCGGGCGGGATGAAGTGCAGGCCGACCTGTCCGGCGGCCCATTCGGCCATTGCGCTCCAGGCTAATTCGGGTCCGCTGTCGCATCGCAGGACGGCCGGGTAGGTGCCACGCTCGGCGGCCAGGCGGTCCAGTTGGGCGATGAGGTGCTCGCCGGTGATGCTGCGCTCAACCATCCCACCGAGGCATGCGCGGGTGTGTTCGTCGATGATCGAAACGATCTTGATCGGACGTCCGCCGGTGGCGGAGTCGAACTGGAAGTCCACCGCCCACACCCGGTTAGGCGCATCGGCGATTACGGTCGCTGGCGCGGTGGAGCTGCCGTGGCGTTTGCGGCGGCGCTGCGGTACTCGAAGTCCTTCTTCGCGCCAAAGGCGTTGCACCTTCCTGCGATTGACTGCCCAGCCTTCAGCGCGGGCGTCGTGATACGCAGGTCGGAACCCACGTCGTGGGTGGCTTTTTGGCGTACTAGCGAAGCCAGGTTCGCAGGGCGGCGTCGGGATCCTCTGGCGCGGCAGAAACGGCTGCGTGTCGCTGGGTGGCGCGGTGCTGCCCGGTCACGCGGCAGGCAAACCGTTCACTGACCCCCAGCACGCGCTGAAGGTGACGAACGGCCGCCCGCCGGCGTTGCGGGCCTAGAAGTTTCCCTTCGCGATCTCCCGCAGCGCGTCCTTCTCCAACTCCGCGTCTGCAGGCGTTTGAGGGTGGTGTTCTCGCGTTCGAGGTCCTTGAGCCGTTTGGCGTCCTCGGCCTTCAACCCGCCGAACTGGTTACGCCACCGGTGGTAGGTGGCCTCGGAGACACCCAGTTCGCGGCACACCACCGCGGTGTCCTTACCCTCGGCCAGGAGCCGATCGGCCGCCATCAGCTTGCGCACAATCTGCTCCGGGCTTTGCCGCTTCCTCGTCGCAATGATCTTGTTGAGCCTTCCTGCCCACGTCGTGGGCTGCAAGACTCTCATAAGCCCATGGATCAACCAAACGGGGTCAGGCCAACATGAATTGGACACCCGTTTCGCCGTGCACCGCTCACGTGGGCGCCGATCACCTCAAGCATTCGAAAATGGCGATGGCACAGGATCGCTATATGTCTCGCGAGCGTAGGCACACCGCCGTCGCCGCCCTGTTGGGCAGCACGCCGGTGTTGTGAGCTCCACCCTGTTTGAAGAATCGCTGAGGCGAGAGATCAAGCACCCCCTATCGGTACTTGTTCCCGCGTGGCCGTCTGCTGCCCCGACCAATCCGCTCGGAATGATCCTGGTATGCGTCGAGAATGCCCGGCAAACTCGTCTTCAACAAAGAACTTTGGGATCGCCCCGGGGCGTCGCCCCATTCAACTGTGTTGTCGCCGCCCAGACTCGGCCTGTCTAGCCAGCATTGGTGATCGAGGAGAACGCTCGCCGAACGCTGCGCGACTACTATGTGTAGCCGGTGACGGCCATATGCGCCGCGCCTGCACCTCCCCGACTCCATCGGTGCGACGGCCGCGGCCAGTGGCAGGGACAGAAGCGAATCTGTTTAGCCGGCACGCATTTGGTTGTCGAGGTTGTCGCTGGCGTGTTGGTCGGTGCGGTCGTAGGTGTTGGCGGCGGTGTAGAGCTTATGGGCCAGATCGGTGGACGCCTTTTGGAGGGCCTTGCAGGCGGCGCGGCGGGCGTCTTCGGCCAGTTGGACGGCGTAGTTGGCCATTCCGCAGGCCACCCCGTGACTGATCCACACCCGCTCACCGATCCCGTCGGCAGCCCCGGCCGCGGTGCCCAAAGCCTTCGACGCGGTGGCCTGTTTGTCAGTCAGTTCCTTCAAATGCGGCGTTGCAACGACCAGCTCTGTCATTGAGTGACCTTACCTTTTCGTGTGACATTCCCAGTTTGCTGTGGCCGGGGTGCCGTGCGCGTGGTGTGGCACCCGTCGTGGCGTTAACCGATACGGCCTACTGCGGTGGTGGGGCGCAGGTGGGGCGGCGGGGTATGAGCCTCGACGGGTGCGCGCACGGCATCAACCATGCCGGCGGCGGCGCCGGC
>NZ_JAZGLV010000052.1:0-2364 GCF_036409085.1 Mycobacterium sp. 050134
TTTCCACCGGGCTCACCTCACCGCCCGCAGCCTCCAAGCCCTGAACACCCTCAGGCGCAGTGGACCCCGGGAACGTCTCCGCCGACCCGGCACCATTCTCCAATAGAATCTGCTTATCGAGTTCGCCAGCGGCTTCCTCGTCGGTCTGCCGGTATAACTCCGTAGCGACTCGGAGCTTGTCAGCCAGTTGGGTGGCGGCGGTGCTCAATGCCTCGCCGAAGGCTTTACGTGCATCGAGGGCTGCGGTAAAGGCCACGTTGGAAGCGCTACTTGCGACACCGTGGGATATCCACACTGCCGTTTCAACGCCATCAGCCGCCGACGCAGCGGTGGTGGCTTGGGAGGACGCCTGGTCTTGGGCGGCCGCCAACTGAGAAAGGTGGTCTGGCGTAACAAACAGATCGGCCATGTGGTGCTGTCCTTTTCGAGTATTCGTCCGGGCTCGCGCCCTGTTGCGCCCATTGCAACGCGGGGAACAACTTGCGGAAGGGTAGGCGCCACTGGCTATTCGTGGCTTTCCTGCGGCAGGCTGGCGCTAAACGTGTAGGTCCGCCATAAGATGCGAGATGAAGACTACTGGCAGCCCACCGTATGCTCCGCTCCGCCTGACTGTTAGCAAATACCGACTAAACGCGATCGATTTTCTGCCTGCTATGTGATGTGCGCCTTTCCTTCAAGACAAGAACCGCCCCTACCCCTGGAGTAGGACTGTCGCTTTAGGCTAACGCAAAGTCCGACATGGCTGATGCACTAAATCTCGCTAGTCGATCAACTCCTGGCCGGCGACGAACGCAGTTGATCGCGTGCAGGTGGTCAAGGGTCTGCTGCCCGGATAGGTGACACCTGCCTGAGATGGCTTGCCCAGGGTGGGCGGGCTGGAAGGATGTCATCATGGCAAGGCCCTATCCCAAGGAGTTCCGCGACGACGTCGTGCGGGTGGCCCGCAACCGTGAGGACGGGGTGACGATCGAGCAGATCGCCGCCGATTTCGGGGTGCACCCGATGACGTTGTCGAAGTGGCTACGTCAGGCCGACATCGACGACGGAGCCACCCCGGGCAAGACAATGGGCGAGTCGGCCGAATTGCGGGAGTTGCGTCGCCGAAACCGGTTGCTGGAGCAGGAGAACGAGGTGCTGCGCCGGGCGGCGGCGTACTTGTCGCAGTCGAATCTGCCGGGGAAGAGGCTTTACCCGCTCGTGAAAGAGCTCGCCGCTGACGGGATTGCCGTCGCGGTGACGTGCCGGGTCCTCAAGCTCGCCCGCCAGCCCTATTACCGCTGGTTGGCCAACCCCGTGACCGATGCTGAGTACGTCGAGGCGCATCGGGCCAACGCGCTGTTCGATGCCCACCGCGACGACCTTGAGTTCGGATATCGCTTCCTTGCGACTGAGGCTGCCGACGCTGGCGAGTCGATGGCCGAGCGGACCGCGTGGCGGATCTGCTCGACCAACGGGTGGTGGAGTGCATTCGGGAAGAAGCGGGGCAAAAACGGCAAGCCTGGGCCGCCCGTGCACGACGATCTGGTCGATCGCGACTTCACCGCCGATTCACCAAACAAATTGTGGCTCAGCGACATTACCGAGCATCGCGCCGGCGAGGGCAAGCTCTACCTGTGTGCGATCAAAGATGTGTTCTCCAACCGCATCGTCGGCTACAGCATCGACTCCCGAATGAAGTCCCGACTGGCGACTACCGCCCTGGCCAGCGCGGTCGCTAGACGCGGCGATGTCGCCGGCTGCATCCTGCACACCGACAGGGGCAGCCAATTTCGCAGCCGGAAATTCATCCATGCCCTCGGGCGCTACGACATGGTCGGTTCGATGGGCCGTGTCGGGGCCGCCGGTGACAACGCTGCCATGGAGAGCTTCTTTAGCCTGTTGCAGAAGAACGTCCTGGACCGCCGCCGCTGGGACACCCGCGAGCAACTGCGCATCGCGCTCGTCACCTGGATCGAACGCACCTACCACCGGCGACGCCGCCAAGTCGCTCCTGGCCGGTTGACCCCCGTCGAATTCGAAGCAATCATGACCACACCGGCCAGTCAGGCCGCCTGACCGAAACTGTCACCTGATCATGCAGCAGACCCTGCCGAGGTCCAGTGTGGGGCGGGACCGGCGGTTGAGGGTGTCTTGGATGCGTTTGAAGTCGGCTTTGGTGTAATGGCTTAGATCGCTGCCCTTTTTGAACAAGAACCGCAAGAGCCGGTTGGTGCTTTTGTTGCTGCCGCGTTGCTAGGGTGAGTGCGGGTTGCAGAAGTTTACCGGGGCGCCTAGGGCATGTCTGACAAACGTCGGGTCCAGGCGACGATGGCGTTGAGAACGGCTGCGCCGCGGTAGACGATGGCGAGTTTGTCGTAGCGGGTA
>NZ_JAZGLV010000053.1:0-2221 GCF_036409085.1 Mycobacterium sp. 050134
TGACATGCCGTCGGCGTCTTGTCGGCCCAGGGTGATGGCGCGGCGGCGGGCGCGTTCGGCGTCGCTGAAGTCGCCGTCGGGGTGGAGCCAGTCCATGATGCGTTGGGCGTATTTGGCCAACTCGTCGGGGCGGTATCCGGTGGCTTTGTCGGCCAGGTCGGCGTCGGCGGCCTGGCGGGTGCAGGCGTCGATCTCGGCGGGCAGGTGGGCGAAGAAGCTGCGGATGACTGTGATGTGGCCGTCGCCGATGAGTCCGGCGCGGTGGGCTGCGGCGGTTGCGGGAAGCCGCGGCGCTAACGGCTCACCGGTTAATGCCGTGCGCTGTCCGAGGTCGTGGGCGTCGTCGATGCGCCGGCCGGCGTCGGTGCGGGTGATGTGCAGCCGGTCGGCCAGCCCCGAGCGCAGCGAGCCGCCCAGTTCCGCGGCGCTGGCCTGGGCGCCGACCTGGTTGATCAGGGTGTGCTGAGGGGCGCGCAGCCGCCGCGCCGCGCGTTCCAGGCGCTCCAAGGCACCCAGCCGCTCCGGGGTGGTCAATGCGTCAAAAGACAACCCACACAGGCGGTTTACGTCGTCATCGAGCGCGTCGAAAACCTCGACGATCTCCTCACGACCACACGCACCCATGCCCCAAACTCTAGAAACACCCCCCGACATTTAGCCTTTGTGTGGGTCCGCGGGCGGGCCGAACGTCCGACCGGGACATGTAGGTGATCCCTGAGTTTTGAGTGGTCGTCCGCGGGCTTGGTGCCTGGTCAGCGGTGTCCTTGTTCGGGAACTTGGAGCCAGCCGTGGGGTGTGGACTCCTGCTTAGAGAATGTCTGGGCCGTGGCCGCGATGGTCAGTCACCTGGTGAACAGGATCCAGGCTGACAGGAGCAGCGATATGGCGTTGACGTTGGGTATCGACGTGGCCGTGCGGGCGGCACACCAAGCGACACTGGCGCGTGACGGAGCCACGGTATGGCGAGGTCGCAAGTTTTACACCAGGCCGATGGATCTGGAGCGGCTGTGGTCCGATCTCGAACTGGCCGATCCAGGGGATCTGACCGTTGTGGTCGAGCCGACCCGCAACGCGTGGATCGTCGTGGCCGAGTGGTTTCGCCGCCGCGGCGCTCGGGTGGTGATGGTCCCCACCACCCAGTCAGCGGATCTGCGCAAGTACTACTCCAAGCACACCAAAAACGATCGGATCGACTCCGAACTGCTGGCCCGACTACCGCTGCTGCATCCCGAAGGCCTGCGGCAATATTCCGGTCAGGGACCGGCAGAACCGTTGCGGCGGTTGGTCAAACAACGATCCACCATGGTCAAACGCAGGGTCGCGGTCTACGCCCGACTCGACGCACTGGTCGAACTTCTCGGGCCGGCCTGGTATGCAGTGCTCGGCTCGAACTACGGCATCGCGGCATTAGAGTTCCTCGCCCGCTACGCCGACCCCAACGCAGTGATCCACCTTGGCCAGGGCCGTCTAAGCCGGTTTTTGATCGCCCGCTCCCGGGGCGCATGGCGCGGCGAGCATGCCACCGGGCTCATCGCGGCCGCCAAGGAAACCCTCCTGTTGTGGGGCTCAGACGGGATGAACTTCGCTGAACTGGCCGATGACATCGCCCATGAAGCCGAACAGGCGCTGTTTTTGACTCGGCAAATCAAGCAGATCGATGAGCGGGTCGCCAACCTTTACGCCGACGCCGATCCCGAGGGCATCGTGGCCTCCGCTCCGGGCGTCGGACCGGTCATCAGCGCCGTGATCGCTGGGCGGATCGGTGATCCCCACCGGTTCACCTCGCTGGCCGCGATCCGCGCCTATACCGGCCTGGTCCCCAAGGTCAGCCAGTCCGGGGTGAGCCAGGTCGAATCCTCGATCACCAAGGCTGGCGACCCACTGCTACGTGAAATGCTCTGCACCGCAGCCGATCAAGCCCGCAAGGTTGATCCGCAGATCGCTGCGAAGTACCAGCGGCTGATGGCCGGCGACCGCCACCACGACTCCGCGATTTGCCACCTGGCTACCCTGCTGGTAACCCGAATCGCCACCTGCATGCGCACCGGCCAGCCCTACGCTCTACGCGACGTCGACGGCACTGCGATCACCGAAGTCCAGGGCCGCACGATCGTCAAAGAGCGCTACCAGATCGAGCCACGCCGCCGAGACAACGTCCGCCACCAACGCATGCGAAACCGCCGCAAGCAGGCGGCGGGCCAGGAGTCACAGGAGTCGCCAA
>NZ_JAZGLV010000054.1:0-2075 GCF_036409085.1 Mycobacterium sp. 050134
ATGAACGCCTCGGCATGCTTACCGATCCAAAAAGCGCACACCGCCTGCTCATCGATCGCGCGCCACGCATAGACCTCCGCACCAACGAACAACAAGTCCTGCTCAGGAAACGGGATCTGAGCAGCCCGCTGAGCAAACAAGTGACCAGGCAGGTAGCGCTGATCTTCACGGTACCGCCGTGCGATGTCATGCAGCGCCTCGGCGCGGGTCGGTCGAAACTCCCAAGCCTTCAGATAAGCGTCCTGAACAACCAACCACGGCCAATCGAGTTGCGCCATCGACTCCGCGAGCCGGAGCATCGAATAGTAGATCTCCTCGTCCCAGCCGCCCATCTCGACTCGCCGCTCATACCACTTGCGCGCGTTGACGAAATCACCCAGATCGAAGTAACTCTGCGCCAGATAGAACACCGACCGACTGTCCTCAGGGTTACGCTCGACCTCAGCCAACAACAGATCGCGGTCACGCGCATATTTCTGCGGATCCAGGCTGCGGGCACCGAGGCGGCGAGACGCGATGCGCGACTCGCCCTGAAGATTTGCGACAACGCATGAGCCGTCCCACACCGGGGCTTCGTGGACGACACCTTGGTAATGCACATGGGCCCCATCACGGAACAACTGCGCGCGCCGGTAGGCGATAGAAGCATCGGCGATGGTCATGAAGTAGACGTCGGCATCGAGGTTGTTGAACTCAGGAGAACCCACCACCACGTCGTCGGCGTCGATGACCCAGATGTAGTCGCCGTGGCCCTGAGCGAGATTCAATGCCTCGGTGCGGTTATGGCCGAAGTTCAGCCATGGTCGTTCGTGAAGCTCGCCCGGAATGCCCAGACGAGCCATGTGGTCGCGGATCAGGTCCTGGGTCCCGTCGGTGGAACCGGTGTCGACGATCACCCAGGAACTAATGTATGGCGCAACCGAATCCAGCGTCTCCGCGACGACGTGAGCCTCGTTCTTCACGATCATGTTGAGACAGATGGCTGGCCGCGCGGTCACTACTTCAGACACAGCTCAGATGGTATCGGGCAATCACATACGGTGGTATCGGATCGGGCCAGAAATCGCGTCTCGGTTGAGTCAACGGTGGGATTTATTGGTCCAGCTATTCGTCGGCAACCGCAATTGGTCAAGTCGGCCGTTGCCGACCGTGTCCTCGAGGCGTGTGTGTCGTTCGCTGGACCACTGTGCAGCTCGAGATGGGGTCTCAGATCTATCCACCAGATCGGCGAGGGCGTAACGATCGGCATCCGATGCCCGACGCACTGCGGTGCGATACGTGAAGCCCGCCGGTAACTCGATCGCATCAGCGCGAAGACGATTGACGCATCAATTACTTATTACTCAAAGACAAACGCCGTGAGCTGAGTCATTAGGCCGCGAGCGGTACACCTACGGCGAGATTGGTGAGAAACGCGACCCGGTCACGTACACCCACCACGACAACTTCCCGCAATTCTGACCTGAGTGCACCGTCCAGAAAGGGGTGGCCTGCGGCCACCCCTTGCCCGGGCCTGGAAGGGGTGGCCTGCGACCACCCCTTCCTTTGGCTTACGGTCCAGTCGGTCCAGTCGGTCCAGTCGGTCCAGTCGGTCCAGTCGGTCCGGTCGGGCCAGTCGGTCCAGTCGGGCCGGTCGACCCGGTCGACCCAGTCGGTCCAGTCGGGCCAGTCGGTCCAGTCGGGCCGGTCGAACCGGTCGCCCCGGTGGAGCCGGTCGGGCCAGTCGGTCCGGTCGCCCCGGTGGAGCCAGTCGAGCCGGTCGGGCCAGTCGGTCCGGTCGCCCCGGTGGAGCCGGTCGGGCCAGTCGGTCCGGTCGCCCCGGTGGAGCCAGTCGAGCCGGTCGGGCCAGTCGGTCCAGTCGCACCCGTCGCCCCGGTGGAACCAGTCGAGCCGGTCGGGCCAGTCGCACCCGTCGCCCCGGTGGAACCAGTCGAGCCGGTCGGGCCAGTCGGTCCAGTCGCACCCGTCGCCCCGGTGGAACCAGTCGAGCCGGTCGGGCCAGTCGCCCCGGTCGCACCCGTGGAACCAGTCGCCCCAGTCGAGCCGGTCGCACCCGTGGAACCAGTCGAGCCGGT
>NZ_JAZGLV010000055.1:0-1723 GCF_036409085.1 Mycobacterium sp. 050134
GGGGCGACGACTTCTTCGGCGGCATCAGCGATGTCGAAGAAGTCGATCCCGGTCTTGACGCCGATCTTGTCGAACACCCCGATGAGTGCTTCGACCGGGGCGTTGCCCGCACCCGCGCCGAACCGCCGACACGAACCGTCGATCTGCTTAGCGCCCGCGCGGACGGCCTCCACGCTGTTGGCCACCCCTAAACCGAGGTTCTCGTGGCCGTGGAAGCCCACCTGGGCGTCATCGCCCAGCTCGGCGACCAGCGCCGCGACCCGGTCACGCACCCCCTCGAGGACCAACGCCCCGGCCGAATCGACCACGTAGACACACTGGCAGCCGGCATCAGCCATGATCCGGGCCTGGGCCGCCAGCTTCTCCGGGGACAGGGTGTGGGCCATCATCAAAAACCCCACCGTCTCCAAACCCAGCTCGCGGGCCAGGCCGAAGTGCTGAATCGACACATCCGCCTCGGTGCAGTGCGTGGCGATCCGACAAATCGCCCCGCCGTTGTTTTGGGCCTCCTTGATGTCCTCCTTGGTGCCCACCCCGGGCAACATCAAAAACGCGATCTTGGCTTGTTTGGCCGTCTCGGCGGCCAGCGTGATCAATTCCTGCTCGGGGGTCTTGGAGAACCCATAGTTGAAACTCGACCCCCCCAACCCGTCACCGTGGGTCACCTCGATGACCGGCACCCCGGCGGTGTCCAGGGCGGCCACGATCGCACCCACCTCATCGTTGGTGAACTGGTGGCGCTTGTGATGCGAGCCGTCCCGCAGCGACGTGTCGGTCAACCGGACATCCCAGATCGGATCGAAGAAAATGTCGTGTGTGCTCATGGCTGGGCTCCTGGCGCCGTCGCCGACAAGGACTCCTTGGCGATCTGCTCACCGACCTTGGTCGCCGCCGCGGTCATAATGTCCAGATTGCCCGCATAGGGGGGCAGATAATCCCCGGCACCCTCCACCTCCACGAACGTCGTCACCACCGCCTGCCCACCCGAATGCAGCGACGGCTCGTCGAACTGCGGCTCGTTGAGCAGCCGATACCCCGGCACATAGGCCTGCACCTCGGCCACCACCTCGTGAATGGACTGCGCGATCGCGTCGCGGTCGGCGTCCTCGGGGATCGCGCAGAAGATGGTGTCACGCATAATCATCGGCGGATCCGCCGGATTCAAAATGATGATCGCCTTACCCCGTTTGGCCCCGCCGATCGTCTCCACACCCCGGCTGGTGGTCTTGGTGAACTCATCAATGTTGGCCCGCGTCCCCGGCCCCGCCGACACCGACGCCACCGACGCCACAATCTCGGCATAGGGAACCTCCACCACCCGCGACACCGCGTACACGATCGGGATCGTCGCCTGACCACCACAGGTGATCATGTTGACGTTCGGCGCATCAAGGTGCTCACGCAAATTCGCCGGCGGGATCACCGCCGGACCCACCGCAGCCGGCGTCAAATCAATCGCCCGAATCCCCGCCGCCGCATACCTGGGCGCCGCATCCCGATGCACATACGCACTCGTCGCCTCAAACACCAAATCCGGCGTCTCCGACTGAGCCAGCAACCAATCCACCCCCTCATGGCTGGTCTCCAACCCCAACCCACGGGCGCGGGCAAGACCCTCACTCTCAGGATCAATACCCACCATCCACCGCGGCTCCAACCACTGCGACCGCAACAACTTATACAGCAGGTCAGTACTAATATTGCCCGACCCGACAATGGCCAC
>NZ_JAZGLV010000056.1:0-1598 GCF_036409085.1 Mycobacterium sp. 050134
TGGCGTTGCCGGGTCTGCCGCCGATCACGTTCCCGGCGTTGCCGCCGATTTCGTTGCCGAACATCGGTGCTGACATCAACGCTGCGCTGAACGCGGTGCTGTCGGGGAACCTGGCGTTGCCGGGTCTGCCGCCGATCACCCTCCCGCCGTTCGCATTCCCGAACCTGGGCAACCTGGGTGTTGAGCTCAGCGCGGCGCTCAATGGCATCGGCGGGTCGCTGAGCGCGTCCCTGAACGGGTTGGGTGCCTCGCTCAATGCGGCGCTGAACGCGGCGCTGTCGGGCAGCCTGGCGTTGCCGGGTCTGCCGCCGATCACGTTCCCGGCGTTGCCGCCGATTTCGTTGCCGGACATCGGTGCTGACATCAACGCCGCGCTCAACGCGGCGCTGTCGGGCAGCCTGGCGTTGCCGGGTCTGCCGCCGATCACGATCCCCGGGCTGCCGGCCTTCACGTTCCCCGGCCTCCCGCCGATCACGCTGTCGCTCGGTGCCCTCGGCACTGACCTCAGCGGTGCGCTCAACGCATTGCTCACGGGCAGCCTGACGCTGCCGGGTCTGCCGCCGATCACCTTCCCGGGCCTGCCGCCGTTCACCCTGCCGTCGCTGCCCGCGCTCGGCGCTGACATCAACGCGGCCATCAACGCGGCGCTGTCGGGTACCTTGGCGCTGCCGGGCTTGCCGCCGATCACGTTGCCGCCCATCACCTTCCCGACGTTGCCGAGTCTGGGCAACCTGGGTGTTGAGCTCAGTGCGGCGCTCAATGGCATCGGCGGGTCGCTGAGCGCTTCGCTGAACGGGTTGGGTGCGTCGCTGAATGCGGCGTTGAACGCGGCGCTGTCGGGCAGCCTGGCGTTGCCGGGTCTGCCGCCGATCACGTTCCCGGCGTTGCCGCCGATTTCGTTGCCGAATATTGGTGCTGACATCAACGCGGCGTTGAATGCGCTGTTGTCGGGGAACCTGGCGTTGCCGGGTCTGCCGCCGATCTCGTTCCCGGCGTTGCCGCCGATTTCGTTGCCGAATATTGGTGCTGACATCAACGCGGCGATCAATACGTTGCTGTCGGGCAGCCTGGCGTTGCCGGGTCTGCCGCCGATCTCGTTCCCGGCGTTGCCGCCGATTTCGTTGCCGAATATTGGTGCTGACATCAACGCCGCGATCAACGCGGTGTTGACGGGCAACCTGACGTTGCCGGGCTTCCCGCCGATCACGTTGCCGCCCATCGCCTTCCCGACGTTGCCGAGCCTGGGTAGCCTGGGTGTTGAGCTCAGTGCGGCGCTTAATGGCATCGGTGGGTCGCTGAGTGCGTCGCTGAATGGGTTGGGTGCGTCGCTGAATGCGGCGTTGAACGCGGCGTTGTCGGGCAGCCTGGCGTTGCCGGGTCTGCCGCCGTTCACGTTCCCGGCGTTGCCGCCGATTTCGTTG
This sequence comes from Mycobacterium sp. 050134, assembly GCF_036409085.1. Taxonomy (NCBI): domain Bacteria; kingdom Bacillati; phylum Actinomycetota; class Actinomycetes; order Mycobacteriales; family Mycobacteriaceae; genus Mycobacterium; species Mycobacterium sp. 050134. The sequence goes on from NZ_JAZGLV010000056.1 coordinate 1,422, forward strand.
CCGAATATTGGTGCTGACATCAACGCGGCGTTGAATGCGCTGTTGTCGGGGAACCTGGCGTTGCCGGGTCTGCCGCCGATCTCGTTCCCGGCGTTGCCGCCGATTTCGTTGCCGAATATTGGTGCTGACATCAACGCGGCGTTGAATGCGCTGTTGTCGGGGAACCTGGCGTTGCCG
>NZ_JAZGLV010000057.1:0-1406 GCF_036409085.1 Mycobacterium sp. 050134
GCACCACAAACAGGCGATGACCGGCGGTCACCCCGCACTGCACACGAGCACCACAAGGGCCCCGCGCACACCACGCGCGAGGCCCCCCTCACACTCCCCAACTGCCAGTTACGCGACGGGAACTTACCCCGCAGTAACCAAAACTGAGACGAGCGTAATAACGCCTCCCGTCAGAACGACAGGACAACATGTGTTTTCACAGGATTTACGTGAACCGCGCCTTACATGTTGGACGTGATGGCCGCCGCAAGTTGAGGGCCGAGGCCGATCAGACCAGGGATGATTCCCCCGATGCCGGTGCCACCACCCGTAAACCTGACAGGAGTCAACGGGCCGCCGGTATTACCGAGGAAGAGAGTGGGGAGTTCGGTCGGAGTGAGAATTCCCCCAAGAGGAATCTGGAGCACCGACGTCAGGCCGAAGAGTGAAGCTGGGGGCAACGTCAGATCGGTGGTGCCGTTAAGGAATGCGTTGGCGACATTCGCTGGCGCATCGAGGAATGCGGTCAGGGCGCCCGTCAGATCACCGGTCTGCAACGCACTTCCCAGCGCCACCGCGCTGGAGTTGAGTGCGCCTAACCCGTTGATCGGCCCACCGATACCGTCCAGAACCAACTGCAGCGGAATCCCGAAGGTAATGGTGCCCACATTCAGATTGATAACGGTTCGCAAGTTGGTGAATGCGTTGACCAAGTTGGTTGCGTGTTGCGCGACCATGTGCGGAACGGTCCCGAGGGGCAGCAGGTCGGTGAAGCTCTGCGCGATCTGCCCAGGGATAGTGAGTATCGGTGCCAGATCACCCAGTGGCCCGGTAAGCGTCACGGTGAAAACCAAATTGTCGTTAGCGACACTGAATCCGGGTAGAAAAGCCGATTTCAGCGCGGAACCGACATCGGAGAGCGCGGCCGAGGGGTTTCCCGCTAGGAGGTCTTGGAAGGCTGTCGCCAGGCCCGTGGGTAGGGTTTGGATGCCGGTGACGAGGTCTTGTGCGGCACTTTGCAATCCGGTGGCGATGGTTTGGGCATAGCCAATCTGGGTATTGATCAGCTGCTGTGCGAACGCGACCGGATTGAAGTTCGCGATCTGCTGGATCCCGGCCTGAATCGCCCGCGGCAAGGCGGCCAACTCGGCAGGCAGATTCTGAATCCCGGCCGCAAACTGAGTGGCGATCGTCTGACCATAGAAGATCTGGTTGTTCACCAACTGGTGCAGGAACGGGAACGGGTTGGACACCAACGTATTCCCGATCAACCCCAGGTTGTTGACGGTGTTGGTGAACAGGGCCTGATACGGACCGGCCACCGTGGCACCAAACGAACTCAACCCACTGAGCACCCCCGCCGCTCCCCCGGTCTGCAGGCTGCCCAAAGAGATCCCCGCACCAGCAATCGCATTCGAAATCGCCTG
>NZ_JAZGLV010000058.1:0-1324 GCF_036409085.1 Mycobacterium sp. 050134
CGGTGGTTTCAAGGGATCGATGCAACAGCTGTTGGTTGTGAGAGTAGTTCGTTGAGCGCTTCGGCCGGTGTTTTCCAGTTCAGTGTTTGGCGGGGGCGGCCGTTGAGTTCGGCGGCGACGTTGTCGAGGATCCCGGGTCCGTGCAGGGATAGGTCGGTGCCTTTGGGGAAGTATTGGCGGAGAAGGCCGTTGGTGTTTTCGTTGCTGCCGCGTTGCCATGGCGAGTGTGGATCACAGAAGTAGATGTCGAGATCGGCGGCGGCGGCGATGGCCAGATGGTTAGCCATCTCGCTACCTTGATCCCAGGTCAACGACCGCCGTAGATGGTCGGGCAGCTCGGTCATCTTGGCCACGATGGCTTCTTGCACGGCCAAGGCGCCGTGGTTGTCGGGTAAGTGCAGCAGCATCACAAATCGGGTGCGGCGTTCGACGAGGGTGCCGATCGCCGAGCCCGAAGCGGTGCTGCCCAGGATGAGATCACCTTCCCAATGCCCAGGCACCGCGCGGTCAGCTACCTCGGCGGGACGCTCACTGATCATGACCATCCCCGGGATGCGGCCACGACGTTCCCCGGGCCGATGCTGAGAGCGGCGCACCGCGCGCTTGCTGCGCAGGCACTGGTGCAGATCCCGGCGCAGCGAGCCCCGGCCTTGGACGTAAAGGGCCTGGTAAATGGCCTCGTGTGACATCCACATCTCCGGATCGTCGGGAAAGTCGTCACGCAGCCGCCGGGCAATCTGGTACGGGCTATGACGTAACTGCAACCGAGTCTGCACCTCGACGCGCAACCTGTCATCGATGGCCAACCGGCGCCGCTTGGGCCGTCGAGCGTTCTCGGCGCTGCGATCATGCGCCGACATCGCCCGGTACTGCACCGTCGCCGCATTTCCGCTTTGACGTGCGCCGAACGCGTACTTACGCCGATATCCCGACTTACGACCGGTACCCCGGTTACGTAACTGGCAGTTGTTATCGATCTCACGCTTGATCGTCGAGGTCGCCCGACCCAGCCGGCGACCCATCGATTGCAACGACTCACCGGCATGAACACCGGCCTGGATCTCGATCCGCTCCTCAAGTGTCAACCGCGGTCGTGGACCCGACGTATTCAGCGCGCGAATAGCTGGTTTCACCCCGCCAGCCTCACGGAACCACCGCCGCCCACAACCCTCCGACACGCCAACGGCAACACCGGCTTCTCCCGGATTCAGACCCCGCCTAACGTGCTCCCAAAACGCCGGCATCCTCGAACGCAACACCACACTCGAACCCACAACACTCCTCAAGCCAAAAGGGGTGTTGCATCGATCCCTTGAAACCACCG
>NZ_JAZGLV010000059.1:0-1311 GCF_036409085.1 Mycobacterium sp. 050134
GCAGCCTCCGCCAACGACGAACGAATCCCCGACAAACTCTGCGCCGCACTCTCCACCAAATCCGGCGTAGCGATCAGAAACGACATATCCAACCCCTCCTCGCACCACAAACAGGCGATGACCGGCGGTCACCCCGCACTGCACACGAACACCACAAGGGCCCCGCGCACACCACGCGCGAGGCCCCCTTGTACTTCCCAACTATCAGTTACCCACCGGAAACTCACCCCGCAGTAACCAAGTTCGACACGAGCCTAATAACAACTAACGCACCAGCCAAATGTCACACGATGTATTCACAGGAGTTGCGCGAGCCGCGGATTCACGGCGACCCGCCTCACATGAGAGGACGGGGCACTGGCCGCGTGGCGCGCGGGGCCGCTCTTGCGCGAAGGGAGGACGCCGGGCAGCGCCGGCATCCTCCCGTTGGCGCCTACAGGCTGGACGTGATCGCCGAAGCGAGCTGAGGCCCGAAGCCGAGCAGGCCCGGGATGAGTCCACCGACGCCGGTGCCACCGAGGAAGGGCAACGGCGAGGACGTCCCTTGATAACTGATCACCAGCGTGGGCATCGCCAGCGGCGTGAGAATACCCCCGAAGGGGATCTCGACAGCCGAAGTCAGGCCACCGCCCAGATCGGCCGACGGCAGCAACCAGCTCGTGGTGCCGTTGAGGAACGCGTTGGCGACATTCGCTGGCGCATCGAGGAATGCGGTCAGGGCGCCCGTCAGATCACCGGTCTGCAACGCACTTCCCAGCGCCACCGCGCTGGAGTTGAGTGCGCCTAACCCGTTGATCGGCCCACCGATACCGTCCAGAACCAACTGCAGCGGAATCCCGAAGTAGATCTTCAACGCTGTCAGGTCCAGCGTGGTACCGAAATTCGTGAACGCTTCGAGGAGGTTGGTTGCGTTTTGCGCCACCATGTGGGGGACGGTGCCGAGGGGCAGCAGGTCGGTGAAGCTTTGTGCGATCTGGCCGGGGATGGCGAGAACGGGCGCGAGGTCACCCAAGGGCCCGAGCGGCGTCACACCGAAAAGCCCCGACGGTAGTTGGGCGAGGCTGAATCCGGGCAGGAAAGCGGTCTCGAGCGCGGTGCTGAGGGCGGCGTACGCGCCGGAGGGGTCCCCCGCTAGGAGGTCTTGGAAGGCTGTCGCCAGGCCTGTGGGCAGGGTCTGGATGCCGGTGACGAGGTCTTGGCCGGCCGCTTGCAGGCTGGTGGTGATGGTTTGGGCGTAGCCGATCTGGGTGTTGATCAGCTGCTGCACAAAAGCACCGGGGTTGAAGCTGGCGATCTGTTGGATGCCGGCCT
>NZ_JAZGLV010000060.1:0-1042 GCF_036409085.1 Mycobacterium sp. 050134
AAGTCGGCCTCTTCGGTCGCCTTCACCCCTTGAGCCGCCTGCTCGGCCGCTTGCCGCAAATACTTCGCAGCCTCCTTCAACCTGGCTGGCTCGACCGTCACTTCAGTCATCAACGCACTCCTCACGTCCGCACTCATGCACGCACCAGATCCTCAGCGCACGCATCCGCATCCCCCACAGCCCCCGCCGCCAACCCGGCATTCAATGGCGCACGCTTACCACTCGACACCCCCGCCGCCCCCGCCACGTGCCCGGAAATAGCAGACCCGTCACGCACCGACACCACACCCGGGCCCCGCACCACAGAACGCTCCCACAACGAAACCCCCGCCACCGCACGGTTGGCCGACTGCACCGACGGCCGCGGCCCGGACGCCGGGCTCACCACCCCAGTCCCCCCCACACCAACGCCCGAACCCTCAACCGCAGCCAACCCCGCACTGGCCGGACCAGGAATCGAAGCTATAGCGGTCACACCCCCATCAACAACCGAGCCCGAATAGCCGGCAACACCATCGGACCCCATCCCCATAGGACCAGCCTGGACACCGGCAGGGGACGCGGAATGCATCGCGATGACTGAAGGTATCGACCATTTTGGGACCCGGTAGTCGTGGTCATGCGCTAAGCCCGCGACGCGATAAGCCGAAACAAGACTACGAATGAGATAGAAAAGAGCCTCGGCGACCGCCATACTCGTAGCGACCAGAGCGAGGGTGGCCGCCGCTATAACCGTCTCGGGTCGAGATTCCATAACCAGTACGATGGGCAGCGCGGCCGCCAAAAAACCTTGGCCGGCTGAAATTGCGATTTGCGCATCTCCGATCACCTCGGCCTGCGCCGCTACGTCGCGTGCCATGCCGGTGTCATTCTTTCCAAGCCCGCGTGCCACGCCGATCATTTGCCCCAAAATGTCGGAATACGCCCCGGCCGCCGTACCGCTCCAACCAGGAACACGGGCTTGGCTCAGCAGCGAAGCCACCTGTGTGAAGCACTGCGACCGCTTCTCCAGACAGTCCCCCTCATACGGACCGGGAAGCCA
>NZ_JAZGLV010000061.1:0-1014 GCF_036409085.1 Mycobacterium sp. 050134
TGAGAGGGACCCGGTTGGTGGTCCAGTCGCTATGCGGCTTGGGGTTGATGGGTCGTGGTCCACTGTAGGGCGAACTCGGCTGGGGTGAGTTCACCGTGGGCGGAGTGCGGCCGGTTGGCGTTGTAGTCGGTCCTCCAGTCTTCGATGATCACGCGGGCTTCCAATAGCGATTCGAAGCGCCACAGGTTGAGCAGTTCGTCGCGCAGGCGGCCGTTGAATGACTCGATCCAAGCGTTCTGCCATGGCGAGCCCGGATCGATGAAAAGTGAACCAGCACTGTTGAATCGGCACCAATCGCTCACGGCATGAGCGACAAACTCGGGGCCGTTGTCGAAACGAACGTAGGCTGGCGCACCGCGTGCGGCGGCGAGCTGATCAAGCACCGCGACGACACCGTCGGCATTGATGCTGCGATCCACCTCGATGGCCAATGCTTCGCGGGTGAACTCGTCGATCACGTTCAGCAGCTTGATGCTGCGACCGTCGGCGGTGGAGTCGAATTGGAAGTCCATCGCCCAGATGACGTTCGGCCGGATCGGCGACATTGCGCCCACGGCGACACCGATACCGGTCAACCGCTTTTTGCGGCGGCGCTGAGGGACTCTCAACCCCTCGTCGCGCCACAGTCGGCGGACGCGCTTGTCGTTGACTTGCCAGCCCGCGCGGCGAGCCATTTTCGCTGCTCGCCGCCACCCCCAGCGCGGCCGGTCGGTGGAGAATCGGCGCAGCCAGGCCCGCAACGCGGTCTCCTCGGTGCTGAGCGGGGCTGGTGTCAGGCGCATCGTGGAACGGTGGATGCCCACGACTGCGCAGGCACGGCGCTCAGATACCCCGAACCGCTCGCGCAGCATCGCTGCAGCGCGGCGCTTGCGGTTCGGGGTCAGAAATTTCCCGCCTGGATTTCCTTGAGCATGTCGATGTCGAGGGCCTGGTTGGCGACCAGCTTCTTGAGGCGGGCGTTCTCGGCTTCGAGGTCCTTGAGTCGTTTGGCGTCGTTGGCCTTCATGCCGCCGT
>NZ_JAZGLV010000062.1:0-983 GCF_036409085.1 Mycobacterium sp. 050134
GTATGCCCGGTGGGTGAGGTCCACTCGATGGTGCCATCGGGAAACTGCTTGTCGCGCCAGCCGGCCCAGAACGTCTTGAGCAGGTGGTGTTTTCGGCATAGGCATTTGAGGTTGGACGGGTGGGTGGGCCCGGCGGGGTAGGCGAGGGTGTGGTCGATGTCGGTGCGGTCGGCGGGCCGGTCGCAGCCGGGGAAGCGACACGTCAGGTCGCGGCAGCGGATGAACCGGGCCAGCGCGGCCGAGGGCCGGTAGCCCGGCTCGGGGGATACCTCGGCGGGAAGTAGCAGGGGGCTGACGCGCGCGCCGGCGCGGGCCAGCTCGGCGACCAGCGCGGCGGGCAGGCTGACCCCGCCGGTGAGGTGGGCCGCGGGCAACCTCGGCGCCGGAGGTTCGGGGTGGGGGGCCAGCGCCTGGGCCAGTGTCATGTCGGGGGTGAGCGGGCGGCGCTGGGGTGGGCCGGCGGTGTGCGGGTCGGGCGGGGCGGTCAGGGTGGTGGCATCGGCCACGACATGGATGGTCACCGCCGCGGCGCGTGGGTCGGCATCGAGGTGGGCGGGGCAGTCGGGGTTGGCGCAGCCGCAGGCCAGGCTGGCGGCGCCGGCGGCCAGGGCGCCCAGGGCGTCGGCGCGGCGCTGTTCGACGGTGCGCGGATCGTCGGCGCAGACCTGCCCGGCGAGTTGGGTCAGGCGGCGGTCGAGGATGGCGGCGTCGGTGGCATACAGCGATCCCCATAGGCCCGCGGTGCCGGTGGCGTGGTCGGCGGGGGTGAGGGTGACGTGGCGGCCGCGGGCCGCAGCGCGAGAGCGGCGCACCGCGGCGGGGTCATGTTGGGCGATGAGGGCGTCGATGCGTTGGGCGGTCTTGGTCACCGACAGCGGCCCGAGCCGGGCGGCGTCCTCGCCTAGCGCCGCATCGACCACGGCCAGGGTGTCGGGGTCTGTGATCAGGTCGGTGTGCCACACGATCGCCGAGGCCAGCCGCAC
>NZ_JAZGLV010000063.1:0-973 GCF_036409085.1 Mycobacterium sp. 050134
GGTTGCGAGGGGTGTTGTTGCGGTGTTGTTGGGTTGACGGGATGGGTCGTGGGAGGGCTGTTGGTGTGGGGGCGTGGCGGGGCTGTGTTGGTGTTCGGGGGGTGTGGGCGGGTGTTGTGGGGTTTTGCTGTTTTGGGGGTTGATGCGATCGGGGTGGGTTGGCGTCGTCGGACTTAACAGCGGTGGTGGTGGTGAGGTGGTGGGGGGTTGCTGGTCGCGGGTGAGTGGGCGGGGTTGAGGGTCTGAGGGGCGAGCGTGGTCTGTGCTGGCGGATGTGCGGTGTGTTGTGGGTGGGGGCGGGCTCGACAGGTTTGCTGGCGTGCTGTCGTGGGCGGACGGGCCGGTGGAGGTTGTGTCGACGGGATTGGTGGTGGCTGGTTGGTGCTGGTCGATGATTGTTTGGGCGGCCTTGATCACGTCGCTGTATTCGAGGTTGTCGACCGCTTGCAGGGTTTGGATGGAGGAGCCGAGGCACCAGGCCAGCAGGCCCACTGCCGCCGTGATTGATGTGGCGGCGGCGGTGATTGCGGCCGTCATTGCGAAATTGAAGGTTGTTGGGTGGCTCTCCAATCCCAGGATGACTGGATATAGTGCGAGCAGAAATGCTTGTTCGATTCCCGTCCCTAATTGCGCTTGTGTGACGACGTGGGCGTGGTCTTTCACTAGCGCGGCGAATTCCTGATCCAGGGCGGCCATTGTCTGGGCCTGGGCGATGAGTTGTGATTTCGCGGAGTTGTGGGCGTGTGCGGCGGCGCCGGACCAGTGTTGTGGTTGTTCTTGTTGCAGCAGCGCCGCGACGTGGGTGAAGTTGTGGGAACCGTCAGTGAAGCAGTCTCCCTGGTAGGGGGACATCGGCGAGCCTTCCCACGCCGAACCGGCGAAGGGGATCGCCAGCCCGGTGAGCTGCTGCAAAGTCAAGATATTAGCCAACGCCGAATACACAATCGTGCTCGGCAAACGCCCCCAATCGACA
>NZ_JAZGLV010000064.1:0-933 GCF_036409085.1 Mycobacterium sp. 050134
CAATGGTTTCGGGTGTTGTGCGTGAGGCTTGGGGTATGTCGCGGTTTCAGTTGCTTACCGATGCCCAGTGGGCCTTGATCGTTGATCTTCTTCCCGTTCGGACGGGTAAGCGGGGCAGGCCGTTTCAGGATGCCCGCTCGATGGTGGAAGGGATCATCTACCGGTACCGGTGTGGGATCGCCTGGCGTGATGTCCCGGCGGTGTTCGGTCCGTGGCAGACGATCTGGACCTGGCATCGGCGGATGAGTGCGGACGGCACGTGGGATGAGGTACTGGCCCGGTTGCTGGCTGCTGCCCAGCGGGTCGGCGCTATCGATTGGGCGGTGGCGGTGGATTCCTCGATCGCGCGTGCGCACCAACACGCCACGAACATCACCCGCCTCACAGGGGGCTGGGTCGAATTACAAGAATCTCCGCATCGAGCCGCCTGACCACGGCATTGGCCGCTCTCGCGGCGGGCTGAGCACTAAGATTCACCAGCTCGTCGATGGTGCTGGACTGCCTCTGGTCATCCTTGTCGGACCCGGCCAAGCCGGCGACAGTCCCGTCTTCGAGCATTTGCTCAACCATTTGAAAGTCGCTCGTCACGGCGGCGGGAAGCCACGGACCCGACCGCAGCGGGTCCGTGCCGACAAGGCCTACTCCTCACGACACAACCGCACGCTGTTGCGCAAGCGCCGCATCGGCGCGGTGATCCCCGAACCCCGCGATCAACAGGGACATCGCAAGCGAAGGGGATCAGCCGGTGGCCGCCCACCGGCCTTCAACGCCGAGGATTACAAGGGCCGCAACGTCGTTGAACGGCGCTTCTGCGACGTCAAACAGTGGCGCGGCCTGGCTACCCGCTACGACAAACTCGCCATCGTCTACCGCGGCGCAGCCGTTCTCAACGCCATCGTCGCCTGGACCCGACGTTTGTCAGACATGCCCTAG
>NZ_JAZGLV010000065.1:0-726 GCF_036409085.1 Mycobacterium sp. 050134
GGCTATCACCGTTGTCGAGTTGCTGGAGCAAACAACTGGGTTAGCGACTCCGGCCGACGGATGGGGCCTGAGAAAGAGTGCGGGCGAGTTTTCTGGAGTGGCTAAGCAGCTGGGGTCGGCGTCTGCGGGTGCTCGGTGGGCGGGTTCGGCGTCGGAGGGCTATACCGACCGCAACGCCGAGCAGCAGGGTCGGACGAAAAAGCTTGCGGCTCTGGATCTGCACCTAGCCAACATCATCGATGATCAAGCGCAGTGGGTCGCTCATACTCGACTGGGCCTTGCCGCAGTTAAGAATGGGCTTGTCATGGCGATGCTCGTTGCGCTGGCCCTGGAAGCCTGGGAGCGTTCCGCCAACGCCGCCACCGGGATCGTTAATGAGGGCATCGAGCTCAGTAATATGGCCCGGGACAGCGCGGAGACCGAATCTCTTCGCCGCGGAGCTGCCACCGACGAGGCTCTTGCAACGATCGATTTCTACGAAAACAACGCAGGGCCCACAGCGACGATGGAGGTGTTCCAGGGTCTTCATCGTCGCCTAGCCAAGCGGGGCAGGCAGTACCAAAGGGCGGTCGAACAGTTCGAAGATGTGGGGCGCCGTTCCACCAGGCTGGGCTCCGGGTCCGACGCCATTAGGGCTGATGCTGCTGCGGCGGGGTGTATTTCGCGGTGGTTTCAGGTTGTGGCTTGTCTTGCTGGGTTGGGTGCTGCTTCGGGGCTTTTGGTGTA
>NZ_JAZGLV010000066.1:0-718 GCF_036409085.1 Mycobacterium sp. 050134
TCTACGGCGGGGTCACAATCACCACACGGCCACGCCACGGCTGTGCCCTCCACGATTGACCAGGACAGAGAGCTATGTCGCGTCTGACCGTCGATGCCGCCGAGCTTCAACAACTCGCCGGCCGCAACACCCAAGCCGCCGACGCCGCCGGTAAAGGGGCCGAGGCCACCGAAAGTGTCGACCTGATTGCCAAACTTTACGAAACCCACGGCGTCATCAGCGGCCCCTCCAACAGCGCCGTCGGCGACAAAGTGCAAACCCGCCAAGACGCCGCCCGAGCCATCCAGCACGCGTGTCAAGCACTCGCCGAGGCCCTGCAAACAGCCCAGAAGTCATACACCAAGACCGACCAGGACACAGCCCAAACGCTGGGCAACCCGTCCTGACCACGGACATCGGTGGCGGCGCGGCGAGGGGACATGACGAAACCCCGCGAGTGAAGTGCGAGCTGTTTAGGAAACGCACTCATACCGCCGGTCCTCGTGTCTCACCGTGGCTGCGGCTGGCCCGCTGCGGTTGTTGACGAGCGTTGACCGCTGCGGCGAAAAGCCCAACGCGTCCAGGTCTCGATCACCACGACAGACCGCCCGGCCCGCCGCTACCGCAAGCTGGGCGAGGCAGGAACGGACGACCGCAGCTCACCACCACATCACAGCCCCAACCGCACACCCACGCGCACCGAGCGCGCATCGCCAAAACCTTCATCCTCGAATGCGGG
>NZ_JAZGLV010000067.1:0-686 GCF_036409085.1 Mycobacterium sp. 050134
CGGCCTACTGCGGTGGTGGGGCGCAGGTGGGGCGGCGGGGTATGAGCCTCGACGGGTGCGCGCACGGCATCAACCATGCCGGCGGCGGCGCCGGCTTCAGCGTGCTCGGCGAGCGCAGCCGCTTCAGCAACACCGTCCAGGGTGCGGGGCGTGGCCTTTCGGCGGTGCTCAGTCACCGCGGCGAGCTGCTGCGCCGGTCCGACCGCCTGGGTGATCGAATTGCTGCGCGGGGAAGCCTGCCCCGACAACCCCGCGGCGTGCCCCAACGACCCAGCCAGCTGAGCCAAAGCAGACACAGTGCACACCGACGCGGCCGGAGCCTGTGGCCCCACAACAGATTGCCCCGACCCCCCACCACTAGCCGGTTCACCCTCTGCCACACCAGCACGCAGCGGGCCGCGCGAACCGCCCGACCCCCCCGCCAACCCAGGCACACTCGCGAAGCGCGAGACGCCCGACCCACTCGACGCCAACCCCCCGGCCACCGCACTGGGCCGACCCCCGCCACCAGCACCAGCGGCCAGCTCCCAATAACCGTTAATCACATCGCCGACCTTACGGGCGTTATCACGCGACCGAAAAGCAGCCAAATACACCAAAAGCCCCGAAGCAGCACCCAACCCAGCAAGACAAGCCACAACCTGAAACCACCGCGAAATACACCCCGCCGCAGCAGCATCAGCCCT
>NZ_JAZGLV010000068.1:0-608 GCF_036409085.1 Mycobacterium sp. 050134
CTCCGGCGCAGAGTCGACCGGATGCACCAGCGCCACCAACCGGGCCGACCGAGCCAGCTCCCGCAGCAGCTCGGGGCTGATCAACCCGTCCGCCCCCACCTCCGAACCCGGCGCATCCCCGGTGCCGTCGAGAGTGGCCCGCTCGGCGACCACATGGATCACCACCGGCGAGGCGGGCCGGCGCGCCCCCGCCAAACAGTCATCGCGCCCGCAACGACACCCCAACCGATCCGCCCCCGCAGCCAACGCCCCCAACGCATCCGCGCGGCGCTGCGCGTGGCTGCGCGGATCGTGGGCGCACACCGTGGCCGCCACCGCGTCCAGCCGCCCGTCCAGCGCGTGCGCGTCCGGGGCGAACAGGCTGCCGCGGATCTCGGCCATCCCACCCTCGGTGTCATCCACGCACACCTGCCGATCGACCCGGGCGGCGCGCTGGCGGCGCACCGCATCCACATCGGCGGCCGCCACGATCTTGTCGACCTGCCCCGCCAACCGCGCCCGCGTCATCGACGGCCACCGAGCCACACTGACCGCCAACCGAGCATCCACCGCCGCCAACACCTGCGGGTCCTCGATCAAATCCGTGCGATACACGATCGTTGCGAACA
>NZ_JAZGLV010000069.1:0-595 GCF_036409085.1 Mycobacterium sp. 050134
GCGGCGCCGCAGGCCCCGCGACAGGCGAGCCGTCAGCTAGACGAACCATTCCGGCAAGCCGATCGGCCACGTACTTTTGCAGCTCTGCGTTGACCGTCAGCTTGGCCGCCTTGGGCCGGCGCCCCATCAACTCGGCCTTCCATTGGGCCACCGAGGCCCGATACGCCAACGTTCCACTGCGGGTGGCGGCATTGCGCCGCAGCTCCCGCGAGATCGTCGACGGTGCCCGCCCGATCCCACGGGCGATCTCACGCACACCGACCCCCTGAGCTTTGAGCAGCGCGATCTCCTCACGCTCGGCAAACGATAGATATCTCCCGGATAACGCATTGAGCTGCATCGATGGCATGCCGCCACGATCTCTGAACCAACGCGAACCCACCGGTCCCGACACGCCGCACGCTAGGGCCGCGTCCTCACTGGTCAGCCCCTGCGCGATCTTCACCCAGAACAACCGCTCCAGATCTCGACGGATCGGTGGACATCCCGGCGAGCGCATCGCCGGCCGCCCCGTCACCGTAATCATCCATCCCTCAGGCCTGCCCATCGGACACCTCCACACTTCGAGGTGTTGCGACGATCAGTTGAATTCACC
>NZ_JAZGLV010000070.1:0-552 GCF_036409085.1 Mycobacterium sp. 050134
GCCGTGCACCGCTCACGTGGGCGCCGATCACCTCAAGCATTCGAAAATGGCGATGGCACAGGATCGCTATATGTCTCGCGAGCGTAGGCACACCGAGGCCGCGGCGCTGTGAACCATCCCGGGTTTCATGCACCCTCGAGTTTTGTGAGCCGGCCGGTTGGTCGGTCACGCGTTGGGAACAGTGGCGGGCTTCGGCTTCGGCGGGTGGAACGCATCCGAGGCGGTGCATGAGGCGCTGTTGGTTGAACCAGGCGACGTAGTCGGCGTCGACGTACTCGACGTCGCCCAAGGTGTTCAGAGGCCCACGGCGAAACGGGGAGTCGGCGCGGACACATTCGTCCTTGTAGAGCCCGATCGTCGTCTCGGCCAACGCATTGTCGTACGCATCACCGATGCTGCCCACCGACGGCCGAATGGCTGAAAGACTCAGCGTGTCACCGAATCACACTCGTGCACTGGGTGAATTCAACTGATCGTCGCAACACCTCGAAGTGTGGAGGTGTCCGATGGGCAGGCCTGAGGGATGGATGATTACGGTGACGGGGCGGCCGG
>NZ_JAZGLV010000071.1:0-551 GCF_036409085.1 Mycobacterium sp. 050134
GTGGAACCAGTCGAGCCGGTCGGGCCAGTCGCACCCGTCGCCCCGGTGGAACCAGTCGAGCCGGTCGGGCCAGTCGCACCCGTCGCACCCGTGGAGCCGGTCGCCCCAGTCGAACCGGTCGCCCCCGTGGAACCAGTCGGTCCGGTCGGGCCAGTCGCACCCGTCGCCCCGGTGGAACCAGTCGCCCCGGTCGCACCCGTGGAACCAGTCGCCCCAGTCGAACCGGTCGCCCCAGTCGAACCGGTCGCCCCAGTCGAACCGGTCGCCCCAGTCGAGCCGGTCGCACCCGTGGAACCAGTCGAGCCGGTCGGGCCAGTCGCACCCGTCGCTCCGGTGGAGCCAGTCGAGCCGGTCGGGCCAGTCGGTCCAGTCGCACCCGTCGCCCCGGTCGCCCCAGTCGAGCCGGTCGCTCCAGTCGCACCCGTGGAACCAGTCGCCCCAGTCGAGCCGGTCGCACCAGTCGCACCCGTGGAGCCGGTCGCCCCAGTCGCCCCGGTCGCACCCGTGGAACCAGTCGGTCCGGTCGGGCCGGTCGCACCCGTCGCTCCGGT
>NZ_JAZGLV010000072.1:0-541 GCF_036409085.1 Mycobacterium sp. 050134
CGGCGTTGGCCGAGAAGGAATGGCATGGCAGGTTACGCAGCCCGGTGGCTTTGAGTTCGCGGATGCGGTCCTCGACTCTGGCGTGTTGGCGGTGCCGCAACTCCAAACCCGCGACCTGCCCGGGCACGACACCAGCCGGGGTGTCGGTGATGAACGCGGTGACCCGCATCCCGTCGGCGTCGGTGAACCGCAACTGTGCACCGGGGTGGGGGCGTTCTTTACGCAGGATCAGCCGGGTTCTGGTGGGCCATGAGGACAGGGTGACCAGGTTGGTGGCTTCGGCAACCCAGGCACCGTCGCGGATACCGCCGTCGGTGTCGATCGCCGGATACCAGCCGTGACCGAGGTTGAGTGTCCACAGCGTCTTGCACCCGCCAATCGACGGGGTAGCCGAATGAGAACCCCACCCCAGCGGCGCGGCAGGCTGCGGCGAAATCATGGGTGGCCCCGGCGGTATCGCAGCGCACCAGCACCGCCGGCTTGCCGGGATCACCGCGGTGCTCGGGGTCAGGCCGCCACGCCGCAGGCAGCGACGCCAACG
>NZ_JAZGLV010000073.1:0-530 GCF_036409085.1 Mycobacterium sp. 050134
ATCCCCGCACCAGCAATCGCATTCGAAATCGCCTGCGCCCCCGTCTGCAGCTCACCACCCACAAACGCCCCGATACTGCCATTACCCAGCGCCGTCACCGCACCACTGACACCCCCACCCACGCTGCCGGCCAACTGCCCAACAGCCGCCTGACCACCCGACACCACTGCACCCAGGCTCTGCCCGGTACTCCGCAAGACGCTGCCGTCCAAACCACCACCGAGAACCGCCTTCGCGGCATTGGCCGCCTCCGCACTCGCATACGCCCCCGCGCCCGCATTCAGCAACGACACAAACTGCGCATGAAACGACTGCGCCTGAGCACTCAGCGCCTGAAACTCCTGCCCAAAACTGCCGAACAACGATGCAATCGCAACCGACACCTCGTCCTGCGCCGCCGCCACAACCCCCGTCGTCGGACTAGCCGCCGACGCCGCAGCCTCCGCCAACGACGAACGAATCCCCGACAAACTCTGCGCCGCACTCTCCACCAAATCCGGCGTAGCGATCAGAAACGACATATCCAACCC
>NZ_JAZGLV010000074.1:0-492 GCF_036409085.1 Mycobacterium sp. 050134
GAATTGGTTGTCGGTGACGTAGGTGTCGTGGGCGGCGAAGTTGAGGCCGTCGGAGCAGACCGGGTCCTCGGTGGCGCAGACCTTGATGGTCTTGGGCTGGAAGATCGGGCCGATGACGACGGGCGGTTCGCCGAGGAAGTTCATTGCCCGGACGTTGGGCGTCCCGAAGAGCACGACCGAGGAGACGTGGCTGGCGATGTCGGGGTCCAGCGGCTTGGGCACGGTGGCGGGGTCGACCCCGTCGGGCACGGCGGCGGAGGTGACGAAGCCCATCACCGCGGCGCCCTGCGAGTAGCCGCCGAGCACCATCTTGGTGTTCGGGCAGTCGTGGGCCATGTTCACGACGTGGGTGCCCGCGTCGCGGATGCCGTCGAGGCCGGTGGCCCATTCGTTGCTTGCGGGGTAGTTGACCGGGTAGACGTCGAACGACTGCGCGCCGATGCGCGAGTGCAGGCCGTCGACGAAGGCCTGCCCGGTCGGGCCGACGCCCGG
>NZ_JAZGLV010000075.1:0-491 GCF_036409085.1 Mycobacterium sp. 050134
CAGAAAACTCGCCCGCACTCTTTCTCAGGCCCCATCCGTCGGCCGGAGTCGCTAACCCAGTTGTTTGCTCCAGCAACTCGACAACGGTGATAGCCGACGCGATAAGTTCCGCCCCACCCAACGCAGCAAACTTGTACTTGCCGACCCACTTCGCAGTAACCCCAAGGTCTGCGGTGATACTGCCCAAATCCGCCAAAGCTAACTCAACATCGCGGGAATCACCGCTGGCAAGATTGTAGGAATGTTCGGCGATGTTACCCAGCGCGGTAATGATCCTAAAACCATCAGCAAGCAACCCCCACGGACTCGACAACTCTCACTCCTCGCACTGATTTGACTGACCAGCCGGCCGAGCTTACTGCATGCGCGGGCTCAACAACACGTCCCACCATCGCACAACACCGCCACCACCAATACGCAAGCACGCCAAAGCCTCCCGCAATACCCTAAATGACGATCACCACCACCACCGACACACATTTTGCGATAAC
>NZ_JAZGLV010000076.1:0-481 GCF_036409085.1 Mycobacterium sp. 050134
CCGGCCGCCCCGTCACCGTAATCATCCATCCCTCAGGCCTGCCCATCGGACACCTCCACACTTCGAGGTGTTGCGACGATCAGTTGAATTCACCCTATTAACGACTCACGACACTAGCGTGATGGGGCCATGTAGCCGTCTCTAACGCACCAGATCGCGGACCGAGGCGCCGCGGTGGTGGAAACCCCGTCCCCCGGGGGGCACGCGGTTCACCTAGATAGCGGCCATGCCTCGAGGAAAACCTTGACGGTGCGCTCAACAGCCAATCCATGGTCGTTTGGCTTCTGGTTAGGTCATAGGCTCCACACCACCGCATCAGCGAGTGCCCGGTTCACACCGAGGACGCCAGTTGGTGGGGCGCCGTCGTGCCGCGATGGGCTTCTAACCAGCGCTGTTTAGCGGTTTGAGCTGCACGCTTGGTGGTGTGTTGAGCCACGCGGTGGAGACCACCGACCAGTGCGCCACGCTGGCATAGGGTCCG
>NZ_JAZGLV010000077.1:0-477 GCF_036409085.1 Mycobacterium sp. 050134
GTGTTGGGAGGCGTCCCCCTGAGAAAGCTTCGCCGTCTGCCCCGACACCGCGGTTAGCTTAGCCATGGTGGGCATGGTCGACTGCGGCGTCGGATCATCCGGCGCCTCGCCGACTATTCCGGCTCTGCCGGTTTCACCCTGACCGATATGATTGCTTAATCGAGCGCGTGCACCCCGTGCACTGCTGGCATCACCCGGCATGGCTACCGCACACGACACGCCATCGGCGATGACCTCGAAGCTAGACACCGTGGACTCCGCAGCCGCCGCGTCCACCTCGTCCGCAACCACCCCACTGGTGAGAACCGCACCCGTGGCCACCGCTTTATAGCGGGACGTCACATCGTCCGCCTTTTGTCCGTTTAACACCGAGAAGGTGATCAAAGTAGTAATCATCCCCATCGCAGCAGTGATCCCAAGCATGCAAACGACAACCGCGAAAGGTATCGCTACGGCCGTGCCGCCCAGTGCCGGATT
>NZ_JAZGLV010000078.1:0-452 GCF_036409085.1 Mycobacterium sp. 050134
ACCGGCTCGACTGGTTCCACGGGTGCGACCGGCTCGACTGGGGCGACTGGTTCCACGGGTGCGACCGGGGCGACTGGCCCGACCGGCTCGACTGGCTCCACCGGGGCGACGGGTGCGACTGGCCCGACCGGCTCGACTGGCTCCACCGGGGCGACGGGTGCGACTGGACCGACTGGCCCGACCGGCTCGACTGGTTCCACCGGGGCGACGGGTGCGACTGGCCCGACCGGACCGACTGGTTCCACGGGTGCGACCGGCTCGACTGGGGCGACCGGCTCCACGGGTGCGACGGGTGCGACTGGCCCGACCGGCTCGACTGGTTCCACGGGTGCGACCGGCTCGACTGGGGCGACTGGTTCCACGGGTGCGACGGGTGTGACTGGCCCGACCGGCTCGACTGGTTCCACCGGGGCGACGGGTGCGACTGGCCCGACCGGCTCGACTGGTTCCAC
>NZ_JAZGLV010000079.1:0-434 GCF_036409085.1 Mycobacterium sp. 050134
GCCCCGAAGCAGCACCCAACCCAGCAAGACAAGCCACAACCTGAAACCACCGCGAAATACACCCCGCCGCAGCAGCATCAGCCCTGACGGCGTCGGACCGGGAGCGCAATTTGGCGTAACTGGCCCGCACCTCTTCGACGTCTTCGGACGCCGCTTTGAACGCCTTCTTCGACTTGTTTATGCGACGATGAAGACCCCAGAACTCCTCGTTCGTTCGCGTGGGCCCTACACTCGCTGCAGCATCTAGCTGGGCACCCGCGAGGTCAAAAGCTATGTCGTCCCCGGCGCCCTCAGCAAAATTACCGAGCTCCATGCCCTCATTAAAGAGCTCGGTGCCGACGTTGGCGGAACGCTCCCAGGCTTCCAGGGCCAGCGCAACGAGCATCGCCATGACAAGCCCATTCTTAACTGCGGCAAGGCCCAGTCGAGTATGA
>NZ_JAZGLV010000080.1:0-427 GCF_036409085.1 Mycobacterium sp. 050134
CCCAAGGACAGGGTCAGCGACGGCAGGCCCGGCAGCGTGATCGGCGGCAGACCTGGGATCGTAATGCTGCCCGTCAGCAACGCGTTGAGGGCGGCGTTGATGTCAGCACCGATGTTCGGCAGCGTCAAAGGCGGCAGCGCCGGGAAGGTGAACGGCGGCAGACCCGGCAACGCCAGGCTGCCCGACAACGCCGCGTTCAACGCCGCATTCAGCGACGCACCCAACCCGTTCAGCGACGCACTCAGCGAGCCACTGATCCCGTTGAGCGCCGCGCTGAGCTCAACACCCAGGTTGCCCAGGTTGGGGAACGACGGGAAGGTGATGGGCGGCAGCGCCGGGAACGAGATCGGCGGCAGACCCGGCAACGCCAGGTTCCCCGACAACAGCGCATTCAACGCCGCGTTGATGTCAGCACCAATATTCGGCA
>NZ_JAZGLV010000081.1:0-424 GCF_036409085.1 Mycobacterium sp. 050134
CTGGGCCTTGCCGCAGTTAAGAATGGGCTTGTCATGGCGATGCTCGTTGCGCTGGCCCTGGAAGCCTGGGAGCGTTCCGCCAACGCCGCCACCGGCATCCTTGAACAGGGCATCGAGCTCGGTAATTTTGCTAAGGGCGCTGCGGGCGAAATTGCTTTTGACCGCGGGGGTGACGTGGTAGTGGCTGAAGAACTCTTAGGGTACGTGCGGAATGCAGCAGAGGCACGGCTTGTTCATCGTCACATAGTCAGGAGTACTAACGAGTTCAACACGGCGGACGGAGAGCGCAAATGGGCGAAACGCGGTCACAACGCGTTACGCCGCCAGGACGACGCCGTCAGGGCTGATGCTGCTGCGGCGGGGTGTATTTCGCGGTGGTTTCAGGTTGTGGCTTGTCTTGCTGGGTTGGGTGCTGCTTCGGGGC
>NZ_JAZGLV010000082.1:0-417 GCF_036409085.1 Mycobacterium sp. 050134
GCCGCCCTCAACGCGTTGCTGACGGGCAGCATTACGATCCCAGGTCTGCCGCCGATCACGCTGCCGGGCCTGCCGTCGCTGACCCTGTCCTTGGGCGCGCTCGGTACTGACCTCAACGCGGCGATCAACGCGGCGCTGTCGGGTACCTTGGCGTTGCCGGGCCTGCCGCCGATCACGTTCCCGGCGCTGCCGCCGCTGACGCTGCCGAGCCTGGGCAACCTGGGGGTTGAGCTCAGTGCGGCGCTTAATGGCATCGGTGGGTCGCTGAGCGCGTCGCTGAACGGGTTGGGTGCGTCGCTGAATGGGGCGTTGAACGCGGCGTTGTCGGGCAGCCTGGCGTTGCCGGGTCTGCCGCCGATCTCGTTCCCGGCGTTGCCGCCGATTTCGTTGCCGAATATTGGTGCTGACATCAACGCC
>NZ_JAZGLV010000083.1:0-402 GCF_036409085.1 Mycobacterium sp. 050134
CGGTGCGGCGACGAGGAGATGCTTCATTGCTCGGCCGGTGAGTGTCGCGACGCCTTGCGTCGAAACGACTTGCCGTCGAACGTCGCGTCGGCACCGGCGGCACGCTGTCAGGTAGTTCTGGACTGTCCATCGTCCCGTCCGGCGCTGCCAGATAGTCATGGATTCAGACTCAGGCCAGATCGGACAGAGTGTTCTCGGGCCGGGCCCCGTGCAGGTGTAAGTAACCCAAGGTCGTGCCGATAAGCAACCGGCGGCACGCTGTCAGGTAGTTCTGGACTGTCCATCGTCCCGTCCGGCGCTGCCAGATAGTCATGGATTCAGACTCAGGCCAGATCGGACAGAGTGTTCTCGGGCCGGGCCCCGTGCAGGTGTAAGTAACCCAAGGTCGTGCCGATAAGCAAC
>NZ_JAZGLV010000084.1:0-400 GCF_036409085.1 Mycobacterium sp. 050134
ACGACCAGACTCCCATCGTCGACGCCACACCCGACGACGCGGCGGTACGCCGCGACACCCGCAGCCCCGCCCAACGCAACCACGACGGATTGCTGGCCGGCTTGCGCGGACTGCTGGCCTCCGGGCGACTGGGCCAACACAACGGGCTGCCGGTCTCGATCGTGGTCACCACCACCCTGCAGGACCTGGAAGCCGCCGCCGGCAAAGCCCTCACCGCCGGCGGCACCCTGGTGCCGATGTCAGAGGTGATCCGCTGGGCCGGCCACGCGCACCACTACCTGGCGATCTTCGACCAGAGCAGGTCGCTGGCGCTGCACCACACCAAACGGTTCGCTTCCCCCGCGCAGCGAATCATGCTCTACGCCAAGGACCGTGGCTGCACCAAACCGGGCTGCGACGC
>NZ_JAZGLV010000085.1:0-398 GCF_036409085.1 Mycobacterium sp. 050134
AGCCTGATCGCCGACTCCGACCGCGAGGCCACCGAGCAGTCGATCAACTCGTTTCTGAACTGCTGCCTCGATATGCCACTGTGGCTCGGGCGCATGCTGGTCGTCGACACCGGCCTATCCGCCGATGACCGGGCGCTGCTGGCAGAGCGCTACGCGTTCCTTGAGTTCGTCGATGCCAACCCCGCTGCCGAGCCCGCCGCGCAACTCGCGCAGCTCTCCGCCCAGATCGACCGACGGTTCTGGCTACACCTGGGCCACGGCTGGCAGTTCTTTGCCCCCGACAACTACATGACCCGCCTGATCGCCATCCTCGAAGCCGAACCACAGGTATTACAGGTCGGCATCAACTACGGCGACGCAGCCAAGCTCACCAACACCTGCGCCGCCGAAACCGACGT
>NZ_JAZGLV010000086.1:0-388 GCF_036409085.1 Mycobacterium sp. 050134
GCCTGGCGTTGCCGGGTCTGCCGCCGATCTCGTTCCCGGCGTTGCCGCCGATTTCGTTGCCGAATATTGGTGCTGACATCAACGCCGCGATCAACACGTTGCTGTCGGGAAGCTTGGCTCTGCCGGGTCTGCCGCCGATCACGCTGCCGGCGTTGCCGCCGATTTCGTTGCCGAATATCGGTGCTGACATCAATGCGGCGATCAACGCGGTGTTAACGGGCAACCTGGCGTTGCCGGGCTTCCCGCCGATCACGCTGCCGCCGTTCGCGTTCCCGAACCTGGGTAGCCTGGGCGTTGAGCTCAGTGCGGCGCTTAATGGCATCGGTGGGTCGCTGAGTGCGTCGCTGAATGGGTTGGGTGCGTCGCTGAATGCGGCGTTGAACGCGGC
>NZ_JAZGLV010000087.1:0-371 GCF_036409085.1 Mycobacterium sp. 050134
CCGTTGCTGCCGGTGCCGCCGGTTTGACCGGCCGCGGTGGAGGCCAGGCCGGCGGCTCCATCACCGCCGGTGCCGCCGTGGCCACCGGCGCCGCCAATGCCGGCGTTGCCGGTGTTACCGGCGGTGCCGGCTCCGGTGCCGGCTGCGCCGCCAGCTCCGGCCGCACCGCCTGTACCACCAGAACCTCCATCGGTCCCGTTTCCGGGTAAGCCTGTCGCGTTAAGACCGGTTCCGCCTTGCCCGCCGGTGCCGCCTACTCCGCCGTTGCCGCCGACACCGCCTGCGCCGTTGGTGCCACCAATGCCGGCGGAGCCGCCGATTCCGCCGGCGCCGCCGGAGGCGCCGTTGCTGCCGCTACCCCCGGTTTGACC
>NZ_JAZGLV010000088.1:0-365 GCF_036409085.1 Mycobacterium sp. 050134
GCGCCGCCTGCTCCGGCGGTGCCGCCGTTGCCGCCGATTCCGCCGGCGGTGGCGTCGGTGGAGCCGATGGTGGTGTCGGTGAATCCGGTGCCGCCGTGTCCGCCGACACCGCCTGCACCGCCGACGCCGCCTGCGCCGTTGGTGCCGCCAAGGCCGGCGGAGCCGCCTTGCCCGCCGGCGCCGCCGGCGGCGCCGTTGCTGCCGCTACCACCGGCTACACCCGGGCTGGTGCTGGTGACGCCTTGGGCGCCGTTCCCGCCGGTGCCGCCGTGTCCGCCGGTGCCGCCGGTTCCGGCGTTGCCGGTCGCGCCGGCGGTGCCGGTGCCGGTGCCGGCTGCGCCGCCTGCTCCGGCGGTGCCGCCGTT
>NZ_JAZGLV010000089.1:0-362 GCF_036409085.1 Mycobacterium sp. 050134
TGGGTGTTGATCAGCTGCTGCACAAAAGCACCGGGGTTGAAGCTGGCGATCTGTTGGATGCCGGCCTGGATGGCCGCCGGCAGGTTGGCCAACTCGGTCGGCAGATTCTGAAGGCCCGTGAAGATCTGGTGGGCATAACCGATCTGATTGTTGACCAGCTGGTGCAGGAACGGGAACGGGTTGGTAGAGAAGGTGTTCCCGATCGCCTGCAAGTTGTTGGCGGTGTTGGTGAACAGGGCCTGATACGGGCCGGCCACCGTGGCACCGAACGAACTCAACCCACTGAGCACCCCCGCCGCTCCCCCGGTCTGCAGGCTGCCCAAAGAGATCCCCGCACCAGCAATCGCATTCGAAATCGCCTG
>NZ_JAZGLV010000090.1:0-347 GCF_036409085.1 Mycobacterium sp. 050134
TACTCCCTGGATACGGCTCTGCCAATCCAGTCGTCAGCGCCAAAGCGTCGACGGCAACGATAGTCCAGGCGATGATGGTGTCATAACCTTTGGCTCGCCGCTCTTCTGCTTGGAAACGTTTTTGATCCGACGAAATGAGCCCGTCTAAAACCTCGTTTATAAACTGGGCGTGCGCCTTTTTCGGCCGCTTGTCGTACGTGTTCCGCACCCATGCATGAAAATCATTTGCTTGCTTAATAACACGATTATCTCGCCGGGAGTATAGAAATTTGCTAGCGCCACCCGTGCCATACAATACCGATCCACCCATATTGGTGGCCAGTGTGGCGACATATTCATCGCTGAAT
>NZ_JAZGLV010000091.1:0-342 GCF_036409085.1 Mycobacterium sp. 050134
CCCAGCCTGGTGGAACGGCGCCCCACATCTTCGAACTGTTCGACCGCCCTTTGGTACTGCCTGCCCCGCTTGGCTAGGCGACGATGAAGACCCTGCGTCGTATTGAACGACTTCAAGCCCATCGGAAGCATTTCGTAGGAGTCGACCGCTTCCATAGCCCGGTCGACGGCAGCTCCACGGCGTTCCGCGTTGGTCCCCACGCTGCCCAGCACCACGTCACCGAGCTCGGCGGCCTCATTAGCGAATGCGGTGGCGGCGTTGGCGGAACGCTCCCAGGCTTCCAGGGCCAGCGCAACGAGCATCGCCATGACAAGCCCATTCTTAACTGCGGCAAGGCCCAGT
>NZ_JAZGLV010000092.1:0-329 GCF_036409085.1 Mycobacterium sp. 050134
TGGCGCGCGATCGATGAGCAGGCGGTGTGCGCTTTTTGGATCGGTAAGCATGCCGAGGCGTTCATGCTGTGTCGGCGCCTGCTGGCCAGCCCCGAGGTTCCCGACGCTGAGCGCCAACGGATTGCGGTCAACCGCGACTTCAGCGTGCCGGCCATGCTCGAGGCGGCCTCGGAGTATCCCGACGCGCTAGTGCAGCGTCTAGTCGCCAATCCAGACCCGGCCAAGGTGGTCGTGAGCCTGATCGCCGACTCCGACCGCGAGGCCACCGAGCAGTCGATCAACTCGTTTCTGAACTGCTGCCTCGATATGCCACTGTGGCTCGGGCGCAT
>NZ_JAZGLV010000093.1:0-315 GCF_036409085.1 Mycobacterium sp. 050134
CACAGCGTTGATCGCTTGTTGGCGCTCTCGCCCGTGTGAGGCGTTTCCGCAATGGGCGTTTTGCGAGAGAGCCGATGGGCTCGCGCTACTTATTGCGCGTCGTGATGAAGCGCTTATCGTGGCCCTGTGAATTCGCGGCGACAGCGGTTAGCTTGGTTGGGTCAACACGGCGCTGGCGGTATGGTCGGTCGTGGTGTAGCGGTCGGCGGCGGCCTCCAACGCCGCGGCCAATGCCAGGCAGGTCTTCTCGATAACGCGACCCGCATCCTCACCCACGTTTGACTGGTCAGCGACCGCCTCGTTCGACAACCCACT
>NZ_JAZGLV010000094.1:0-311 GCF_036409085.1 Mycobacterium sp. 050134
TCGGGTAACGCACAAAGCCGTTTTCGATTGCTGATCTGCGGTGCGCGCAACTGGGTGAGCGTTCCCTGGTGAATCTGCGGTGAGGCAAACGTGCCTAACTTCGCCAAGGCTGCCAGCGCCACCCTATCGGCGGCCTCATTCTCAGGATCATGCACATCAAGGTTTGTGACTTGAAGGCAACCATCGGAGTAAAGGTAGTCGCGAACCGCAAAAGCCGCCTCGCGGATCAGGGCGTCAGGATGTAGCGAATCGATCTTCTCTTGCGGTGAACGGCGATCGGACTTCCCCCCATATCCCAGGATCCCGACGAG
>NZ_JAZGLV010000095.1:0-303 GCF_036409085.1 Mycobacterium sp. 050134
GCGACCGGCTCCACGGGTGCGACTGGGGCGACCGGCTCGACTGGTGCGACCGGCTCGACTGGGGCGACTGGTTCCACGGGTGCGACTGGGGCGACCGGCTCGACTGGGGCGACTGGTTCCACGGGTGCGACCGGGGCGACTGGCCCGACTGGCCCGACCGGCTCGACTGGCTCCACCGGAGCGACGGGTGCGACCGGCCCGACCGGACCGACTGGTTCCACGGGTGCGACCGGGGCGACTGGGGCGACCGGCTCCACGGGTGCGACTGGGGCGACCGGCTCGACTGGTGCGACCGGCTCGACT
>NZ_JAZGLV010000096.1:0-294 GCF_036409085.1 Mycobacterium sp. 050134
TGTGGTGGTGCAGAGTATTTCGTCGAGGGTGGCGGTTTGTTGTCCGAGGGCGAGTGCTCGGCGTTGGAGTTCGGTGAGGGGGTCGGGGTCGGTGGCTTTCAGGCCGCCGGCTTGATTGAGGCGTGTGGTGTCGAACATGGCTGGGCCGCTGGCGATTTCGTTGGTGATCAGGTAGCGGCCGGCATCGGGTGTGCGGCGTACGTCGGTTTCGGCGGCGCAGGTGTTGGTGAGCTTGGCTGCGTCGCCGTAGTTGATGCCGACCTGTAATACCTGTGGTTCGGCTTCGAGGATGGC
>NZ_JAZGLV010000097.1:0-288 GCF_036409085.1 Mycobacterium sp. 050134
GGTCAACGCAGAGCTGCAAAAGTACGTGGCCGATCGGCTTGCCGGAATGGTTCGTCTAGCTGACGGCTCGCCTGTCGCGGGGCCTGCGGCGCCGCGGTGGAAGGGCCGCAACAAGGGGCGTCGCCAGGACCGACGATGGGCCACGGCGTGGAGTCCTGAGCAGATCGCTCACCGGTTGCTGGTCGATTTCCCTGATGATGGATCTATGCGGATCTCTCATGAGACCATCTACCGCTCGCTGTATGTCCAGGGGCGTGGCGCTCTCCGTCGAGAATTGGTGGCGTGCTT
>NZ_JAZGLV010000098.1:0-281 GCF_036409085.1 Mycobacterium sp. 050134
GCGGCGTCCTCGCCTAGCGCCGCATCGACCACGGCCAGGGTGTCGGGGTCTGTGATCAGGTCGGTGTGCCACACGATCGCCGAGGCCAGCCGCACGCTGATGGCGCCGCGGGCCAGCAGTGCCCCCACCCGGGGGAGCCGGGTGCGCAGCGCCATCGCCAGGTACATCTGCCCGGAGGCCAGCGCGTGGCTGAGGTGTCCGGCGGCAGCGACCTCGGCGGCCATTGCGTCCCAGTTGTCGCACGACCAATGCGCGGACTCGGTCGGGCCCTGGGCGTGGCG
>NZ_JAZGLV010000099.1:0-278 GCF_036409085.1 Mycobacterium sp. 050134
TGGACTGGCTCCACCCCGACGGCGACTTCAGCGACGCCGAACGCGCCCGCCGCCGCGCCATCACCCTGGGCCGACAAGACGCCGACGGCATGTCAGCGCTGAGCGGCCTGCTCACCCCGGAATTGCGGGCCGCCCTCGAGGCCGTGCTGGCCAAGCTCGCCGCCCCCGGCGCCTGCAACCCCGACGACCAGACTCCCATCGTCGACGCCACACCCGACGACGCGGCGGTACGCCGCGACACCCGCAGCCCCGCCCAACGCAACCACGACGGATTGCTG
>NZ_JAZGLV010000100.1:0-278 GCF_036409085.1 Mycobacterium sp. 050134
TGGACTGGCTCCACCCCGACGGCGACTTCAGCGACGCCGAACGCGCCCGCCGCCGCGCCATCACCCTGGGCCGACAAGACGCCGACGGCATGTCACCCTTGAGCGGCCTGCTCACCCCGGAATTGCGGGCCACCCTCGAGGCCGTGCTGGCCAAACTCGCCGCCCCCGGCGCCTGCAACCCCAACGACCAGACTCCCATCGTCGACGCCACACCCGACGACGCGGCGGTACGCCGCGACACCCGCAGCCCCGCCCAACGCAACCACGACGGATTGCTG
>NZ_JAZGLV010000101.1:0-270 GCF_036409085.1 Mycobacterium sp. 050134
AATGCCGGCGGAGCCGCCGATTCCGCCGGCGCCGCCGGAGGCGCCGTTGCTGCCGCTACCCCCGGTTTGACCGGCGACGGTGGCGGCCAGGCCGGCCGCTCCATCACCGCCGGTGCCGCCGTGTCCGCCGGTGCCACCAATGCCGGCGTTGCCGGTCGCGCCGGCGGTGCCGGCTCCGGTGCCGGCTGCGCCGCCTGCTCCGGCGGTGCCGCCGTTGCCGCCGATTCCGCCGGCGGTGGCGTCGGTGGAGCCGATGGTGGTGTCGGTGAA
>NZ_JAZGLV010000102.1:0-269 GCF_036409085.1 Mycobacterium sp. 050134
CGCAGTCGGAGCTGTGGGTGATCGACGCGATGGAGGCGGTCGGGGCGGAGGTGGCTGCGGTGTTGCGGATCTCGCAGCGGTTGGCGGTGAGCCGGTTGCGGTATGCGCGGGCGATGGTGGAGCGGTTGCCGAAGGTGGGGGCGGTGTTCGCTGCGGGGGATATCGATTTCCGGATGTTCGCAACGATCGTGTATCGCACGGATTTGATCGAGGACCCGCAGGTGTTGGCGGCGGTGGATGCTCGGTTGGCGGTCAGTGTGGCTCGGTGG
>NZ_JAZGLV010000103.1:0-269 GCF_036409085.1 Mycobacterium sp. 050134
ACTGGCCCGACTGGCCCGACCGGCTCGACTGGCTCCACCGGAGCGACGGGTGCGACCGGCCCGACCGGACCGACTGGTTCCACGGGTGCGACCGGCTCGACTGGGGCGACCGGTTCGACTGGGGCGACCGGTTCGACTGGGGCGACCGGCTCGACCGGGGCGACTGGTTCCACGGGTGCGACCGGGGCGACTGGCCCGACTGGCCCGACTGGCCCGACCGGCTCGACTGGCTCCACCGGAGCGACGGGTGCGACCGGCCCGACCGGACC
>NZ_JAZGLV010000104.1:0-258 GCF_036409085.1 Mycobacterium sp. 050134
GACACTGAACTGGAGAACACCGGCTGAAGCCCTCAACGACCATCTACTATCGCTTCAATCAGCCGGTGTTGCGACGACCTATTGAACCTGGGCTAAGATCCGGCATCGCTGTGGTGGATGGCTCCGTCGAGGGGATGACCCTGTCCGCCAAGCAGTTTGAACGATCGCTGAGGCGAGAGATCAAGCACCCCCTATCGGTACTTGTTCCCGCGTGGCCGTCTGCTGCCCCGACCAATCCGCTCGGAATGATCCTGGTAT
>NZ_JAZGLV010000105.1:0-234 GCF_036409085.1 Mycobacterium sp. 050134
GTTGAGGTCAGTACCGAGCGCGCCCAAGGACAGGGTCAGCGACGGCAGGCCCGGCAGCGTGATCGGCGGCAGACCTGGGATCGTAATGCTGCCCGACAGGAGCGCGTTGAGCGCTGCGTCGAGGTTCGTACCGAGCGCACCCAAGGACAGGGTCAGCGACGGCAGGCCCGGCAGCGTGATCGGCGGCAGACCTGGGATCGTAATGCTGCCCGTCAGCAACGCGTTGAGGGCGGC
>NZ_JAZGLV010000106.1:0-233 GCF_036409085.1 Mycobacterium sp. 050134
GGTCCGGTCGGGCCGGTCGCACCCGTCGCTCCGGTGGAGCCAGTCGAGCCGGTCGGGCCAGTCGGGCCAGTCGGGCCAGTCGCCCCGGTCGCACCAGTCGAGCCGGTCGCCCCAGTCGCACCCGTGGAACCAGTCGCCCCAGTCGAGCCGGTCGCCCCAGTCGCACCCGTGGAGCCGGTCGCCCCAGTCGCCCCGGTCGCACCCGTGGAACCAGTCGGTCCGGTCGGGCCGGT
>NZ_JAZGLV010000107.1:0-224 GCF_036409085.1 Mycobacterium sp. 050134
GTCGAGCCAGCCAGGTTGAAGGAGGCTGCGAAGTATTTGCGGCAAGCGGCCGAGCAGGCGGCTCAAGGGGTGAAGGCGACCGAAGAGGCCGACTTGCGCAGCACGCTGTACAAGACCCACGGGCCGATTAGTGGGTTGTCGAACGAGGCGGTCGCTGACCAGTCAAACGTGGGTGAGGATGCGGGTCGCGTTATCGAGAAGACCTGCCTGGCATTGGCCGCGGC
>NZ_JAZGLV010000108.1:0-224 GCF_036409085.1 Mycobacterium sp. 050134
TCCACGGGTGCGACGGGTGCGACTGGCCCGACCGGCTCGACTGGTTCCACCGGGGCGACGGGTGCGACTGGCCCGACCGGCTCGACTGGTTCCACGGGTGCGACCGGTTCCACGGGTGCGACTGGCCCGACCGGCTCGACTGGTTCCACGGGTGCGACCGGCTCGACTGGGGCGACTGGTTCCACGGGTGCGACCGGGGCGACTGGCCCGACCGGCTCGACTGG
>NZ_JAZGLV010000109.1:0-218 GCF_036409085.1 Mycobacterium sp. 050134
GGTCAAACCGGGGGTAGCGGCAGCAACGGCGCCTCCGGCGGCGCCGGCGGAATCGGCGGCTCCGCCGGCATTGGTGGCACCAACGGCGCAGGCGGCACTGGCGGGGCCGGCGGCACCGGCGGACAAGGCGGCACCGGATTCACCGACACCACCATCGGCTCCACCGACGCCACCGCCGGCGGAATCGGCGGCAACGGCGGCACCGCCGGAGCAGGCGG
>NZ_JAZGLV010000110.1:0-214 GCF_036409085.1 Mycobacterium sp. 050134
TCAGTCAGCGTCCCGCCGAGGTCGAGGATCGCGCGGTTCCCGGGCACTGGGAGGGAGACTTAATCATTGGGTCGGGCCGTTCGGCGATCGGCACCCTAGTCGAGCGCTCCACCCGCTGTACGATGCTGCTGCACCTGCCGCGGATGGCCGGTTACGGTGTCATCGCCCCGGTCAAGAATGGCCCCGCTTTGGGCGGTTACGGCGCCGATGCCAT
>NZ_JAZGLV010000111.1:0-212 GCF_036409085.1 Mycobacterium sp. 050134
ATCGGCTCCACCGACGCCACCGCCGGCGGTGTCGGCGGCAACGGCGGCACCGCCGGAGCAGGCGGCGCAGCCGGCACCGGAGCCGGCACCGCCGGTAACACCGGCAACGCCGGAACCGGCGGCGCCGGTGGCCACGGCGGCACCGGCGGTGATGGAGCCGCCGGCCTGGCCTCCACCGCGGCCGGTCAAACCGGCGGCACCGGCAGCAACGG
>NZ_JAZGLV010000112.1:0-200 GCF_036409085.1 Mycobacterium sp. 050134
GTCGAGGGCCTGGTTGGCGACCAGCTTCTTGAGGCGGGCGTTCTCGGCTTCGAGGTCCTTGAGTCGTTTGGCGTCGTTGGCCTTCATGCCGCCGTTACTGAGCTAGCCAGCGATGCCAGGTTGATTCCGCGATCTCCAGGTGCCGGCACACCTCGGCGAGTTCCTGGCCGGTCCCGAGCAGCTTATTGCCCTCGGCCAGC
>NZ_JAZGLV010000113.1:0-200 GCF_036409085.1 Mycobacterium sp. 050134
GGAATGTGGTGATCTCAGTGCGGGCCAGGCCGGAATGGTTGGTAAAGCCGATGAGCCGGGCCCAGGCCACGAGGTCGACGGCTGCCAGGACGATTTCTAGCCGGGCGGCGTTGGCCGAGAAGGAATGGCATGGCAGGTTACGCAGCCCGGTGGCTTTGAGTTCGCGGATGCGGTCCTCGACTCTGGCGTGTTGGCGGTGC